>JBHJIP010000143.1:0-75122 GCA_050043365.1 Leptolyngbyaceae cyanobacterium
GGGGCGCACGGTCGGCCCTATCGTGCGATGGCTGGGCCGCTGTGTGAATGACTAGGCGGACGGCTTTGCCGTATTGCTGGATCAGTTGATTGAGGCTCTGGCGATCTCGAACGTCGAGATCATGGTGGCGGTATTGAGCGCCCAACGTAGCCTGTAAACGCTTGCAGTTCCAGTTTGTGGAGGCCTCTGGCCCAAAAAAAGCCTGACGCATATCGTTGTCAATGCCCACGACAGTTAAACCCTGTCGGGCAAAAAAGAGGGTTGCCTCAGAACCAATCAGACCAGCGGAGCCCGTAATCATGGCGATGCTCATTGGGGCATCTCCAGGAGTGCTCCACATTTTGGGTAGCTTCCCCAAGCATCGCCAGGACTGCCAATATGATTACGGTTTATCTCAAACTGTGCCTGCAAATCGGTTTCCTCGGGCCAGAGTGTTCGTTCTTGGGCGGTGTTGTCCCACACTTAAGTATGGGCAAACCCCGTGCCATCAAAACAGTCTGCAACATTTACTCGCACAAATGGCTAAATTGCATCAGCGCTCTCGCTCCCAGAGTCTGGCTGATATCCGTGCCCCCCGGCAAGGGGCGCTGACGCATTTTTTGAGTTGGCGGTGGTATCGGGCATTGATGCTTTTGGGGACCGACACCATTGCCCTTGCTTCGGCTTGGCAGGTGGCTCGTCATTTCAATCAATTTTATTCGCCGATTCCGCCGCAGTTGGTGTGGTGGGTGTGGCTGGATCTGCCGAGTCTGTTTTGGCTGTTTGCGATCGCCACCTTGTTACTTTTTGCCCAGAATGGGCTTTACAGTCAGTCCCATCGCACCTGTGACTACGGCAGAGCCTGTCAGCTCGTCACAGCCGTATTTTTGTTTTCCCTGGTGTTGTCATATTTTTACGATCCCACTGTTGATCCGCCGCGATCGCTGTTTTTAGTGGCTTGGGTCGGCAGCATGGGGTTTGTACTGATGCTCCGGCTGGTGATGGTAATCGTGCTGCGTTCCTTAGAGCGGCGTTATGGGCAAGCCCGCTTATTCTTGATTGCTCCGGCCCCTGAGCTCAGAGCCCTCTCTGAGGTTTTGACCCGACGCGGTAACTATCACGTTGTGGGGGCGGCGCTTTCCTCTGCAGCAATGGCCGAATCAACTTTTCAATCCTTAAAAGCCTCAGGGGCACAGGTGGTGCTAGCTCAAGATTTACCCGACCTAGACCTAGCCTCTAGCCTGTACTGGCGATTGCGGCGGGCGGGTATTGCCCTCCATTTGTTGCCTTCCAGTCGCGAGATGCTTTATCGCCGGGGGGTCCCAGAGGTGATGGCAGGGATTCCTACCCTGCGGTTGGATGCGCCCTTGATTGATGGGTTGGATTACCGGGTGAAGCGCTGCCTCGATTATCTTGGGGCAGTGCTCGGGCTGCTCTGCTTGAGTCCCGTGCTGATCACCATTGCCATTGCCATTCGTCTCGATTCGCCAGGGCCTGCTTTCTTCCAGCAGCAGCGAATGGGGCTGCATGGCCACGTATTTCACGTCTGGAAATTTAGGACCATGCGGGTGAATGCGTCCCACTTGCAAGCTCAGTTAGAGGCTCAAAATTTATCTCCTGATGGCATTTTATTTAAACTGAGGCAAGATCCCAGGGTGACGGCGGTGGGGCAGTTTTTGCGACGTACCAGTTTAGATGAAGTGCCTCAACTTTTTAACGTGCTCAGGGGAGAGATGAGCTTAGTGGGGCCTCGTCCTCTTCCCCTGCGAGATGTGGCGCAGTTTGACCCTTGGCATCATATTCGCCATCAGGTGTTGCCTGGGATCACAGGGCTTTGGCAGATTTCAGGGCGCTCTGATATTAAAAGTTTTGACGATACTGCCCGTCTTGATCTCCACTACATTGACAACTGGTCTTTGAACCTAGACCTAGAAATTTTGATTGAGACTCTGCGTATTGTTTTGGCGGGACAAGGCGCATACTAAGGGCGCGTCACCAACACCCGGTGAAAGCCTTGCTGAGCAAGTTGATCGCGCTTCTATAATATTGCTAGGGAATATTGCTAGGGGCTGTGACCGTTGCACCATAAGGATTTCAATTTTAATTTAATGACAGCCCCTAAGGGCTGCAGATGCTGTAACTGATTGCCCATGTTGAAGGACCGTCCCGTTCCCCAAATTGGGAAATTATTTGTTGGCCAGCGGAGTGCCCTGTTTGGCTGCTTGAGTCTGGCCTTATTGATGCTGTTTGCGTGGCTGTCCTACAGTTACTACCGCATGATGCAGTGGCCTGTGATTGTGCTGTGGCAGTTAGGATTTGTGCTGTTTGGGGTCTGGTGCATCGTTCAGCTGCGACAGTTTAAGCAGCCGTTTTTGCTGCTCGGCCATGGTTTGGATGTCATGGTCGGCATCACCCTTTTGGGTATTGGGTTATCGAGTTGGCTGGCACCATTTCGAGCAGTGGCTTTGTGGAACGGCGTCTTTGTGTTGAGCTATGCTCTGGTGCTTTATGGCTTGCACAACGGGATCAAGCGCAACGGGTTTTCCATCCGGCGAGTCTGGTGGGGAGTGGCCACCATGGCAATCACGAATGCAGTCATTAGCCTGGCCCATTGGCGACCGAGCCCTGATATGTGGCAAGGGGCCAATTTTGCCAGTGCGATTCGTAATGCTCAGCCCTTGGGACACCACAACTTTGAAGGGGGCTATCTCGTTCTCAGTTTTCCGCTGGTGGTGGCGTTGGCCCAAGCAGAGCACGGTTGGCAGCGGTGGTTGGCTACGGGAGGCGCGTTTCTAATTGGGGTTGCCACCTATGTCAGCGGTTCCCGTGGCGCAGCTTTGGGTCTTGTTGCCTGGTTAGCCGTCACTTTAGTACTGCGGATGGTGAATCATCCGGGCAAGCATCGACGGCGTCAGGCCGTGTTCAGTATTGGGGTCTTGGCGATCGCCTTAGGTGTAATGGTCAGCAATCCTCGCATCCGCACCACTTTGCAGGTGATTTTGGGTGGACAGGGACTGGACCTGACCCAGCTCTCGTATGCCGATGGTCCCCTACTTGATCGCGTTTTTATGGCCCAGGCTGGGATCAATATATTTCGCGATTACCCTTGGCTGGGTGTGGGGCCTGGTAATATTTCGCGGCTTTTTAACCTGTATCGTCCGATTGAGGTGGGGAATGGTCTCGATCATGTGCAGCAATTGCACAATACCCCCATCCATCTTTTAGCTGAGCTAGGCATCTTCGGCCTGGGCCTATACGCGGCTTGGGGCATCCTAGTCGGACGATTGGGCTGGCGGTTGTTTCGCCACTTATCGCCGGAACGCGAGGGTCGAGGATCTGTCCCTAAGGGCGATCGCGTTCTGCTGATGGGCATTTGCGGCAGCTTTTTTGCTTACGGCGTGTCAAGTCTGACCGATTATCAGCTTGAAAATATTCCGATTACGCTCACCCTGATTACCAATGTTGTGCTGATGGCGAGTCTAGCTGAGCACCTTCAATCTCCGCCATCGCTGTCAAAGTTGCCTCGACGCATTGCCAGTTTGGGCGTTTTGGCCTTGATTGCGCTGTTTTTGCAAGTGTGGCTACCTTTCAATGTGGCCCTCGCTTTGGGTCAGCAAGCTGTTATCGCCACCAATCAGGAGCAGGATCTGCCGACGGCTCACCGTAAATTGCTCAAAGCATCACAACTCACGCCTTGGGACCCTACCTATGCCGCTTTGGCTGCGCAGCAATTGGTGGAAATCGAGAAGGGATTTTCTAATCCAGAGGATCAAACAGCTATTCGAGCCGGAGTCATTGAAAATTTGTTGGATGCCTACCAAGCTGCCCCAAATGACATCTGGTTTAATAACAATCTGGCTCTGCGACTGTTGCCCGAGCAGCCCGAGCAAGCAGAGATTTTTGCAGCGCGGACGGTGATTTTGCGACCGCGCACGCTCAACTACACTTACTACACCCTGGGGCTCACCTATCTGGCTCAGGAGAAGACTGATGCAGCGATCACGGCTTTTGCTTTGGAAGGGTTAGTCAGTTCACGCTTCACGACCCTACCCATTTGGCAGACTGAGCCCTTGCGATCGCTGCATCCTGCTGTGGTCAGTCAGACCCTTGATCTTTACGATGCATTGATAGCTCATTTGCAGCCCGAGGAAACCCTGTACGGTCTTGCATACGAGCAGGCCCAACTGTTGCGATGGTGGCATCAGCGGCCCCCATTACCCAACCTAGAGATCGGTAAGACCGTTGTTCGTGCTTTAATCCATGTGGATCAAAATCCAGACAAGGCGATTGAAATTTTGACAGATGCGATCGCTGATCTTCCCAATGATGTGGGACTCCAAATGCTGCGGGCCTGGATTGATCCCGACACCTATTTAGAAGCACTCATAGATCTATCCAACACCGACCAAGAGATGGTAACCCTGCGGGCGCACCTCTTGGAAAACCGTCAAGCACGGGCTTGGCTCACTTCTCTCACCGAGCGGAGAGGGCCCCGGCAGCGTCAGGGACTCAGCTTTGCCTATCGCAACTGGGGTGCCAACGCCATTGACATGATTTTGCTGCCCGCACCCCTGGAGTTTTATGCTCTGCCCGAACTGCTGAACGTGTATCGGGATTGGCCCCGTGAGTTTCCGCCCTTAGATCAGCTGGTAGAAGCTGTAAAAGCAGATCAACTGAGCTTACCCCATTTCACCCGCAATGGCTCCGCGCTGCCCACCCCTGACTTAACCCAGCTCTCATGACGGATCGGCAAGGTCGCGCCGCAGGGGAGGGCCCCTTACTTGCGGGTAGCGTTGGATTGTTTTATGCACTCTGGACCCTCCTCCCTAACAGCAACAGTTGGATGGTGGGCTGGCCTTGGGTGGTGCTCTGGCAAGCGGCTGTGCTGATGCCGGTCGTTTGGCTGCTGTGGCAAGGCTGGTTTTTGCCAAGTCGATCGCTCAGCCTTGGCCGGGGGTGGAATCTATGGTGTGGCTTCACGTTGCTGGTGCTGGTGTTATCAAGCTGGCAGGCGGAGTTTCCAGTGCAGGCCCGCTGGTATAGCAGTGCTGCTGTGGGAGCGGTGGCTACCCTTTACGGTTTGAAGGGGTGGTTAAACTGTGGGACGGATGCCAGTCATGCATGGAATCGTGATCGCCTCAATGGCCTGCTCAGATTTCAGACCCTGCTGGTGATTGTCTTTTCGTTACTCAGCTTAGGACTCTGGCTGAGTCAGACTTATCTGCCAGAGCTGGCTCGTCTGCAAGCTTTGTCAGAGTACGGCATTCAGCGTGGCTTTAACTTCAACATCCTGAGTTTGCGCAACTGGTATCCGATCGGTCATCAAAATTATGTGGCGGGGTTCTTAGTTATTAACATACCGCTGCTAGCAGGCTGGGGTTGGAGCCAACGAGGGCGGTGGCGGTGGCTGGCCTGGGGCGGGGCGGGTTTAGGACTCATGGTTCTTTATACCACTGGTTCTAGAGCCGGTGGCCTCGGGTTAGGGGTGACTGTGCTGACGGCGCTCCTTCTCTTAGGTATTCATCAGCGTCCTCAACCTTGGCAGTGGCTATTGGGCAGCGGCGTTGGTCTTGTGAGCCTCTTGGCCCTTGGCTTCACCAACGATCGCCTGCGCACCTCCGTGTCGGCGATTTTGCAAGGCAATTTGAGCCAGGGTGAGCTGGCCTACCGATGGATTACCCTCGTGACCGGTTGGACAATGGGTATGGCCCAGCCCTGGACGGGGTTGGGGCTGGGCAGTGTGCCTCTGGCTTATCAGCGTTATCGGCCCGGTTGGGCTGGGCGTGAGGCCGAACTGATTCACCAGTTGCACAATACGCCTATACAACTTTGGGCCGAGTTAGGTCTGGGGGGGCTAGGGCTAGGGGTTGGGGCGATCGCCCTATGGGGCTGGACGACTTACCGGGTTTGGCAACAGACTCAGGTTCCCCGTGCCCTTTTGATTGGTCTCACTTCAGGGCTGGTGGGATACGGAGCTGTGGCTCTGACAGATTATCAGCTCGATAACATCGCCATCACAGGCAGTTTGCTGATTGAACTATCGCTTCTGATCACGTTTGCCCAATTTCCCCCACGGACCCCTCAGGCACACCCATCATCGCGAAGATGGCAGCGGAGGTGGGTGAGGGTGGGCCTTGGTGGTCTGCTCACATTTCTGGTGACTTTAGTGCCGTTCTACCGAGCTTGGAGCCTCGCCCATCAAGGCTTTGTTGCTTTAGCAGAAGATGACAGGGTTGGGTTTGTGGATAATCTAGAGCGAGCCCATCAAATTGCGCCTTGGCAGCCCTATTATTCCTATCAATTAGGTTGGAACCTAGGCAATTTTAGCTTCGCCGATAGCTTGCCAGAAGAGCAGCGGCGGCGTTTACAAGGGGCGGCGATCGCTTGGTTTGAAGCGGCGATCTCGCAATCCCCCCATCTGGAATTCGGCTATTCCAGCTTGGGTTGGCTTCAAGGAGACGTTGAGCCGGTGGCATCGGCGATTGCCTTTACTGAAGCGGCTCAGTTGGTGCCTGCTAAAGCAGGGGTATTTTTTGGGTTGGCCATCCAGTTTTTGCGATTAAATCAACCAGAACAGGCGATTCAAGCTTTTGTCCTCGAAATTGCCCGCCATCCGCTCTATCTCACCAGTCCATTTTGGCAACAGCCTGGTTTTCAGCGATTTTATCCTCAAGTGCTGGATGGAGTTGAGGCGCTATATAGCGAATGGCTGAGGGATTTGCCCCCTGCAGTGCCACTGTATTACCAGGCCCGTCGAGTGCGAGGCGGGCTGCAGTGGTGGCGTGGGGATTGGTCTGGGGCAGCAGCCGATTGGCAAGCCATTAATGACGCTCTAGGGTTAGCGCTAGTTGCAGAAGCCCAAGGGGTGTTGGCTGAGCCAGTGGGCGGTTCTGGCGGGTTAGCGCTGCAGGCTTGGCAGCAGCCTGATCAGCGCCGAACGCTACTCGCCCAAGCCTGGGCCCAATCACCTCAAGACAACGACAATCTCGCGGCTTCACTCCCGCCAGCAGCCTTGATTGATGTTTTGGTCGCTGAGATGGATCGGGCCGAAACCTTCCAGCAATGGTTGCAAAGTCCAGCCCTAGCCAGACCCAATCGCTATGAACGGCTTGGGTTTGGAGTGCTGAGCCGCCAGATTGACGGTCCCCAACCGGTGGATTACTGGATTCGCATTGAGCACCTAGCGATGGATCGATTTTTCACATCGTTGTTTCCATCCCCAAGCTTTATGCCAGAACTAGATCAGCGCTTAGCGCCGTTGAGAGCACGGCTCATTGAGCAGGTGCAAGCGTTGGTAAAGCCCTAATAAGCCAGGGTTTCCAGGGTCTCTCTCAAGTAGCGACGCACTAGAGCATCAACATTAGAGTCTTCCACAGAAGTGAGGTGTTGATCTGAATTCCAACGCTTAAAACCAGAGCTATTGGCGATCGCGGTCTTTAGATTGTTCCAGATTTGGGCATCGTCAGCATAGCTCTGGAGGGCTGTGGAGGAAGAGGATGACATATGCTGCTCCCTTTTCAAAGTTTTAATTGAATGAAATTGACGTGTTGGAAGTTCGCCCAAAAATTGACTAGGGGCATCAGAACCTCACGATCCAAGCGCAGTTTTCCAACTGGCTAGAGCCAAAACTCAAGCTTTCTATAAGATAACGCAGCCATTTTTTAATGGTTGTGTGGTTCACCACAGTTTCGGATGCCCCTTTGCTAATGACTCATGCAGACTCAGAGGATTCAGGAGCTTCGGCCTCTGGATCAATGCTGTTCGTGTCGTTGGTAACGGCTACCTCGGTTGGTGAGGTCGTCTCTGCGTCACTCTCATCTGCTGGGTCATTGACTGTCTGCTCTGCCTCTATATGCTCAATGTCCCCATCTTTTTGAATACCCTCAGTTTCACTGTCCGGTTTTGCGGTGTGTGATGGAGGCTCTATGGTGTCAAGGGGGGCGCTTTCTGCAGCCAAAAGAGCTCCATTCTCGGTGGCTTCCGGTTCAGCCTCATCGTTGGGCAAGGGTTCTTGCGGTTCTATCGATTCGACTATCGCTGCCTCTACAGGGGCTTCTGCCTGACTGTAGTCTTGCTCTACTTCGGTTGAGGAATCGGCAGGAGCAGGGGGCCTATTGGCCTCGGGCGAGGCAGCTTTTGCTTCAAGCCATTGTTTGGGTAAAACTTGACCCACTTGGATCAGCATCCCCGAAAAATCTTGGCTAATCTTAGTGCGATCGTAGGGTTGGGTGTGCTCTAACGTTCGCGCTTTTGCCAAAAAGAGGCCCAGCGCACTTATGGCGGTTTGGCCAAACCAGTTGGCTATGGCAAAACAGCCTGCGCAAATTAACCAGCCCGGTGTGCGGCCAAGGCTCGCAAAAGGAGTAGTTGCGGCTGCTATCGGTGAAACGCCATACAAGACGACCAGAACGCTACTCAGAGCGATAGCTGTTAGCAAAGCGATTACTTTTTGAGGCCATCCCCGCTGTAGGCTGAGCCATCGTACTTGATTTTCGGTGAGTGCCTCTGCACTCAAAGCTAAAGGCCCCACCCGAAATAGATAAATGGGCCGACGCCACTGCAGCCCCAAGGGTAGAGTGATGCCTAGGGCAATCAGCAGCCCTTGCTCAAGCCAAACGTTGATGACCGGATCACCCACGGCTAATCCAGCTAGGCAGCCATCTAACCAGAGCGGTAATGTTGCCGCGCCAGCTAGATGCCACCACAGATAGGGGTCTTGACGGGGGCTGGTCATGGTGAACCCTAGGCGTGGGTCAATGTGCGGCGCTGTGTAACCAGCTTAAAGGCTTCAATCACGTCACCCTCTTTCCAGCCATTGAAGTTGTCGACACCGATACCACACTCAAAGCCTGCTGCGACTTCTTTCACGTCATCTTTCATACGCTTGAGTGAGTCAAGGTTGCCTTCATAGACAATATCGTTGCCTCGGCGGAGGCGAACACGGCAGTTGCGTGTGACTTTGCCGGAGCTGATGTAGCAGCCTGCGACTGTACCTTTCCGAACGGAGAAGACGGCTCGAACTTCAACTTGCCCAAGCGGTTCTTCTACCATTTCGGGCTCTAAGAGACCTTCCATAGCTCCTTGAATGTCATCCAAGAGGTTGTAGATGATGTCGTAGTCGCGAACATCGACTCCTTGTTCATCGGCGGCTTGTCGAGCCCCCGAGGCAAGGGTCGTATTGAAGCCGACGAGGACTGCGCCGCTCGCAGCGGCGAGATCAACATCTGTTTCGCTGATTTCGCCCGGTGCAGCTAACAAAACCCGAACTTGGACTTCCCCTTGGGGCAGTTGCTGTAGAGCCGCTAAAATCGCCTCAATTGAACCTTGAACATCGGCTTTTAAAATCAGCGCTAGCTCTTTGAGTTCGCCTTCTTGGGCTTTGGCCGAGAGGCTGCTCAGGGTAACGCGACGGGATGCCATTGCTTGCTGTAGGCGAGACAATCGCTGATCAGCCGCACGGGAGTCCGCCACTGATCGGGCTTCTTTCTCATCGCCATAGACATCGAACTCATCCCCAGCTGCGGGGACATCGCTGAGGCCCAGCACCTCAACCGCAAAGGAGGGGCTGGCAACTTTGACGCGATCGCCGCGATCGTCGATCATTGCCCGCACTTTGCCAAAGACAGAGCCAGCCACTAGGGATTCACCGACCTGTAAGGAGCCGTTTTGAACCAATAGGGTGGCGACAGGTCCCCTGGCTTTATCCAAATGGGCTTCGATGACGGTGCCTTTAGCGAGGCGGTCAGGGTTGGCGTGGAGATCTTCAATCTCGGAAACCAGTAGCAGCATCTCAAGGAGGTTATCGAGGTTGTCGCCGCTAATGGCACTCACCGGGACCATGATAGTTTCGCCGCCCCATTCCTCTGGGACTAAGCCATGCTCCATTAATTCTTGCTTGACGCGATCAGGCTGAGCGGTTTCCTTATCAATTTTGTTGATCGCTACCACAATCGGCACGCCAGCGGCCTTGGCATGGCTGATCGCCTCAATGGTTTGAGGGCGTACCCCATCATCTGCTGCGACTACCAAGATGGCAATGTCAGTGACCCGAGCCCCCCTTGCCCGCATGGCGGTAAAGGCCTCGTGGCCAGGGGTATCTAGGAAGACAATCTGCTGCTTTTGGCCTTTGTGGTCTAGGTCAACGTGATAAGCGCCAATATGCTGGGTAATGCCACCTGCTTCACCTTGAGCGACTTTGGTTTCACGGATCGCGTCTAGCAAGGTGGTTTTGCCATGGTCAACGTGTCCCATGATGGTGATCACAGGGGGCCGTTGGACGAGGTTCTCTAGGTCATTAGCGTCCAACATTTCAGTGACTTTCTTGGCTTCAGACTCGACCTCTGCTGTTTCGACGAGAATCTCGAACTCCTCTGCCACCATTTGGGCCGTCTCAAGATCAAGGGTTTGGTTGATGTTGGTCGCAATCCCTTTGAAAAATAGAGATTTAATGATGTCTGTTTCTGGGACCTTAATAATCCCAGCGAGTTCATGGACCGATAGACCGCCCGTCAGGGTAATCATCTCAGGTCGTTCTTCCTGGACCTCTTGATTGCGACGATTACGGCGTTGCTGCTGGCTATCATCGCCTCGGCGAGGGGGCTTATGGGATCGAGGAGCGCTGGTTGGCTTGGGGGAGGCACCTCTAGCAGACTTAGGTTTCGGGGGTCTGGCTAAGGACATACTTAGGTTTGAGGGGGTGCTATTACCCTCTTCACCTGAGTTCTCACCAACGTCGTCTAACGGGTCTTCATCCTCTAAGAGGTTATAACGACGTTTCCCTTTCGTGGCTGTTTTGGGTTTACGCAGCTCCTGCTGTTCATCTTCGTCCCGATTACTGCTGCCCCGGCCTTTCTTCCGTTGTCTAGGGGGAGTGGGCCGCCGCAGAGATGTTTCAGGATCAGGCGGTGGGTTCAAACCAGGTGTTGTGTCCTCATCGCTTGAATCGCTGTCGGTAGAATCAGCGGTGCGACTTTTGCTAGGGCGACGCAGCTCTGGCTTAGGCTTCAACTGCAGGTTTTCTTCGTCAACCTCACGAATTGGGATGGGTCCTGCCGATTGGGTGTCGCCATCGCCCCTGGTACGACTGCGATCGCGTTTGAGCAGCGGCTTGATCGGCTTGATCGGCTTGCTGGGGCGATTCGGTGGTTGCACCAACTCAACGTTCGCTACATCACTGGTGTCCTCTGCATCAGCAGATGTGGGTCGCAGCGGCGATGTGCTCGTTTGGGATCGAGTTGGATGACTGGGTAATTGAGTGGATGGCCGCTCACTTAAGGACGTACGGGGCCGGTTAATCTGAGGCGGAGCGCTACGAGTCGGACGATTAGGGGTATTGATTTCTGGCCTTGGGCCAGAGGTTGGTGCTGAAGTCGTTGCGCTTTCTTGGTTAGAGGCTTCTGTAGGTTTGACCGGAGGCTTGGGGCGATGGCGACGAATTTCAAGAATCTGCTGCTTCCGGACGGGCTTGTTGGTACTGCCACTCTTCGCGCCAGCCTTATTAGGTGCAGTGCGTGGACGGGGAGGGGTGGGTTTTTTAGGCGCTGCTGGTGATGGTTGAGGGGCAACGGCTGTTTTTGAAGCGTTCTGGAGTTCTGAACGAATGCGCCCAGCATCTTCATCTGTAATGGTGCTGCTATGGCTCTTAACTGCGATGTTTAGCCGCTCACAAGCTGCCAGAATATCTTTATTTTCCAAACTGAGTTCCCGCGATAACTCATATATTCTGACTTTGCCGTTATTCATCCACATCTCCCTTGTTCAAAACCGTTATGCCATAAGACAGACCCGCTTTTATTTAACGAACTTACAGCAACCCAGTTATTGACGATTATATGTCGCCAAAAATGGGGATGACATCTCAATATAAGCCTGTCACCAGTTCTTCAGTGTAGCCTGATTTCTAGTTCTCTGACCGCTTGGATAGATTCTCAAGTTGTTGTGCCAAAAGGTCATAAATTTCGTCACTCACTGGGACGCGGAGCGCTCGGCTAAGTTGTTTTTTTTTGTGGGCGGTTTGTAAGCAGGATGACGTGGGACACAGGTAAGCTGACCGCCCCATACCAATGTCGAGCTGCAGGCGTTGCGGGTTATGGAGTCTGACAACCCGCAGTAAGTCTCTTTTATGGGCGATCGCCCGACAACTCACGCAGCGGCGATAATTGGGTTTCATTGTTCAGGCGCTTCGTCGACCAATGTCTCAGTACTATCGGTCACGTTTGTAGAGGTGTCGGTTGCAAAGTTTTCTTCTGCTGAGATTTCTGCTTCTAATTCAGGAGCAACAGTGTCTGATGCAGGTGACTCTTCAGCAGCAGCGTCTGCCAGATCCTCAAAATCATCCTCTGCTTCTGCAGCTAAGGCTTCTGCTTCTGCTGCTGCTTCAAGCGCAGCCTGACGAGCCGCTAAGATTTCGGCAAACTTGTCATCTTCTTCGGCGTAGTCGTACTTGCCAGAGTCTTTGATATCGAGTTTCCAGCCTGTCAGCCGAGCCGCAAGGCGAACATTCTGGCCTTCTTTACCAATCGCTAGACTGAGCTGATCTTCTGGCACCAAAATGTGGGCTTGTCGTTCGTCCGGGTCCATCAGCCGTACTTCATCCACACGGGCTGGACTCAGAGCGTTGGAAATATAAGTGGCAGGGTCTAAAGAATAGCGAATCACGTCAATCTTCTCGCCCTTGAGTTCATTAACAACCACTTGAATGCGGGAGCCTCTCGCTCCAATGCATGCTCCGACGGGATCCACGTCGCGCTCAACGGTATCTACGGCAATTTTGGTGCGGGGGCCGACAGAACGAGACGGCGGATTGGCTTCGCGAGCAACGGCGCGAACTACCACAATTTCATCTTCGATTTCAGGCACTTCATTCGAGAACAATTCCACCACCAGTGCCGCATCGGCCCGAGAGGCGAGGAGCTGCGGGCCGCGATGGGAGCCTTCGGAGACTCGCTTTAAAACCACTCGGAATTTAGCATTGGGTCGGTAATTGTCGTTCGGCAGTTGATCTCGCTTGAGTAGTTCGGCTTCTACTTCGGGCTGGCCAGGGCCACTGCTGACGGTCATGATCACCGACTGGCGTTCAAACCGTTGCACCGTAGCCATTAAAATGGTGCCTTCCAAATCTTGGAACTCTTCTTGGATCAGCTTGCGCTGTTGATCGCGGAGCTTTTGAGCTAGAACCTGCTTGGTTTGAATGGCGGCCATGCGGCCAAAGTCTTTTTGTTCTGGGGTGACATCTAAGACTACGGTGTCCCCAATCTGAGCTTCGGGGGCCACTTCTAAGACTTCTGCCAAAGCGATTTGATGGTCTTGACTTTCCACGTCTTCCACAATGGTTTTTGTGGCAAGGATGCGAAAGCCTTGATCGTCTTCATCTTCAATATCGAGTTCGACATCAAAGTTATCGAAGTATTCTTCTTCGAAATGGGTGCCGTCGGCCAGTCGTTGTGTGCGTCGGAACCGCTCATAGCCTTTAAAAAGCGCTTCTCTCAGGGCATTTTCAACAGCATGCTTGGGCAGATTGCGTTCGCGGCTGATGTTATCGATTAGATCTCTGAGATTTGGCAGGCTAACTAATGACATGGCGGTTCTCCTTGCAGGCAATACTGAGGGTGAAGACTTTGGCGGGCGGAGTTGGAAAAAGCTTAGGGCGCTTGGTTGCTGAGGCGCACGGCCGATACCAGATCTCGTGGAATTTTGATGGAGCGTCCCTTTTGGCTCAGGGTCAGGCTGGTTTCATCCCGTGATGTTAATTGACCGATCCAAGTCGTCTTGTTTTTGTAGGTTTCTTGGAGATCGGCCTCGACCATAAAGCCTTTGAAAACGATGAAATCTCGATCCGTTAAAAGGGTAGAGCTAATGCCTGGGCTCGAAACCTCTAGGACGTAAGCACCGGGGATGAGGCCACTACTCTCTAATACTTCATCTAAAGCATGACTCATCTGTTCACAGTCATCTAAGCCGGTGTCCGCCTGATGGCGGTTACGGATATCGATTCGTAATACAGGTGGAGACTGATTGGTTTGAAAAACGGTCTCGACAATATCTAAGTGAAACTGTTCTGCAATGGGTTCTGCGATCGCCAAAATATCGGGAATGAGTGGGTGGGTCATAGCGGTGCCCAATAAAAAAAGTGGGGGTTGCCCACTTCCCTTGAGACTCAGAATCATGGCAGCAACCTCAGGAGGGTACTACCGTTGAGATAGTTTAGCGTATGTTTTTACAAACGTCCGGGTGCTTGTAGGTCGGGATAAGTTGTCCCAAATCGGCTTTACTTTTTTTGTTGAGTGATGTTGTAGATACGGTAATTTTCCGCCATGAGCTGCTCGACATCTTCTGAATCGAGTTGTTTAACGTAATTAATCTTGACCTCATCCAGGAGATCAATGATGAGATTTTGTAATTCTTCTAAGGTTTTGCCCTTTTGCAGCTCTGCTCTCAGGCTTTCACTAAAGCGATCAATCAGGGTCTGAGTTAAGATAGCCCCTTTTTGGTCAGTAAAGGTACCCGTGAGCGTTCCATAAAGCACTTCGGACGCTTGAGAGACGAGTTGTTGGGCCAGTTGATCTGGTAAGGTCCCGATGCCTGGAAGTTGTCGGAAATTTTGGTAGCCAGGGGCTTCATTAAAGGCGCTGGTGAGGCTGTGGTGCAGGATGGCGTCTAGCTCGGGTTTGATGGTTGGCAATATCTGGTATATCAGCAGAGAGCCCATCTGGGTCGAAATGGCTTGGACCTCATCAATGCCGTTGAGATCGACATAGCGGCGACCTGAACCGGTAGCCAAAAGCCACTGGCTAACGTTGCCTTCGCGGATGAGATTTTGAATCTGGTCAATGATGCGTAGCACCACGACTTCGGTTAGCTCTACGGCAAAGTTAGTGATGAAGACGCGATTGATCCGATTCCGCAGGGGGATGAGGTTGATGATCTGAGATTGGTTGAGGCGAATTAAGATCGGAATTGCCCGCAGCCACCGCCAGAAGGGTAAGAAGAAAAATAAGTCATACCATCTCAGCAGTAAGGCGTCGAGCCAGTTGGTGTTGGGATAACGGCGGCTGATATAGAACGTGCGGGCTAAAAGCTCCACACCAAATAAAGCTACAAACCAACCGTCTAGCAAAATAAATAGATTGAGAGGTCCCCCATCTTCGCCAATGCGGCGGAAGTAGTTGGTTTCCATTAACGGCACGATCTCGTCGTTGAAGAAGGCAATTTCTTGCGACCATCCTTCTCCGGTGAGATGGCCGACGCTCCAGAACGTGGCAAAGGCACGCTTGGATGAATCAACGCCAACGCGATCGCGCATCTCATTCTTGATGCGTTCTAAGGTGCCAGATTTATCCGCGATCTGAAATGGGTTTTCATCAATGAGCGCTTGACTTTGCTCCTGAAGGTCAGCCAGCAGCGTTTCGGCCTGAATGGAGGCTAGCCCAGTTTGAGCCACTTGCTCTTCCAGTTTGTCTACGGTGTCGAGATAGGTCACCGTGGCCCGCTCCGGTTCGATGCCCTTGAGCGTTTCGCCGTACCAGACCGTCACTTCTGGAATAAACCGCAAGTAGAGATCTCTAAAGCGGATATAGCTGGCGTCGAAAAGCACCAAAACTAAATTGATTAGGCCGATTACAGCAAGCATGCGCTCAAACCAAAGGGCCGTTAGTTTTGCGGGAGGCCGACGTCGCTTCGGGCGGGAAAGGGCAGGCATAGTCATCCCAGAGAAGATCTGACTTCAGTGTAAAGATGCCTTGTGCTGACCGGGATATCATCTACAGATCGACTAAATTCGCTACCATTGACTTCATATTCCTTTACAAAAAGCTCATGGTAGATGAGGCTGCAGCCGGTTATTCAGATCAGCGTGAGATCCATAACGTCCCTGCCTTTTCGGGTCAATATTGGCAGTGGCGGGGGCATGCTATTCATTACGTGCAGTCGGGCCAAGGTCACTCTGGGCGTCCACCTCTGCTCTTGGTGCATGGGTTTGGAGCCTCGACCGATCACTGGCGCAAAAATATAGCTGCTCTGCACCACAAATTTGAAGTGTGGGCCATTGATCTGTTGGGATTTGGTCGCTCTGCTAAACCGCGGCAGACCTACAGCGGTGCCCTTTGGCAGGCACAGCTCCATGACTTTATTCAAGCAAAAATTGGGCGACCTACGGTGCTGGCAGGTAACTCCCTAGGGGGCTATGCCTGCCTGTGCGTGGCGGCTGCGGAGCCTGATTGGGTCGCGGGCGTGATTTTGTTGAACAGTGCCGGGCCGTTTAGCAATCCAGCCCCCCAGCCTGTGAGTCCAATGCGGCAGATGGTTTCAAAAGTGATGCGCACTGTACTGCTGTCGCCTTTACCCAGTTGGTTGCTGTTTCAATACGTGCGACAGCGGTCCGTGATTCGCAAGACGCTTGCCAAAGTCTATGTGGATCAAGCGGCAGTGACCGATCAACTGGTAGAGGAAATTCGACGGCCCGCTGATGACGCAGGCGCGGCAGCGGTGTTTGCGGCTGTGTTTAAATCCCCGAAAGGCGAAACCGTCGATGCCCTCCTGGCCCGTATGACTGCACCGCTGCTTTTGCTTTGGGGTGAGGGGGATCCATGGATGGATACTCGACAGCGTCACCATGCTTTTGGCCAGCATTACTCAAATCTGAGGGCTTATTTCCTCAATGCCGGTCATTGTCCCCATGATGAAGTGCCTGAGCAAGTGAATCAGTTGATTCAAGATTGGGTGTTGCAGCTCACTGCGACTTAACTGGGATATCAATCCGAAACGTGGTCCCTTCTGCAGAAGAGAGACATTTGAGGGAACCGCCATGCTGCTCAACCACAATTTGATAGCTGATCGCGAGACCCATCCCTTGTCCTTTGCCTACGGCTTTCGTCGTAAAAAACGGGTCAAAAATCCGCTGCCGTACGGTTTCTTCGATTTCAGGGCCGTTGTTACTGATTTCAACGCGTACCCAATCGCCACAGGCTTCTGTGTGCAGTGTAATGGTGGGCGGTGTTAGGAGTGCCTCCACAGATGCATCCTGCAAAAACCGCTGGGAGTCGAGCGCATCTAATGCATTCACCAAAATGCTCATAAAGACCTGATTGAGCTGACCCGCGTAGCAGTCTACGACAGGTAAGGTGCCGTAGGTTTTGGCCAGTTCTACTGGGGTTTTATTGTGCTGTGCTCGCAAACGATTGCCCAGCAGCGTCAGGGTACTTTCTAAGCCGTCGTGCAAGTCCACCGTTTTACTCGCCGCCTCATCCAGCCGCGAAAAGTTCCGCAAGGACAGCACGATGTCCTTGATGCGAGATGTACCCATTCGCATGGAGGCGACTAATTTGGGAAGGTCCTCGCGCAAGAAGGGCAAGTCCATCACCTCTAGGTAGGGCTCAATGGCTTCTGGGACGTTGGGTAAATGCTGTTGGTAGGCATCCATCAGACCCAGTAGGTCTTGCACATAGGCATCCACATGGACCAAATTGCCGTGGATAAATCCAATTGGATTATTAATTTCGTGGGCAACCCCGGCCACCACTTGCCCCAAGCTCGACATTTTCTCCGTTTGGATCAACTGACTCTGGGTAGCCTTCAGTTCAGCCAGGGTTGCCGCTAACTGGTTGGCCTGGGTCTCAAAACAGTTACGAGAATTTTGCAGATCAGCCTCATATCGCTTGCGGGCTGTAATATCTCGCAGGACCACGACCGCACCCGCCACTTGATCGCCTGTCCCTTTTAGAGCACAGGCACTTGCCCGCAGCCAAGTCACATGGGCCACTCGGGGCTGGTTGAGATAAATCTCAATAGGTCTACCGGCCTCTCCTCGCAATACCCGCGACAATGGAAAGTCCTGCCAAGGATACGGCCCATCACATTCAGGGTGCTGGGCTCCGCACTGGGCGGCCCAGGCTTCTAGGGTTTCGCAGGCGGGATTAAATCCCAACAGTTCAAAGACAGCTTCATTGACGTAGAGGGTTTGTTCTAGGGCATCTACGAGCAAGACCGCATCTTCTAAGCCATCTAAAATCGCTTGGAGTCGCCCAGTGGTTAAATCCTAGGGTTGAAAGGTGGGGGACAGGGTTCCAAATGCAGTGCGTAGGGGCTCGCTAATGGCTGTAACCGGCGTACCCAGGTTGCTTAGAGAATCCATTGTGGTGAAATCGCCTTTGAGCATGGGGCCACCGGGAGAGAGAATGCAAGGAAATTCTATTTCCCTTTACGGTGAATGGATGACTAAATCCGGTCATTGGATGCATAGAATCTACACTGGCACCTATCGTTTTGGGCAAGTTGACTTTGACGCTTATTCACTCGCTACCTGCGCAACCATCATGGACAAGGCCCGTTTCCAAGGTTGCCTCATGGGGCTCGCTGCTGGAGATGCAGTAGGCACCACCGTCGAGTTTTGCCCTAGGGGTTCGTTCACACCCGTGACGGATATGGTCGGGGGTGGTCCCTTTAATCTGAAACCTGGGGATTGGACCGATGACACGTCGATGGCCCTCTGCTTAGCCACGAGCTTGATTGAGCAAGGAGGCTTCGATCCTAGCGATCAGATTGAGCGCTACTGTCGCTGGCAGGAAACGGGCTATCTAAGCAGCACCGATGAATGTTTTGACATTGGCAATACGGTCACGCAAGCTCTAGCCCGATATCGGCTGACCCAAGACCCCTTTAGTGGCTCGACTGCGCCCCGGTCTGCAGGCAATGGCTGCATTATGCGACTTGCTCCGGTACCGATGTTTTTTGCGGCTGACCCAGCCATGGCGATTCATCAGTCGGGTCAAAGTGCCCGTACCACCCATGGGGCTTACGAATGCGTGGCGGCCAGTCGCCTGTTCGGAGCGATGTTGGTGGCAGCGTTGCAAGGAGAATCAAAGGCAAACGTTTTATTGGGGCACGCAGCTTTAAGCGACTTGCCGGACAGTATTCGGGCGATCGCGGTGGGACAATATCGCCAAAAGCCCGATAGTGACATTCGCGGCAATGGTTACGTGGTAGACAGTTTAGAAGCTGCCCTATGGAGCTTCTGGACTACAGATAACTTAGAGGCCGCCATTCTCAAGGCTGTTAACCTCGGGGATGACGCTGATACGACTGGCGCTATTTGTGGCCAATTAGCCGGGGCCTTTTATGGCATCGAGGCAATTCCACCCGCCTGGCGACAGCGCCTCACCCTGGGAGAACGAATCGAGACCCTCGCTAACCAGTTATATAAGGCAGCCTTAACTGAGTCTCAAGGTCTCTGATGGGTCTGATGGTCTATTTGGCTGCAGTTTATTGCCGACCCGATCCTTTACTATCCAGCCTAATTCAAGGCAACTCAGTCCCGGAAACGCTTTGATTTTCAAAGGGATTGCTTATTTATAGCTTTGGCCAGAAAGCCCCTGGCACGCTTGAAAGCGCTAAGTCTCTATCCATAGGCTTTCTGGCGTCGCCAATGCCGCAAGCTTTGCGACATTAGCTATATCTCCAGTTCAAACAGGTTTACTAACTGCACTGATATGTTTTCCTGAAGTGAATTTGCTCCAAACAGTAGTCGATTTGTCAATTCTTTTTTATATTCCGCAATAAATTCATGTCATTGAATGGCATTCGTCATTTGTATAGCGAGGTCTACGGGCGATCGCCCTTGTAATCTCGTTGTTTTCTCTCAAGATGGAGTGGTATTGATGAGTGACTCTGTGCAACTCTCTTTAGAGCAACGATTCAGCTTGCGGTCCTTTGAGACCCAAGTGCAACATATGAGCCATGAGCAAGCCCAAGATTTCTTGGTCAAGCTTTACGAGCAAATGATGATGCGTGAAACCATGTATAAACACTTCCTCAAACAAGAGTGGGGACTAGAACCCCCTGCAGTCTGAGGTTTGCGGTGGTTCCGCCATGGTAGAAGCGGTAGACCTCCCGCTCTTGCTTGATTTCACCCGAAAGAAGCTGGGGCTGTTGGGGCCTTTCCCCTTTCTTTACCTGTGACCTTATCCAAATTCAGCTCTGATTCCATTCAGACCCTTTCAATTCTGCAGTTATCGAGCATTGTCAATGACTGCGGGTCTGTTTGTTGGGTTATTGACTCTTTGCAAACGGGGCCATAGCTAGCCCAACTGACACTGCCGTTTTATTAGCGTCAGGCTCGTTTCTATCTCAAGACCTTCAGCTTTTCACCATATTCAGGGCTTTGCGCCCCCGTTCACAGCAGCCAGACAGTCATAATATGAAAAGGCAACTGCCCATGAAAGAGATAGTCTGCTATGTTTCGGCGTGCGCTCATTTGCACCGATTTTTCTGATGGTTTATACCGGTTAACCCAAGTTGTTCCCAGTCTGGTGGCAGGGGGTTTGCAGCAACTCACCTTTTTCCACAACGTGGCTTTGCAGACCGATCGCGGCATTCCTAAAATTGATGAGGATGAAATGGCTGCAGCTAAGCGACGCCTAGAAGCTTCCTTATGTGAGATTCCCGAAGCAGCGTCGGTCTCTGTAGAAGTCATGACCGGACGGGCAAAAGACAACATTCTTGGATTAGTGGAGTCAACCGAGTCGGACTTAGTGTTTTTAGGCATGCCGACCCGCAACCTGCTGACCGAAAAGCTCTTCGGCAGCACCACGATGGGTTTAGTGGAGCGTCTGCAGGTGCCGGTGATGATTCTGCGGCCCCAGCTCATTTCCACCTATACCACCCCCGAACTAGAGCTACGTTGCCAGGGGCTGTTTCGGTATCTTTTGGTGCCTTACGACGGTAGCGCCACTTCTGATCAGCTCTTACACCGCATCCAATCTGCTGTTGAGAAATCGCCTGAACAGGTTCTAGAGCGGTGCCTAATCGTATGGGTTGTGGATGAGAGTATTCGTCCAGAGCTGCGGGGTAAGAACCCCACGGCCACGGCTCAAGAAAAACTTGAAGCTGCCAGTGCGGGCCTAAAAAATCTCGGCATCGTAGTCGAAACCCTTGTCAAAGAAGGGGACCCCCAAGAAGAACTCTTTAAGGTGGCTGAAAATCACGATATTTCGGCGATCGCGGTATTTTCGAGCCATAAGCGAGGTTTACAGCGCTGGTCTGTTCCCAGCTTTACTCGCGAGATTCTGCGATGCAGTTGGCATCCGGTTCTTGATTTCCCTGAAATTTTCTGAGCTACGCTGAAAAGCGTTCAGACGTCGACTTAATAACGGCTGTACGATAGCTATTGCCCCTTTTGTTTTATTTCTGATCCAGTTCGGAGTTCAGCCGAGAGAGATGTCCCCATTCTCAAGGGACTGGCCTACAATTTTCCCAGCCATCAACAGCCTCAGCGCTTTCAGGGATCAGGATTATGTTCAAATTGGTAGCCATTCACTCCTTTCGCGGCGGCACGGGCAAATCCAACACAACCGCTAACCTCGCCACACTCGTCGCTATGACGGGTAAGCGCGTTGGCATCGTCGATACCGATCTGCAGTCCCCCGGTATCCATATTCCCTTCGGGCTTGATCAAGCCCATGTGAATCACACGCTGAATGACTATCTATGGGGGCTCTGCTCCATTGAAGAAGCGATTTATGACCTCACTCCTGAGCCTGTAAAGAAACGAAATGGAGCCATTTGTTTAGCCCCAGGTAGCTTTAAAACCGAAGAAATTACCCGCATTGTGAGTGAGGGCTACGATATTACCCAGCTTAGTGATGGCCTGAATACTCTGGCTGATCGCCTTAATCTTGACTACGTTTTCATCGATACCCATCCTGGGGTTAACAATGAAACCCTGTTGGCCATGGCCCTGTCAGACATGTTGCTGATGATTTTGCGGCCCGATGGTCAAGACTTTGAGGGCACAGCGGTTACCGTTGAGCTGGCCCAGCATTTAGGGATTCCGAAGTTGATGCTAGTAATCAATAAAGTCCTGGCGTCACTCGATATTGACGCGGTCCGGCGACTGGTGGAAAAGAACTATAACGTACCCGTTGCTGGGGTTTTACCCATGTCGGAAGAAATGATGCTGTTAGGAAGCCGTGAACTGTTTTGTTTGCGTTATCCTAAGCATCCCCTCACTCAAGAATTGATTCGCATTGCCCGCCATGTAGTGGCCTAGGGCGCATCATCAATTATTGGTGAAAGCCTTGCTGGGTAAGTATTGCAGCGCCCGTCCCCATAGTATTGCTAGGGGCTGTAATTGTTGCACCACAAGGATTCTAGTTTGAATTGACGACAGCCCCTAGCTCAGGTGCAAAGCGCATTTGCTCCGGGTCAGCTTTGCCTGTAGGATTCATGGATGCGTAGGTTACGCCTGTCCCTTGTTAATTAGAATTCGTGCGTAAGATTGTTCTCGCTGGCAACTGGAAAATGCACAAAACCCAGGCAGAGTCCTTGGTGTTTTTGCAGGGGTTTGTCAGTCAGCTTTCCGAAACTCCCGACAATAGGGAAATTATCCTCTGTGTGCCCTTTACGGCTCTCAGTACCCTATCGAAACATCTCCACGGGGGTCGAGTTCAGCTCGGGGCTCAAAACATTCACTGGGAAGACAGTGGCGCTTACACAGGCGAGATTTCGGGCGACATGCTCACTGAATTGGGCGTGCGCTATGTAATTGTGGGGCACAGTGAGCGGCGACAATATTTTGGTGAAACAGACGAGACCGTCAATCTGCGTCTGAAGGCAGCCCAACGCCATGGTTTGACCCCGATTTTGTGTGTGGGCGAAACTAAGCAGCAAAGGGATGCAGGCGAGACCGAAGCCTTGATTCAAGGCCAAATTAAGAAGGGTTTGGTTGGCGTTGATCAAAGCAATTTGATCATTGCCTATGAGCCAATTTGGGCGATTGGTACCGGCGACACTTGTGATTCGGGTGAGGCCAATCGCGTGACTGCGTTGATTCGTCAGCAATTGACCAATAAAGATGTGCCGATTCAATACGGTGGCTCAGTTAAGCCCGCCAATGTGGATGAAATTATGGCTCAATCCGATATTGATGGAGCCCTAGTCGGGGGCGCGAGCCTAGAGCCCAGCAATTTTAGCCGCATTGTTAACTATCAGTAGGGCAAGCCCTTCCATTGGCATTGCTAGAATGCGGCTGAAGAGACGCCTCATGTGACTGCTATGAATCCCAACCAACTCAACCGGACTTTGCTCAGAATTGTTGGGGTGGGTTGGGCTGCATTTGCGATCGCCACCTTGGCCATCCGTACCGTTTTCGCGGCCCCCGATGTGACGTTGCTGGTAGACCGCAGCTACTGTGAACCGGCTCAGTGGCAGGCAGTTGCAGAACAGTATGCTGACTTGTACCAGCAACATGAGCGGGGCAGCATCACCATTCAAACCACCATCTTCTTCAGCGATCTGGGAGAAGAAACCGCGCCTGAGCTGCTGACCCCAGATGCATTTCAAGATTTGGCCACCTATGGTCGCCCCAGCCCTGAGCGCCAGTCGTCATTAGAAGCCGCTCATCCCCAGGCGAAACTTCTCAGTTGTGGACCTTAAACCCATGACAATACGTCCAGTCTTTCAGGACTACCCTCGGCAATCGCTGTAGGCTGTAGCCAGAAGACTGGGGAGAATTTGAGCCATGACCCGGCTGTCAAGACGTTATTTTTTGCAAGGGGCGGGGGCAACCCTCGCAGCTTTGGGCTGGTCACAATTGGACTGGCAAAGGCAAGGCGATCTCTACGGTCGCGCCTTGGCTCAATCCACGCCGCGCAAATTAGCCCTTTTAGTCGGCATCAACGAATACCCCAGTGATGGCTTGTTTGCCCCTCTCAATGGCTGCGTTAATGACGTGGAGCTGCAATATCACCTGCTGGTGCATCGCTTTGGCTTTAACCCCAGCGATATTGTCAAACTCACCGATGCCCAGGCCACCCGCCAAGGCATCCTCACCGCCTTTGAAGAGCACCTGATTGGCCAAGCCCGTCCTGGAGATGTAGTGGTTTTTCACTTCTCCGGCCACGGTTCGCGGGTGGTCGATCCTGACCAAGACTTTCCCGATGGTCTCAACAGCACCCTAGTCCCGGTCGATAGCCCTCTGCCTGCAGGCTTTCCGCGTCAGGGAGGACCAGTCAACGATATTACGGGTCATACCCTATTTTTACTTGGCTCAGCCCTGCAAACGGATAACGTTACCATGGTGCTCGACAGCTGCCACTCTGGGGGCGGCACCCGAGGCAATCTGGTGGTGCGGGCTCGCCGTGGCGGTCCCAGTTTAGAGATGAGTCCAGCGGAACTGGCTTATCAAAACCAGTGGCTCTCTCGCCTGAATATGGCCCCTGCCGACTTTATCAAGCAGCGTCGGGAAGGGATTGCAAGAGGGGTGGCGATCGCCTCAGCCCGACGGGAGCAATATGCGGCGGACGCCCCCTTTGAAGACTTTTATGCTGGGGCCTTTAGCTATGTGATGACCCAGTACCTGTGGCAGCAAACCGGCACCACCCCCTTTGGGAACACGGTACCCAACATCGCCCGCACCACCACACAGCTCTCGTTTAGCGCCCAAGAACCCCCGCTCGAAGTTCAACCGGGGAGCAGCTATGGTAGTCATCCGATCTATTTCTCGGACAAAATTGCGCCCCCAGCTGAGGCTGTTGTTACCAAGGTCGAAGGCAGTACTGCCGAAATTTGGCTCGGTGGTATCGATCCCCGCAGTCTCGAAGCCTTTCAAACCGATGCAATTTTGTCAGCGGTTGATGATGACGGTGAAGCGCGAGGGCTCTTGCAAATTACCAGCCGCCAGGGCTTGACAGGGCAAGGGCGACTTTTAGAAACAGCAAAGCCTACTGGCGCTCTGTTGCAAGAGCAGGTGCGGGGGGTACCCAGCAACGTCAGCCTGCGGATTGGCCTCGATACGTCTCTCACCGCAGCAGAACAGGAGCAAGCCCGTCAGGGGATTACGGCGATTCCCCGCATGGAGGCGTTGCCTTTGCAGCAGGGAGAGGTGCATTATCTTTTGGGCCGAATGACGGCTGAATATCGCGCTGAGTTGGTCGAGCAAGCCGATATCCCCTCTGAAGGTAGCCTTGGTCTTTTTGCCCCTGGCTTGGATTTGATTCCTGGCTCCTTTAGTCAGCCTGGAGAGTCGGTGGAGAGGGCTATTCAAAGACTTAGGCCGAAGCTGCGATCGCTACTTGCCGCCCGGTTGGTCAAGCTCACACTAAATCCTGGCTCGTCCCGTCTAGCATTGCAAGTCACCATGGCTCCGATTGGAGGCACTCAAGTGGTCGCCAGTGCGTTTACGGTGCGCGGTACAGCAACTACGCCACCGCCCCGATCCGGCATTCAGCAAATTGCCCTCGGCACTTCGATTCAGTTTGAGATTCAGAATCAGGAGAACCGAGACCTCTATTTGAGTGTTTTGGTGATTGATGCGACGGGTGAAATGGCCGTTATTTTCCCCAATCAATGGACTGCCGCCACAGAAGTGACTCGCATCGGTGCTGGGCAAACGTTGCGGCTCCCTGATCCCAGCCGGGATAGTTTCCGTTTGGTCACGCAAGCACCGACTGGTCCTACAGAAGTTCTGGTCGTTGCCAGCAGTCAGCCCCTCGATAATGCACTCAGAGCATTGCAGGCTGTGGCAACGCGATCGGGAACAGCTAGCGGCCCTGTCGCTGTGGCGGATCCCACTGACGTGGTGAGTGGCTTGTTGACAGATGTATCTGACACTAGAGGTAGCGGTAGTCGTGCAGTTCAGTCCGTTGACGCCAGCCAATTAGCAGCCCTCTCTGTGACATTTGACGTATTCTAGGCGGCTGTGTTGAAGACGCTCCCACGACCAGAATCCTCATTGGAGATGGCGCGCTAGATATTCCTCGATTTGCAGCAATCGCATGATCGGCGAAGTGAATGCCTTGCTTTGTGTTGCCGCAAAGGCTCGGAGTTCGTTAAGGCAGTGCTGAAATTTTTCATTAATGATTACCTGTAAATCCACATCAAAGTCCGCTTTCAGCCTGTCATGGACTGTTTGAACCTGTGCAAGTTGGTCGTACTTCGGATTCGCTCTCTGTTTCACGATGGGTGACCAGAGCATAAAGACATGCTCATAGTCTGGAAGCGCAGACCGGGCATATTGAATGTCTTTGGTGAATTTAGTGATAAAGCGATTGATGTTGTCTGGGCGCTTATTTTTAACGTACTGTAGTCCAGTCACGAGGTGGACAGCGACCTCACAGACGTAGAGCGTTCGCGTTGACAGGTTGATACCGACAACATCAATCTCCCCTTGCACCTGTGACAGTTGCACGTTGTACTGCACAAATTCACATTTGCAGACGTGCCTGAGATATTCACCAACAAGTTCTTCACCGGGTGTTTGCATACAAGTTCAAGACAGATGCAATATGTTTACTGCTAGAAATTACTGAAAACAGTGCCAGAGCGTCAATTTAGGCCGATGCCTGGGTATGCTGCAGAGCAAGTGGCAGTCATTGTGATCCCTGTAATTGGCAATGGTATCGACCTACGATCTCGCCCATCCTCAACCCACTGATTGGTCTCTCGCAGCAGAGGCAGAACTGGTCGTGGCTTTAGAAAAATGTGAGGCCCAGATTGCGACTGAGCCTGCCCACGCCATTGCTTGGCAGCAGCGCAGCTATTTCTTAGGGCGGTTGGGACGATACCAAGATGCCGTCGCCAGCTACCAAAAAACCTTGGCCTTAGCAGCCGAAGACCCAATGGTGTGGTGCAACTACGCCACCTCATTAGCCGCAGCAGGATGGACAGCGGAAGCCGTCAACGCCTATAACCAAGCCTTAGAACTCGCCCCGCAACACCCCAAAATTTGGGTGCGGCGCGGACGGGTGCTGCATCGTTTACAGAAATACAGCGACGCGATCGAAAGCTATGAGCAAGCCCTTGCCCTCACCCCTCAAGAGGGTCAGGTTTGGTACTGCAAGGGTTTATCAGCCTACTACTTGAATGATTTAAAAGGGGCGATCGCCGCCTTTAAAACTGCCCTCACCTACCAGCCCCACCACCGGGAAGCCCAGTTGGCGCTGGGATACGCTTTTACCCGAGCCGGACGCCACGACGAGGCCCTAGAAGCTTTGGCCGCACCCTTAGCAGAGGGCTGGGCTGATGCACGCCTTTACGCTTGCTCAGCCTATTTACTTCGCCATCAAGGCAAGTTCACAGAGGCCCTGCAGCAACTATATCAAGCGGTGCGCCTCGACCCTGAGAATGCTCAAATCTGGTTCCAAAAGGGGCTTACCTTAGCCAACTTGAGCCGCTACGAAGAGGCCCAAACCGCGATCGCTGAATCGCTGAAACGACAGGCCTACTCCGCCAATGGCTGGCTGGCGATGGGGCTGACCCTTCGACATCTGACCGAATATGACAATGCGGTAGAAGCCTTCAACAAGGCCCTATCGATTACCCCCAACCATCCCCTGGCTTTCTTTCAACAGGCCTGCTGCTACGCCGCCCTAGATCGACCTGATTGGGCTGTGGAACACCTACGACGGGCCATCTCCATCGACTCGGCCAAGTACTATCCCAGGGTTTTCCAAGAATCTGCACTCCAGGCTTTACCCAATCATCAACTTGCCCCGGCCCTGAAAGCCGCCTCCTAGTGGGGTTCTTGAAGTCTGAATCCAGGGTTTAGAGGAAATCTCCTGGGTGCCAGGGGGTATCGGAGCGATACCCAATAATCACATGATCCACAGGGCGCGGCTCTGATGCCGTCAGGTTCGCGTAAACCTCATAAGCGGAAACATTGTGGCGATAGAATTCCACATAACCTTTCAGGTACCAATTGTTTTCGCCATAGGGTAGATCTTGCCGGGGTTGCCCCCGAACGGCAACAGGAAAAAACTGATCCACCCAACGTTGAGCCTCTGACTCGTCTACGGATTGCCCATGTTTGGGGTAAAGGGCGATCGCGTAGGGGGTTTGCGTTTCCCCAGGTTGACTGAAGAGCTGATAGATATCCAGGGTGGGGTGGGCTAATGGCTGCACAAATCCCAACTCAACTCCTTTGGGGTGGAGGTGATGGTAGTAGTAGGCCAAATGCCAAGCAGCTAATCGAACGGTCTCGGCATCATCACTGTTTCCAAGCTCTACTAAAAGAGGTTCCAGAGATGGAATTCTGCTGCGTTCGTCAGTCGCAGCCGCGATCGCCAATCCGGGCCGTCCCATATCGATCAAGCGACGAATGGCATCGGGGTCATCGCTAAACCGTTCATGGGCATCGAAGCCTATATTTACGTCAAAGTTACGAATATGGGGCTCAAGACCAGGGGCCTCTGCCAAAACTGACAAGATCCATTCCTTGGCATCTACGGCAGCTTTAGGAGCCGTTTGCCAAAAAGCGCCTGCAACCCCTCGTCGCTTCACTTCCTGCTGTCGAATCAGGTCAAATATTTCGGGGATTGGGGGCATGCCTGCAATCACGTCTGGGTTAGGTTCTTCATTGACCCTGTAATTTGACCAATCCTGTCGATTGTCTGGATCCCAAAAAGCTTCACTACAAAATTCACCCAGTTTGCGCGCGGCCATCGCCCTAACCCTTAGGTGCTCGTGCTCCAAAGCCTCTAGCAGGTGAGCGCCTGCTGTGGCCCAGGTTTCACCGAAGCCGTCGAAGAGGATTGTGGCTGCAAATAGCTCATCGTCACTGGGGGCCTGTCGTGCTGTATTCGCCAGCAGTTGGTCAAACCAATTCAAAAACAGGCGCTTGTAGTGAATCAGGTCTTGGGTATCCCAAAAGCCATTGCAGAAACGGCTGGGCTGCAGGTGCTCGCAAACATCCTCGAACAGGTAATCGACTTTTCCGGCAGCCGCCGTGACGGTTTCAAAAATCGGCAGCAACCGCGCCTCTAGGGAACGGGCCATAAAGGCACTGTCTTTTGCAAATTGAGACTGTTCTGAAGTCAGAGCATAGGACAGTTGGTAAAGCGCTCTAGCCCGGTAACGACTATCCTGCTTTACCGAATCACTGTCTTCTCGGTCGGCCAGGAGGGCTGTGAATTGAGCAAAGATTTGATCCCAGTCTTCCCGAGAGCGAGGTTGATCTAGGGGAATCTTGAGCAGGGCTTCAATATTGGGGTCTTGAGTGGATGCCATAGATAGACTTTGCAGGGTTTGCCTCTGAGCGGCATTGTTCTCCATCGGTCGTAAAGGCCAGGGGGTAGTCGGCACCGAGAGGATAGTCGTCGCCATCGCCCGCATGAAACCCAGAACCGACAATCATTTGATATGGCTTAATCAATACTCCAAACCGTTGCACGGGGATTTCGATAGGCGCACTGGTGCGATCAAACATGGCCAGATGGGCGGGGCAAATTGGGTGCCAGCGATCGCCCAGCAAAATCGCATCCTGCCCTTCTAAGGCCGAAGCGTCGTACCAAAAATCAAACTGATCGATCCGCCCTGAAATCACCATCACCGTTGGGTCATTCAGCGCGTAAGCCAAGGCTGAAGCGGAGCGATAATCCGTCGTTAACAGCAGCGCGTCAGTGGCCTGCGCCCGTTGCGCTTGCACCTGGGCCGCGATCTCCTGCCAGCCGTAAAGCATCCGCGTATCCTCATCCCCCGCTTCCCCAAACCAAGCCGACCAGGGCATGACCGCGTAGTGAATCACCAGGGCAAAGGCCACAAATAGTCCCAGCCCCTGGGCGGTCATCGCCCAACGGCGATAACGCAGTCCAGGCTTAGCGGCCGGATGTAAAAACACCCCAGCCATCAGCGGAACAAGCAATGGGTAGGCCAGAATATTCCAGTAATAGAGCACGGGGGCTTTGAGGGACAGCAGCGCTAAACTGCCTGTGGAGACCAGAGCAATGGAGAACGCCACCCGTCGATAGGCTTGCGCAAAATCTGTTTGGGGCTGTTGCCGTAGCGTTTTGATCGCCGCCCAGGCGTGAGCTGGCCCTAAAATCAACCCGCTCAGCAGCAGAAAAAATGCAGGGCCAAACCACTGAATGCTGCTGGGTTCTGCCTGGACGCTACGGCCCAGATAAAACTGAAAGGAGGCCCAGTCATGGTGGGCATTCCAAACCCAGATCGGTGTGGTAACTGCTAGCCCTAGGAGTCCTGCCCCGTACAGATGCGGATTTCGGTAGAGACGCCACCAGGGCCGATACGTTGCGATCGCCCCCAAACATCCCAGCGCTAACAGGACGGCCAAATACTTGCAGAGGGCCGCTAACCCTAAACAAAGCCCCGTGGCGTAGAGCCAGGAAAGCTTAACCTCTGATGTTTCTCGTGGTAGGGCTTGCACCCAGCAATACCCTGCCGCTGTGCCCAATAAAATCAGCCAATGGTCAGACCAGGCGATCGCGAGAAATAAAAAAAAGAGCGGCGAGGTGAATAGCAGCCAGACTGTGATTCCCCAACTTTTCTGACTTTGGTGCCCGTAAAGCTGCTGGCAAATCCGCCCATAGAGCAACACCAGTAAGCCATTGCTGATCAGCGTGGGCAACCGCAACACCCAGTGAGAGCGCCCTAGGGTCTGTGCAAACAGCCCTTGTATCCAGGCAGGTAGGGGAGGGTGGTCAAAATAAGACCAATCGAGATGCTGGCCCCACAGCCAGTAGTAAGCCTCATCAGGATTCGGAAAAGCAGCCCCCCAATAAAACAGTCGCAGCCCCACGAGCAGCCCCACGACCCCAATTGGGAAACCAGATCTCAATGCCCAAACACCCATACTAAGGAAGCGGCCCCTGCCACAACGCCAAGCCTTAGTATCTAGCGCGATCGCATTTCTTGGCAGGGGTTAATCCTTCATTGAGGGTGCTAATCGTTGGCTTGATCCGATGGGCCGAGATCGTCTAACTCAGAGAGATCAAAATCCTCAGACTCATCTAAATGCAGCTCATCGGTCAGTGCCTGTACCGGCATCGGCTCTAGGTCTTCCGTGGGTTCTGCGTACACAATGGTGGGGAGTCCAGCCCCTTGCAAGCCCTTTAAAATGCGATCGGGGCTCTGGGGAAACACCACAAACAGGGGTCGCAGTGCATCAGCCCCTTCACTGAGCAGGTGCTGGTGCCGAGCCGGAAGAAACCACTCATACCCCCCATCTAATAAAAGCTGCGTCTGCCGCCACCGCATCAGTAAATCAGAGAAATCTTCTTGGGGGCGATGGATCAAAATAAACAGCTCCACCCCTGTCTTGATCTTCCACTCAGGATCGCACATCAACAAGACAACATCGCAGGGCAATGACACCGCCGCGCCTGCAGCCGTGAGGGGTACCCCTGATCGACTAGAGACCTGCACCGGTTGACGGGTGCGGATATTGGGTAACGGCAGCGCCACAATGCTGTCCTGAGGACGTCGCATACTGGGAATCACTTCCAGATAGGGGCGGTGCTGTCTGAGCAACGCCAGCGCCCCACGATAGTCACTGCAGGTTGACAGTAGGGTTTCGTATTGAACTTGTTGAACCGCCATAGGGGAGGTTAGCGCTCGGTATTAACTTGGGTTTCTATATATTTGTATTTTAGCCAGGGCCTAAGACCGTAGTCAGCCAGGGCCAATGCCCTTATGAATTCAACGATTTACTCGCAGCTCGCGATCGCTTTTCTAAAAACCACAGCCATAGCCACCCCAAACCACAGCCAACCACGTAATAAGGGAAGTCACTCCAAGTAAATGTATTGCCCAGCACGAGTCGCCCCGGCAATGTTGCCCGGATAGCTTGGAGCCACGGGGGCTGCCACAGTTGCAAGATTTCGAGCAGACAGGTCCCACCCAGCACAGCTAAGGCAATAGTGTGAGCCCGCACCCGAGGCCAAAGCCATGCCGCCAGTAAAATCCAGAAAATTTCGTAGGGAATACCGCCAAAGGTATCATTAAGCCACTGATGGCCGCGACCACTATAGAACTTTGTGACCAGTCCAAAGGGCACAATAAAGCTAAGGCTCATGAGTAAGGCCCATCGGCTGTAGCGCATCGTTAAAGACCACAATCAAGTCTTGCTCAATGTGCCCAGGTGCATCTGTTGAACCCCGCAGTTCAGTTTAAGGCTCTATACTCAACGGAATCCCTAGTGGTCTTCCTGAATGAGCGTCTAACAATTGCGATTGTCTCCCTATTCCTTCGAATTACAGTGAACCATGGCACGTCCAATCCAGACCTATACCCTTGTGGATGCGGAGACAGCAGCGACCCATGGAGTGAAGGTCGGCTACCCTTCAGGTTTTGAAGACTTAGGTCCCTGTTTAGACGCCTTAGAATTGTCTGCTACTCAGGCAACCTTGGTGGTGATTGGCGGTGCCAGTGGTTTGGATGAAGTACAGCGATCCAATGTCGAATCATTGTTCCGGGATGTGTTATTCCCGCTGGCAGAAGAGCACCAACTTTGCGTGGTAGATGGCGGCACCGATGCAGGGGTGATGCAGTTGATGGGGCGAGCTCGAGCCGCACTCGCCGGTACGTTTCCGTTGGTCGGCGTAGCACCGCGATCGCTGGTTCAGTTGCCAGACGACTCAAATCCGAATCCTGATGGGGCACCGCTCGAACCCAACCACACCCATTGCTTACTCGTCCCAGGCACGAATTGGGGAGATGAATCCGAAGCCCTCGCTCAGGTTGCGACCCTCCGTGCCGGTGCTCATCCTTCTTTGACGGTACTGGTGAATGGAGGTTCCGTGACTTGGCAAGAGGCTCAGATTAGCGTGGAAGATGGACGTGCCGTGGTCGTTATGGCAGGCAGTGGCCGTGCTGCAGATACCATCGCGGCGGCCCTGCAAGGCCAATCGAGCGATGACCCCCGGCTAGAGCCGTTACTATCCTCAGGGCTACTGTCCTCTCTCAATTTGACAGATGATCCGCTAACCTTACGCCAAGCGTTGACGGTGCATTTACTTAAAGACACAAACTGCCATGAGCAAACCCAAGGCCTCCTACAACGACACTCTTAAGGAAGAGTTGTCCGGACTGGTCAATGAACTAGAACTCCCAGAACTGTATAAACAGTCTATGAAGTCTCGCTGGCTTGATCAGGTTTTGTGGACGGAAGGGAAGGCCTCAAAAGCACAAAAACGGTTTTATGCGCTGCGACTCACGACTGTAATTGGTGGCGTAATTCTTCCCGCCTTAGTCGCTTTTAATAACTTTGGGCCAGAGGATAGCACTCTCAATAAACGTCTGGCATATTTTTTCCCAATCGGTTTGTTTGCTTTAACCCAAGTGGTGGCCGTCTGTACTGCCGTCGAAGAACTGTTTCAATACGGGGTGCAGTGGCGACAATATCGCGCTACTGCTGAAAACCTTAAAAGTGAGGGCTGGCAGTATTTTCAGCTCAGTGGCTCCTATCGCAAGGCCAAGAGTCATCTCCAGGCCTATCCTGTCTTTTCGACACGGGTTGAACGGGTAATTCGGCGGGATGTGCAAACCTATCTCGCCGAAGTTGCTAAGGATCAAAACCGCGATGACGATGAAGATGTGGATGACAGCGTGAAGCAAAGCAGTGTGACTTCACCCACCAATAGTGAACTTTTTTCTGCTTCGTCTGAGGCTACCTTTGGTCAACCCACCCTGCCAACGGCTGAGTCATCGATACCCACGGCTGGACCATCAGTGGCTATGAATGAGCCCACTACTGCGATGAATGAGCCGTCGATGTCTATCGGTGAGCCCACCCTGCCCCTGGATGATCCGAGCGGTCCTTTAACCGCATCTGAGCCGCCTCGCCGCACTCGCCGTCCTCCGGCACCGCCCCCTAACCCCAACCAACCTTCTCCTTATCAGCCCCCTGCATCTCTGTGAGTATGATCAGTGGGTAGACGCCGCTGAGGGCCGCCCTGAGTTTTTGTTAAGGCTGAGGGGATGTTGTCAGTCGCAAACAGCCTGCAGCAGCGGGGCCGATGCATTTGGTTCATCCCATTGGTTTAGAGTTGTCTCAGGATTTGGGCTTTACTGTGATTACAGCCCTTGAGAGCCTTGGACTCTTGCTAGGGACAGGCAGTCTTCTCGATTTTGGTTGTAGTGCCGAGCGAAATGTGGCATGGGGGATGATTCTCTAGATACTTTGTTGAATAGTCCGCGACGCTCTCGTCCCTCTGCTAGTGAGGGATTAAAGGTGGCGGATATCTTATTGATGCCTGCGGCCCATCAGTCTTTGGCCAATTGGCTGATGCGCCGCTATGAAGCTTCCATCGACGAAATTGCTGACCATGCTGAGACAGACGTTGCCACGGCCCAGGCTACCGTTGATGCGCTGCTCAAAAAAGGACTGCTGAAGTCGGTCGAGAGCGATCGCGGGCGGCTATATCGTGTCAATCTGGCTTCCAAATCAGGGCGGCAAATGCCCAAAGATATCTGGAACGTTCTCGATAGTTCTCCAAAAGCCAACGTCTTTATCTCCTACTCCCGCCGCAATAAAGCCTTTGTCGAACAGCTCTATGCTGCCCTTGAAGGTACCCAACGCCAAGTCTGGGTCGATTGGGAAAATATTCCCTTAGCGTCAGATTGGTGGCAAGAAATTGAGCTGGGCATTGAGCTAGCAGACACGTTTATCTTTGTGCTGAGTCCAGATTCGGTGCAGTCTAAGGTATGTCGCCAAGAGATTGAACATGCTGTCAAACAAAACAAACGGCTGGTTCCCCTGGTTTACGAAGATGTTGCCCCCAGTCAAGTTCATCCTGAGTTGGCCCGGCTGAACTGGATTTTTTTGCGGCCTAATGATGATTTTGCGGCTAATTTGCTGGGGTTATTGACCGCCCTTGATCAAAATATCGCGTATGTGCGCACCCATACGCGCCTGCTGGTGAAGGCCCTCGAATGGGATCGCCATGGTCGCGATCTCAGCTATTTATTGCGGGGGAGTGAATTAGACCGAGCCAATGAATATCTGGTGCAGGGCCGCCAAGAAGAGCCGCGTCCTACGCCTCTGCATCACCAATATGTACTTACAAGCGCCGAGGTAGAGGCCGATAAACAAAAAGCAGAGATCATACGCCAGTCTTCGCTGCTGCAGTTTCAACGGCGGGGCCTTGAGTTGGTCACGGCGATTTCAATTCTAGCGTTGGCTTTAGGGTTGACCAGCCTCGGCCTCTATCGGCAAACCCTACATGCGCGACGGGCTGCAGATCATTCTCATATCAAAGCCCTCAGCCAGTCGGCTACCGCTCTATTTCTCTCCGATCAAAGCTTTGAGTCTTTAATTACTGCCACCCAAGCGGGTTGGCTTTTGCAAGTCCACGAAGATGAAGTCAATACTGATACAGGACTCAGAGGCGACATTACCAATGCGCTGCAACAGGCTCTATTTTGGGTGTATGAGCGCAATCGCTTAGACGGTCATACCAGCACGGTGTGGCAGGTCCAGTTCATGAATCAGGGCCAACAGTTGGTATCGGTCAGTGCGGATGGCACGTTGCGCCTTTGGCAAGCCGACGGCACTTTGATCAACACTCTTAACGGTAATGATGCACCGTTCCAAGCGGTTGCCCTTTCCCCAGATCAATCTGTTATTGCAGCGGTAGACAGCGATGGTTTTGCCTATCTATGGCGACAGGATGGCACGCTGGTTGATCGGTGGTCAGCCCATGACCAATCCTTGCGAGCCGTGGCTTTTTCACCTGACGGTCAGACGTTGGCGACTGCTGGCGAGGATGCCATGGTCAAGGTTTGGCACTGGCAAAATGGCACCTTACGCCAAAGTTTTAGCAGCGATCGCGGCGGTATTCAAAGCGTTCTGTTTAGTGCTGATGGCCAAACTGTAATCAGTGGTGATGAGGGCGGCTGGCTCCACCGCTGGTCGATTGATGGCCCGTTGCTGAATTCCACCCAAGCCCACCGGGGGCCAATCACTTCAATCGCCCTTGATCCTGAGGGTCAGGCTTTAGCCGTTGCCAGTCATGATCGCACCGTTTCCCTATGGATGGTGGAGGCGGCTACCCTCACAGAAACGCAACGCTTCAAAGCCCATGACGAGCCGTTAAATGTGGTGCAGTTCACACCTGATGGAGCATATCTGTTGACCGGTGGTATGGATTTCGCCGTTCATATCTGGACGCGTGCAGGGGACCTGCACAAAACTCTGCTCGGTCATACCGGCCAAGTCACCACAATTGCGGTTCACCCCGATGGGCAAACCTTTGCCACAGCCGGTAGTGATCGCACCATCCGCATGTGGAATACCCATCGCCCCCATTTGAAGGCGTTACGGGGTCACCAAGCACGGGTTAATGGTTTGGCCGCTTCGCCAACAGCGGATGAATTAGCCTCTGCCAGTGACGATAACACCCTCAAAATCTGGCAGTTTGATGGCCAGCTCCTGAATACGTTGACGGGGCATGCAGGGCCAGTGCTGGCTGTTGATTTCAATGATGATGGCAGTCAACTGGCCTCGGCTAGTGCGGATGGCAGCGTCAGGCTCTGGCGGCGGGATGGCACCCTCTTGCAGGTTCTAGAAGGTCATCAAGGTCCCGTCCATGGGGTTGCCTTTAGCCCCAAGGGTGATCTGATTGCCTCGGCTGGGGGCGATCGCATCGTCAAGCTCTGGCGACCCGATGGCACCTTTTGGAAAGAGCTGAAAGACCATGAGGATGGTGTTTTAAACGTTGCCTTTAGCCCAGAGGGAAAACATTTAGCTTCCATGGGATGGGATCATGATGTGCGGCTATGGTCCCTTGAAGGGAACCAGCTTCGCATCTTAGAAGGTCATCGCGGTGCTGTTTTTGCAGCCCAATTCAGCCCTGACAGTAACCTGATCGCCACAGCCGGTGAAGATAATACAGTCAAGCTTTGGCAGGTCGCAGATGGCCGTTTAGTACAAACTTTAGAAGGACACCAGGATAGCGTCTTGTCGGTAGCATTCACGCCTGATGGTCAAAAAGTAGTCACTGTCGGCATCGATAAAACCTTACGATTTTGGAGCTTGGACGGTACGCTTTTGAATACGCTGCCAGGGCATGATCGGGCCTTGAATGATGTGGTTTTTTCTGCCGATGGGCAGTATGTGGCTTCTGCCAGTAGCGATCGCACTATCATCGTTTGGCACTTGGCGATTATTGGCGACCTTTCCCAACTCTTGGGCCAGAGCTGTGACTGGCTGGCTGATTATCTCCGCACGAACCCCGCGCTTGATCCAGAAACCGAGCAGATGTGCGCACCGTTTGCAGAGTGACCGACACTTCCAGCCCTGATGGACTTTAAGGCTCTTCTATTCCCGCTTGCTCACGAACGGTACGGGCGATCGCCGATAGATCTTCATCGCCATATCCTCGGTTGATCAGCCCCGTTTCCATTTGTTCCACATAGGCGGCGACAGGCAGGGGTACACCCAGGGTTCGGGCTGCTTCCAAGGCAATGTTGAGATCCTTCTGGTGCAGCCGTACCCGAAACCCAAGCGGGTAGTCATTCTGAATCATGTTGCTAGAGCGATGGGTCAACCCCCATGAACCAGCAGCACCGCCCCCCACAGCCTGCACGACTTGATCCATATCAAGCCCTGCCTTGAGGCCAAGGGCCAGCCCTTCTGCGACAGACCAATAGGTCCCCGCCACAATGATCTGGTTGATGGCTTTGGTCAGCTGTCCCGACCCAACCGGGCCAATGTGCGTAATGGTTGAGCCCATCGCCGCTAAAACAGGATGGACTTTCGAGATCGTTTCTGCATCGCCCCCCGCCATGATTGAGAGGGTGCCGCTTTTTGCCCCTTCCGATCCTCCTGAAACCGGCGCATCTACAAAAGCAATGTTTTTATTGGCCAAAGCCGCTGCTATGTTCTGGGTTGCTTGGGGGCTAATGGTCGACATATCAATCACGATGGTGCCAGGCCGTGCCCCATGGATGACTCCCTGATCGCCGAGCAAGACTGCTTCCACGTCAGGTGTATCGCTCACGCAGGTCACCACTACGTCCGCCGCCGCTGCTGCCTGGGGAGATGCGGCTCGCTGCGCCCCCGCTGTGGCGACTGGAATTTCGCGATCGCGGGTCCGGTTATGAACCGTTACGTCGTAGCCGGCCTTGAGGAGGTTGAGCGCCATGGGGGCTCCCATGGTCCCCATGCCAATAAATGCAATTTTCATATTTGTCATCGCAGTTTGGTGAGAGGTTTTGTTGTGACCGTACCAGCTCCAAAACCATCTGCCTGATAGCATCAGCCACAAACTCAAGGACATTTAGCAACAAAATGCTCTCCCAGGCGGCCAATCACCTGAAGATTTTTGCATTCGGCGCTAATATCAGCAGACGGATAACGCTTAAAGCCTTTCTACGCAGACTCAAGTGGCTTGCAAACAAGGGTGGTAATCGTAGTGACATTTTCCTTTTAAGCCCATGACGTCGAAATCGGTGACTCTCGATCTCCCTAGCTTTGGCAAAAAGCGTGCTCCAGTCTCGAGTTCTGTGGCAACCGCCCTATCGGCGCTGCCCAACTCACCTTTACCTGGAACCGTAGTGGTTAAGGCGCGACCGCTGCCCAACCATGACACCACCGATTTGCCACCATTGCCGAAAGGAAAACGACCTAGCTTTAGTAGCCATCGCAATGATGCCAATGCTGCCATAGCAGTGGATCGGCTGGCAGAAGTCCATGACGCCATTACCGACTGGCATCAGACTCTGCGGCAAACCCTACTGGATATTCAGGCCCTGTATCAAGCGGGTCCGATTATTGAGGGTTGGCTAGAATCGGTGACACCCCAAGCGCAGACAAGCCAGACCTCTGCCGGGTTACTCCGCCATGGGGATCCAGCTGCAATCTCGGCTTATGTTGAGCAACTGACCCACGCGAAGGCCGTTAATCATGCGGGTGGCGGCAGTCAATATCGCCTCTGCCGATTAGATGAGGAAGGTAAACTCCTCTGCCAGCCTTGCCCAACTGAGCAATTGGGGGCCATTAGTCAGGCGATCGCCCGCCACCAGCGCTTGCGTCAACTGGTTTTACAAAAAAAGACCCTAGAAGAGCGGCTCCAAAAAGCAGGTGAAGTCCTAGGGCGGGTTCGCGTCGAGCTGGGCCTAGCGGACGCTGAGAGTCAGAGAAACCCTTAAGGTTTCGTCGAGAGAACATGACTATGGTCTCCGAGCGGTACATCTCCTGGGATTGTTCGTTTTCCAGTCCTGCATCTCTTGCAGCCTGGTTGTACAAAACTCAATAACGGCAGGATCCCCCCATCCTTTTTGATCGTGCAAGATGCCTTGGAACATCCTGGTCATTTTCCACCCATGGCCTGTTCTGGCTGATGTGAAAAAGCCCTCGCAAAATACGTCAAACAGCTCTCCCCCAGCTTGATGTGAATAGTAGAGTAAACCACCATAAATCAAGGCTTTACCAACCCCTTCTTCAGCCTCAACCAGTCTGATGGTTTGAGTCAGTAACTTATTGGCATTGCGCGTATGCCCGCACCTAAGCTCCGCAGCTATTTTGCACTCTATTTCACGGAGCTTTAAATAATTGTCAGTGCTCATGCCCTACATGCCTTGCCTGAACCCTGTTGACAGGTGAGCTAAATGGCAAAAACAGGAAAAGTAGCTGTACGGCCTACCATCCCCACGTGCCTGCCCCTCCCTTAAAAGGGCCGACAATATCTGTCGTAATCCAACCGCCATAAAAGTCTCCAGCTTGAGACTGCACTGGCTCATCATCCACATAGCAGGCATCCATACGGCTTGGATAAACCGCAATGTAGTCTTGAATCGCTGCAAATCTGGGCGTGGGCTGCGGGTAGGACCAAATCGCATCCACCGCTTGGCGATCGCCCACCGTCAGCGTGAAGTAGCGCGCTGCCCCTTTCCATTCGCAAAAACTGGACCGTTGCGTGGCCGTTAAATACTGCTGCTGCACATCTTCAGGGGGAATGTAATAGGTTGGCGGATGGCTGGTTTCCAGCACCCGATAGGTTTTGTGAGAGTCAGCCAGCGTAATACCGTTAAAAATCACTCGAACCCGGCGCTGTGACGCCTCTAGTCGAGGCGGGCGGGGATAGTCCCAAACCGATTCTTGACCCGGACCCGGTTCAATCCGACGCATAATTTAAGGCTCGTTTGCAACCCCATCAACATTAGGCATTGTGGCATGGTTTATAACTGGCTTTGCCATCGGGTAATTTCCGCTTGGGCCGGTTCATGGCTATTAGTGCCAGGGGGCACCAATTGGGCCGCCGCGATCGCATCGGCAAAGCGTCCCTGAGCCGCCCGTGCCCGTGCAATCACCAAAATATCCTCACTCCACTGATTGATGCGACCTTGGGCAGTACGATACTCGGGCTGGTCGGGGGTGATTGACCGCAGCAGATTTAACCCATCTTGAAAGGTACTGGCTTGACCGGGCTGAATTAAGGCATCTGCCTGCTGGATCAGTTGTCGATTGGCCAGTTGCTGCTGCCAGCGCAAAATATGTCGTTGAGCTTGATCTTGAACGGCAGCTTGGTCCTCGGGTACCAGTTGCGCTGCCGCGATCGCCCCTTCAATATTGCCAACGCTGGCGCGTCCCACCGCCATGTCTAAGATCACCCAACTCCAGCGTTCAATATTGACCTGGGCTTGCTCATAGAATGGGTCGCCTGCTGGGATCTGCCGAGCTGCCTCGATCGCGTCATTAAAGACCGACGCCGAAGTGGGTTGCAGCATCCGCCGAGCCTCATCCAGGAGGGCTTGATTGCGCTCAGCTATGGCAACCGCCTCCCCTTGCACCTCCTGTTCCAGTTGTTGATAGGCGCGCGTCTGAGCCTCAGGAGGCACCAAAGCTAGCCAGTCTCTGGCCTCTCCATAACGGCTTTCGGCTAGGGCAATCTCGGCCCGCTCAAGGGGCGGGAGCTGTGATGCACCTAGATTCTCAGGGCTAGGCGCTAAGGGGTTTGCCGGGTCCGGGGCATCGCCTGACCCGGACGGTGCAGCAGTATTCCCATCCGCAGCGTCAGTAACAGTTGAGTCAGAGCCAAAAGGCAGGCGTAATTCAAAGCGATCTTGGGTGCGGACCCAGGCCCCTACCAAGAGCACGATTGCAGCCCCGACGAGTCCCCAATTCCACCAAGTTCCGGCTGTGAAGATCGATTTTGTCGCGTTGGGTTGGGGTGAAGGATGCTTTGAGGCCTCTGGTTCAGGGGACGTTTCTTCATAGGGCGACGGGCTAGCAGAACGGTCTGGAGCACTAGGCGAAAGCCCTTGAGAATGGGGTTCACTGGAGGAAACAACCGCAGCCGCCAAAACGGCTGAGGATTCTGAGCTAGCCCGTTCAGTCATTGGCAAGGTTGACACCGCTTCCGTAGGCACTACCAGCATAAATTTTTGGGCTGGGGGCACCACCGTCACCGGGTTTTGCTCTGGCCGCCAATGGTGCTGACTTAATTCTGGTAGGCGATCGCTCAAGTAATCCGCCAACTGCCCCACCGTCACGCAACCGTGATAGCGCAGCCCTTCTAAGAGCGCCTGGGTGAATAAACCATGACGCACCGCCATCGTTTCGTGAGAGTACTGATCGGGCTGACTCGCCAGCAGCAGCGGAATCGATAAATCTTGGGCTACCTGAGCCGTCTGCTGACCAATGTTGTGATGGCCGATCGCCCCTTGGCTGCGGCTCATATCTAGGGCCACTGCAATATTGTCGGTAGGGCATGTCTTCAGCATCTTGAGCACCCAAGACAGCGCGAGCCCCGTCTCAGATACATGCTCTGGATCGCCATCCACGGGCATCCAATAGTCTTGTCCGCCTACCGTCAGCCCATAGCCACTAAAAAAGACCCACAGCAAATCACCCGGCTGGACATGGGTCTGGCAGAGTTGATGTAACTGGGCCTGAAGCGCGTCGCGCGTCGGGTATTGGGCATAGGGCTCAATCGCCGTAGACACATCTGTTAACAGCACACAGTGATCGACCGGGATGCCCAATTCATCCACAAGAAAATTACGCACCGCCACCGCATCAGCTTGGGCATACATCAACGGTTGTAAGGCCGGGTACTGGTTAATTCCAACAATAAATGCCCATTGATTGGCCATGGCTGAACCTACATCCTGCTAAGCTCCCATCCCTCAGGGTCATGGCACCCTGAAGTTGATGCCAGCAGCCTAATGGATGTGACACCAGACGATACCACAGAGCCCATGAAACGAATCATTGGTTTATGCCGTTGCTGTGCCTAAAAATCTGTGCGAACTCAAACAAACATCTCCGTATCAATCGTTCTCTAATTTTGGTTCGACAGCAGCAACGCTCCATGGCGGTTTCCCATAGAATTGACGATTTTTGAGGGTATCGCTAGAGTTAAGGCGGCTTAACAGTAGATTTATTATTAGCTAGCTAATAACGCTGGGAGAAAATCATGGCGCATTCTAATCAATACAATTACAGTCAAAAGCGCCAGCCTTGGTTAGGTGCCGGATTGGCTGCACTCTTACTCTCAAGTGGCGCGATTTCAACCGCCTCAATATTGGCCACGCCCCAAGTTGCTCAAGCCTATGTGGCCTATCACAGCTTGTTTTTATCCCGAGATCGCGGTGAGCCCTACGAAAACTTTTTGCGCCGTGCTGAAATTATTGCCCGGGCTGGGGTGCAACGCAGTTTTGATACTGATCTGCTGGTGACGGAGGTAGATCTAGTCGTTGTGGCTGAAAATCAGGGCGTTTCTTTGCCTGCCATGGATGTCCGCGTCACCCGCAATCAGTGGATCAGTAATCCAGATGTGCAATATTGGGCCACTTACTACGAAAGCGCTGCTAGTCTTTTAGGGCTGTAGGGCACCTGCGGGTTAATCTAGCTATTGCCCATGGCAACAGTGGCGAGTGTGCTTGGGAGAGGCGTCACTCGGCAGAGGGTCAAAGGGATGCCATGTTAAAAACCATTGCAATTCTGTAGACTGCAAAGGTGTTGAAAGGATAGAGATATCCCTAATATGCCGGGGCTTTCAGCTTTCTGTACTCCCTTTGAGCCGCAACGCAGAGAGTTTTAATTGGGTGCTAAAACATGCAAACCCGTTTATGTTTAGGGGACTGAGTCTGAACGATTGGGTCAATTGTCTTTGACATGACGACTGACCTAGGTCAGGGCAAGTGGTGGTTTTCGGCAAAAACATCCATCTCTGACCTCAACCCAGGAGACTCACCCGTATGAAACTGGCTTACTGGATGTATGCCGGTCCGGCACATATTGGCACCCTCAGAATTGCCAGCTCCTTCAAGAATGTGCATGCGATTATGCATGCTCCTTTGGGAGATGATTACTTTAACGTGATGCGATCCATGTTGGAGCGAGAGCGGGACTTTACCCCCGTTACGACAAGTGTTGTTGATCGCAATGTTCTTGCCCGTGGGTCCCAAGAGAAGGTCGTGGACAATATTGTCCGCAAAGATCATGAGGAAACCCCAGATCTGATCGTGCTCACCCCTACCTGTACTTCCAGCATTCTCCAAGAAGACTTGGAAAACTTTGTGGAGCGGGCGCAGCTGGATGCCAAAGGCGACGTGATGTTGGCGGATGTTAATCATTACCGCGTTAATGAATTACAAGCCGCCGATCGCACCCTGAAGCAAGTTGTCGAGTTTTATATCAACAAGGCGAAAAAACAGGGCGATCTAGCCCTCCAGAAAACCGAAAGGCCTTCGGTCAATATTCTGGGTCTTACAACGCTAGGGTTTCACAATAATCATGACCGTACCGAGTTGGTGCGGCTCATGGGCGATCTGGGCATTGACGTCAACCTGGTTGTTCCTGATGGGGCCTCTGTCCATGAGCTGAAAAAGTTCCCCCAAGCTTGGTTCAACTTGGTTCCCTACCGAGAGGTGGGTCCCCTGACTGCTCAATATCTCAAAGCCGAATTTGACATGCCCAGCGTGGAAATTAATCCCATGGGCATCGTGGAAACGGCTCGGTGTATTCGGTCCATTCAAGCCACCCTCTGTGCCCAGGGGGCGGATGTGGATTATGAGTCGTTTATTGACGAGCAAACCCGGTTTATTTCTAACGCAGCCTGGTTTGCCCGTTCGATTGACTGCCAGAACCTGACGGGTAAAAAAGCCGTAGTCTTTGGGGATAATACCCACGCCGCTGCCCTCACCAAGATCCTGACGCGCGAAATGGGGATTCACGTCTTATTGGCAGGCACCTACTGTAAATACGACGCAGATTGGTTCCGTGAACAGGTGAGTGAATACTGCGAAGAGGTTCTGATTAGTGATGACCATGGGGCGATCGCCGACAAGATTGCTCAGCTAGAACCCGCTGCTATCTTTGGCACCCAGATGGAGCGCCATGTGGGCAAACGGTTGAATATTCCCTGCGGTGTAATTGCTGCACCAATCCACATTCAAAACTTTCCCGTTGGGTATCGCCCCTTTGTTGGTTACGAAGGGGCAAATCAACTCGTAGATTTGATTTACAACTCCTTTACCCTTGGCATGGAAGATCATCTTCTAGAAATCTTTGGCGGTCATGACACCAAAGACGTGATCACCAAGACCATGTCAACAGAAACCGATTTGAGTTGGAGTAACGATGGCCTAAAAGAACTCAACCGAATCCCAGGATTTGTACGTAGCAAAGTTAAGCGTAATACCGAGAAGTTTGCCCGTAGTCAGGGTATTACCCAAATTGATGCAGGAGTGCTCTATGCAGCCAAGGAAGCCGTTGGTGCATAAGGCGTGACCCAATTCTTCCAAATATTTGAGAAGACTGCTACGGATCCATAGCAGTCTTCTCAAGGTTCAATAAAGCCACACAGCATTTTCAGCTTAAAAAGAATGTGAAACTGCAGTTTCTGTGTTAAACCATAGTGATATATTGCCGAGTTCACCCAGGGTTATAGTTACCTTTATGACTGGATGAAATCGTTGGATGAACATCGCGCCAAGCTAAATCATTGACTTTGATTGCTGAGCAGCCATGAGTGAAGCAAACCGCCCCGCCCAACCCTACCGGTCTGATGGCTCTGAAACGCCACCGGAAATCACTGAAGCTGTTTTAGGGTCGCACGATGACATCACTTCACCTGATTGGGAAACGGTTAATTTTCCTGGCCATGTACCGTTAGAAAACCTGCCTGTTGATACTTTTATGGCTGCGCCTCAGGAAACAGGGGCTGCCCCTCGAGAAACAGAATTGTTGAGCTTGATTCGTGATCTAAATCGCTGTAATGAAGTTCTTCTCACCCGCGTCAATCAGCTAGAAGAATCCTTAGAGACTGCCCAGCAAGCTTTGCAAGCAGAAGTTGAACATTCCCAGCACCATCAAAACAGTACGGAGCAGTCCGTATCTGTAGCCCAGCAGCATTCAACGGCTCAGCTTTTGAGTGAACTCGAAGGCGCTAACGATGCGTTAAAGCGACAGCGAATTTTGTCGGAGACCCTGCAAGCTCAATTCGAGAGTGGGCAAGAGCGGGTTACCCAACTGGAACGAGAATGCACCCTGCTGCAGCAACAGCACACGGCGGAAAGTCGGGCTTTACAGCAATCAGAAGAGACCTGCCGAGATTTACGGTCTCGGCTTCAGCGTCAACAGCGCTATACCTTGCAGTTTAAGGTTGCCTTAGAAAAGTGCCTAGATATGTCTGCCCCCCAGCAGATGCCTCATAATTTCCATGGGGCGGGCGCACCCTTAAACGCACCATCTCAGCAACAAGAGCTGAAGGATCTCCCTCAAAAGCATGTGTCTATGCCTCGAGCAGATCGCATTCAGCCCTGGTCTTCAGATAGCGGTGATTTTTTAGCGGATGCGCAGCTTTCAGCCCTTCTCCGAGCCACAGCATCACAAAACCAGCCTGTGCCTGAAGTGTCTCAATCGCTGACAAATCCTGACACTCGATCTGCGAATTCCGCTGATGTTCAGCTCTGGCAAGATCTAGAGCGCGTTGTAGAACAAGCGCCTGTCTCTTCACCTGGCGCAACCGAAGTCACTCCGCCAGTTGCACCTGAATCTGTTACTAGCGTTGAACCTCAAGCTGGATTCACAGAACCGATGCCTTGGGGACCGCCCAAAACTAAAGCCGTGGATCTGTCAGAACCTTCCCGAGTGACTCAAGTTGATTCTGAATCTGCATCAGAGCCAGAATTGAGTTCTGAAACGGTCCAGCCTGAATTGGGTATTCCAGATACGACAACTTGGCCCCCTCACAATCCAACTATTCCTGGTGAGGCAACGACAACTGCTAATGTTGAGCCGAGTGAACCCCAGGCAGGGGTTCCAGAAATTCCACTTCTGAAGATGCCGATAACCCGCGGGACGTCACCCTCCCCTATTGTCCATCCCTTACGTCCTCAGAAGAAAAAGCTCAAGTCCTTATCTGCCGTCGATTTACCCAGTTTCCCTAGACCTTCTCAGAATGCGAAAGCCTAGGGCGCTTCATCAATTAAAAGTTGTTATCTTTGCATTGTTTGCTTGCTCAGGAATTGAGGGCGGCGTTGGCAACGAGGTGTCTAAGGTCTGAATTTGCAGAGGACTCGATGCCGGGGGCTGACCCATGCCATAGGTGAAGTGGTAATTCAGGGCTAAGAGTCTTAAGAACAAGCCGGGGTTAAACGTCTCTAGCCAGACCCGGTTTTGAGACAGCCAGGTGGTTAACCAGCTTAAGAGCCAACTCAGAAATGTTTGGACCGTATAGTTCAGGTAAGTTAGAAGCCATCGAGACAAATCTTTGAGACCCGCTAGCTCTAAAATCCATATCAACATAGCTGGATTCTGGGTGGCTGCAGTCAACGCCATCCGATTAAACTCTGCCCAAGTGGCGCGATCCTTAATGAATCTTTCGGCAACCTCTGGAGATTCCTGGGCCAGAATGCCAAAGAATGAATTGAGCATTGAGTTAATGCGCTCAGGGGCAAGCGCGGCCCCTGTGGGCACCATCATCCCCTTCGAAAATAACCAGGTGACGGCCACATTACTCTGGAAAGCCCGTACCTGATTTAGATGCTTGGCTTGCAGTAGGTCGTGGGTGAGGGCGAAGTGCAGTAGTTCCGTTAGGCGGGGTAAGTTGCGAACAAGGGAACCAAACCCTGTAAAGACTAAGGGGGACTGTAGTGAGGCTGCATCCCCAATTGCCACCAACCGATCAAAGGCCACTTTGCGATCGCCACGATTGACGCTGAAATGTCCTGGAATATACCCGAAGGTTGGCTTCCGCCACGTCAGCTGGTCTAAACTGCAGCGACGATATTCCGGCAAGATATGGAAGAAGTCCTCATACATGGTGAGGAGAGAGCCGGGATTATCGGCATTCACTTGATGGTAGTGAAATAAATAAACTGTCAGTTCGTTGTCTTTACCCGGAAACAGCTCCCAAATCAGTTGGCGTCCCCGCGAAATATCACCGTGGCTAAAGAGGACATCGCCGTATGTCGCATCCCAAACGCTAGGCTCAAAACCTCCCGAGATACAGGCTCCAACCGTAGGACAGACACTATCAAAGGCGCGACCTTGGTTGAGTTGCCAAGCAATCGGAGAAGCCGTGCCCATGGCATCTACCAAGAGTCGCCCTTGAGCAACAACGGCCTCTTGGGTATTGCGTCGTTGGCCGTATACGGTCACTCCACTTGTACCGACTTCGGCCCAATCAAATTCCGTTTCATCCCAAATGGTGCCTCCCGCTTGACGTAGCTTTTGGCCACAGCACTTGAGCAAGGCTTCGGAGTCCAATGCAATATTCAGAACTGTGGGTGTGTGTAAAACGGGTGCTTTTGCGATCGCTGGGTTATTTGCGTCAAAAAACTTGTTAAAGCCGTCTTCATACTCACAGGCGATCAGCGACTCAAATTCAGCCTCACTAAACAAACCCAGATCAATTAACTCTTGGAATTCGGCGCGGGAAATATTCCACTCTCGGTTCATGCGCCCAAAGGGTAAGCGCTCGATCAGCAGCACTTTATAGCCCAGTTGCGCCATCACCGCCGCGTGAATCACCCCTAGAGCGCCGCCAATGTAAATCAAGTCAAAGCCATCGACCGTAGGGGGGAGCGGCTGGGGCTTGTCAGGGGTAGATTCCCCCGTTTGAAAAATAATTTGCTTAGGGGCTTGAGGATGCCGCACATGATCACGCCACCGTTTTTCCCACCAATAGACGCGCTCTAAATCAGCTTGGCCATTGGGCATCCGCTGAAAGTAGGTGACAGTTTTTGGAAAACTGGCTTTAAGCGCCTCAAAAATGGTTTCGTGGCGCGGATCAAAGGTAGGCAACTCTGGATACTGAGGCGGAAAGGCAGTGCGGATCTCGTGCTCAAGCTGCTTGAGAATTGGAGCTTCCTGGGGCAACGCTGCCTCAGCCCAGCGAAAGACTTTTAGGTAGGTTGTCCGTTGCACCGACCATATGACCACAGATAGGCAATCCGGTAAGATGCCATTTCCCTGACGCTGCTGAGCCAGATCAATCCTTACCCCATTTGGGGTGGGATGAATTTGGCCCTGGAGGGGCTTAAACTGCTGATGCAACCAGGAGCAAACTGTACCTATTTCAGGGGTAGGAACCTCCAGGTAAAGCAGCTCTTTCATAGTCAAAGCGGTAAGTTAAGGCGGCGATGTTAAGGTCACCTGCCCCAGCGGGATCGGTGTTGTTTTACCCTACACCAGAAACCGGAGGTAGGGAAAAGGGGGGTGAGTTGCCTGCTAGATCGTCCTGCCGCTACTCTCCTAGAAGCACTTTATCCATTTAAGGGTCAATGCGGTGTCCACTTGCCGCGCCATTATGCCTAACCGGAACGCATCTATTGCTAGATTGCCGACCTGAATGGAAGCCCTTAGTACTGGATGGCCTAAGTTTCGGTACTGTTCTGGAGAGCAGGGGAGCCAGAGGCGCAGGGGGGCTAGTAACTGAAAGGGTTATGGAAATTCCGCCGTGCAGGACTAGGCATCAGCGGGTGCCTGTTGACCCAATACCGTTTGTAACACCATGGGGATCCCACCGGCTTGGTGATACTTATCGGCCCAGGCCCGCAGTGTTTTATCCAAATCGGAGATCGCCTCATTGACCGCTTCCGCCGGAATGTCTAATTCTTCCAAAATGCGAATGGTGTTGTCCTGGTGCTCGACCCACTCTCGCATCAAGCGGAAATACTGGGCGGTGTCTTCAGCCATGATGAACATCCGCTCTTCTTGGTCTGCGGGTGAGTAAGACGGACGCAGCAGGGCATAGAACGGCATTCCCCAAGGAGAATCAACCCGCTTGACTGTGCCCGAGTACATCAGACGACGGCGGATGTGCTCAGCTAGGGCTTCACTTAAAGGGCTTTGGCGCTCAATGGGAAACTCCTCTTGGGAGCGGCTGTGGAGAAACTCGATCAGCTCCATAAATTGGAACGAGGTGATTAACTGAGCCTTTGGTAAATCTGGCGGTAGCTTGGACTCAAGATGCCGTTTTTCCTCAGAGGTGAGGTTATTCCCAGGAACTCGAGGTCGCCCTGGTTGCCAAGGGTAACGGTCTAACCACACATAGGGAAATTGAATCAGGTAGCGAGGTTCCTGAGACCCCAACATTTTTAGGAGTCGCCCCTCAGTTAAAGCTTGTCGTACCTCTTCAACAATGGCCTTGACACGCTTAGGCTCAATATGGTGCAAATGGCCAGTCATCCGCAGGTTATTCCCCTGCTCTAGGTAAGTCAAATAAATGGCGCATTTTGCCGCGCTGGCAGCAGCATCTAAAAAGGTGCCGTGGCGATGTCCACCTGTACGCATGGCACTAAAGGCCAGGTACAGCATGATTTGATCCATCGCGCTCGGACCAAGCTGACGGACCAGCTCCATATCGTTGCTGATCGAAGAAAGCGCGTCGGACATAACTGAATTCACCCTAAAAGACGATTTTCGAACGTGGGTAGCAGCTAGAGGCGGCACGATGGCGGCTCAATAACAGGCTACTCGTAAGGAATAGGCTTGGGGTGCTCTACTTAACACATTGCGCTGTTCTAGCGGTAGAGCGTGTCTTGATAACACAGTAGGTCGGAATCGAAATTAGCGATCCCCTAAATTAGGAAATAGGCTGAGATGTTTGCAAACAAATTATTTCTCAGTACCCTAGCGAAGACCTCTGCACCCGCCAGCTCTAAAGCTGAGATAGACACTCACCCTGCTAATCTAAACAAGCCCAGTTGCACCCTCTGCGGAAATTCGGCCACTGCCTCGCCAAGCCAATATGCTTGTTGGGGCAATTTCACGAGCAGTTAAGCGACCACTGCCACGATGAGAATCGGCATAAACCTGATGTTGCTCGACCTGAGTCGACCTCACTTTAGCATTCCCTAAAGTGAGCTGGGCTAGACGACCACTACCTCGATGTTGGGCATATTGAGCCGTCTCATGTTGCTGCTCTGCTATGACTGATGACGTTAATAGTGATACAACCGTTCCGACTAAACCGATGGTGGTAACTGCCATGAGGGCTGAAGCCCAATAGCGTTGATGAACCATAGCGACCCCTCTCTGTGCTTATAGTTCCTGTTACGACCTGTCAGGAGAGGGGTCAGGACAATTCGCGTCCGTGAAATTGCTAGATCTATTGAGTCATTGGCTTAATCTGCATTGTTCTGAGCCAGTTCCCAGCGCGATTGGGCCAACCCCATAAGGTCACCGATTGAGCGGTTGTCACTGTTCGTAACTGTTGGCACGCCAGCGGATGAAGCGTAACGACTGTGCTGGCTTGTTGGGTTGAACCATCAGGCGTGAATTGCCAGAGATCGCCCGTTGAATCGGGCTCTAACCAGCCCTGAAATTTTGGACAATCAAGCTCAGGTTGAGGGAGTGTAGCTTTGCAGTACCCATCCTGGGGATAGCTTTCAGGCTGCTGGCAATACTGCTGCTGTTGGGTTCCACTGTCTGGGAGGAGGTCAAAACACGGGATGATAGCGACTGGTGCGGTGGGGTCACTCAATAGTGCCGTTTGTAGGTCAGAAACGGGTAGATTCCGAGGTTGGCAACCGCGTTCTACGCAGAGAGCAGCGGCCATGCCTGCGGCTTGACCAACCCCCAAAATCGTGGGCTGTAGTCGGGTGACCCCATTGGCAATGTGAGAAACGGAGATGTTCTTGTCACAGGCGAGTAAGCCATCGATCTGCTCAGGCACCAGTGCTTCGTAAGGCAGCGTAAAGGGCGTCCCCGTCCAGCGTCCACCCCATCGCAAAGACTTGGGCGCTAGCGGAAAATCGAATCCAGGGTAATGGTGATCGTTGGGGTAATTGCCGATCGCGATCCCACTCATTTCACCCTGGCTATTGATCGGTAAAGGTGCAACGTTACCGTCTTTGACCGGTAGTAGATCTTGTTCGGTAATGGTGGTAGTGCCCACTAACCGCCGACTCTCTCGGTAATAGGGCTGCAAAGCAAAGGCACCTCCCCCCTGGTCAAGTTGAGGAAAGGTATCGGTTGCTAAACCATAGCGATTACCGAGATGCTTTTGAATGTAGTGGGCAAAGGCTTGGCTGTGGGCGATCGCAGCTCGGCTCCAATTTTGTTGAGCACTGGCATCCCCCACAAGGGCTTCCAGGTTGACACCGTAGTCATTGCCCTGCTGCGGCCAGTTGATCATGAAGCGATTACCCGGTAATCGTCCGTAGTTCAAAAATGACTCACCGCCATATCCTTCCCAGGCCCCCTCAAACGCACTTGCCCAATCCTCTGCATCGGCTACAGGGTTGGGAATGGTAGAAGCGGCTTGGCCCTCACCATAGTCAGCCATCACCACCACCCAGGTCGGAGCCTGAACGGGATAGCGCTGCACTACCTCATAGAGCGGATCAGTGGGATCGGTTAAAGAGTCTGGGGCGCTGGGTTCCTGCCATTGGGTTTTGTCTTCCCATCCCCAGCGATGGGGTACTGCCCCCAGGGTCAGCAGATCCCCAAGCTCGGTACCATCGAGGGTGATTTGAGCTTGTACGGTGAAATCGTTAAATTCGACGCCTGTAATGCGATCTCCCTGACGACTAACCCCACGGGGCCGCTGCCCAGAAATCCAACTTAAATTCGGTAGAGCGTTGACCCAATCCGCAAAAATAGCGGCTCCGACCCGAGGTTCGTAGGTGAAAAAACTCACCCAGCCGTGATCGAGCCCACCCGGTTGTCGTTGTTCTAGCGCCCGTAAAAAAGCGCCCCAAATTCCAGTCTGAAAGGCGCACAGTTCATTGCCATCTGGGGCCGATACCCCAGCAGCAGTCAACATGCCCCCCAGCCAAGGGCCTTCGCTCACCAAAATAGTTTGGGCACCCCGCCGTGCCGCCTGCAGGGCGGCAGCCGTGCCCCCGGTGCCTCCACCGACCACTAAAACTTCGGTTGAAAGCGTCTCCATCCCTTACAAATAGGGGGTTACGTCTTCACCCACATCATCGGCTAAGTACGACAAAGCTCGAAATCTCAGGCCCACCAATTGCTCATAAAGCGGGTTGAGTTTGCACATGGGTGGAATGTGGACGATTTTCTGGCCAAACAGGGTGACATCGCGCTCAAAAGGGCATTGAGAGGGTACAAGCTTACAGATGAAACGGGCTAGACGTGGATCGTGGACTTCCAATTGATCGAGCCATTCTCGGGCGGGTTTGAGCGGTTCGAGGGTACCGTCTTTTTCAGCAGGAGGAGTGAGTCCATCTGCCGGACCGCTTGCATCGTAGAGGGTCGAGCGGACAGATTGAAGGATATGGTTCTCTAGCCCCAGGGCAGTGCAAAAGCTGTGGAGCTTTTCGTCTTCTTCGGAAGAATAGACGCCGTCTGCTAAGGCCACCATGACCGCCATGCGCAGGAAGTTCTCAGCATGGGCACGATCTTGGCCGAGGCTGGCGGCTAGCTGTTCAGGGGGTAACGGTTCTAGAGCGTCTAAGAAGCTGACATTAGGGGCCAATTCCGTTTCGGTCATGGCGGTAATTAGATCTTTTTCTTCCTCATCGAAATGACCATCGGCCCAAGCAATGGTGAGTAATCCCCGCAGCCACACCTTAATCTGCTCAGGTGTGTATGGGGATTGAACAGTTGACGGCATATCAGAACCCAAACGCGACGTGACAGTCAATCGGTGCAAATTGCGCTTTCAATTCTAACGACTGACCTTTAGAGATAGGTAATCCTGACGGTATCTGTAAAAAATTAAACGCAATCTCAACACATGGGCTGCGTAATGCTGAAGGCTTCAGCGTTTCCTGTAGAAACCCTTCTAGGGCAAGGCCCGACTGATGGCCTGTCCCCAAGTCGACCCCGTACGCCCTGTAAAAACCCAAAAAATTGCCCTTGCCCCATCTCGGAAGCTGCGCAACAGGGTCTCAGGATGCGCTTCAGCAGACGGTACGACGATCGGCCTGAAGGCGATATCGCGACTCCCGCGCACGATTTGACCAATGATGGTGGCACGACGCATGTGGTAATCCGCAGTGACCAGGTAGACACTTTGAATCCCAGCCGCCTGCAGGTCATCGACCAGAGTGGTGAAGTTGGTGACGGTATCAACGGCCTGATAGTCCAAATGGAGGCGATCGCGGCTAATATCCGCATTGTGAAAGAGCCACTCCGCATATTCAGGATTACTACCTGAAGACACCCAAACATCCAAGTCGGGATGTTGGCGAGCCATCGTTGCAGCATGTTGTTCCCGCTCTGTAGAGCCCCCCAGTACCAAAATTGCCTCTGGGTTACGAACTTTAGCCTTGAGTTCACTTTGGCCAACCCAAGCCAGAGGGGCGATCAAGATTACCGGCCATAGCCATCTGAATAGATGCTCCCGTTTACGGCGTGTGCCCATGTTTTAGCCCCTGCTATGGCAACCACAACGAATCAGTTTAGCCCCTATATGCGGATGTATACAGGGGGGTGATTTCAGTAGGCTTTTCAGACAGCCGATAGATGGACTTAGAGTGAAGAAGAAACGCCCTGAATTAGGCCGCTACTCAACTGTGGCGTCATCTGCCGCCTCGTCAGGAGAGGCTGTTTCATCCGCCGTGACCCTGTCAGTGGTTTCTGCAGAAATGTCATTTTCATCAGTTGCCTCTGCCTCCTCATCCTCAAGGATGGTTGGTACGACTGCGATCGCCGCGATCGCGTCGTCTTCATCCAACCGTTGTACGCAAACCCCTTGGGCAGGGCGGGACTGAATTGAAATTTGGTTAATATGCTGACGGATGATGATGCCGCGGTTGGTCACCAGCATCAGCTCCTCGTCTTCATTGACAACCCTAAGCGCCACCAAGCTGTCCTCTTCAATGCGGAATTTCAGCGCCTGCAGGCCCATCCCAGCTCGATTTTGCAACCGGAACATGGATACAGGAACGCGCTTGCCTAAGCCTCCTGAGGTAATCACGAGAACCCAAGGCCCAGCACTCCGGGCGGCAGCTTCATCGTTATCCTCATCCGCTTCATCGACTTCAGCAGAGGCAGCTTCCATCACCTGAGCTGGGAGGATATCCATAGAGATCAGCTGATCTCCATCCCGTAGATTCATGGCCCGCACCCCACGGGTGGGTCGTCCCAAGGGACGCAACTGTTCATCATCGGCCTTAAAGTGAATGGCCATACCTTGATGAGAGCCAATCAAAATGGTGTCTGAAGTTCGGGCTAGACGCACCCAGTTCAACTCATCGCCCTCTTCTAAAGAAATCGCAATCAAGCCGTTAGCACGAATATTACTGAAGGCAGAGAGGGCCGTTTTTTTGATGTAACCGCCCTGGGTCAACATCACTAGATATTCATCATCGGTGAATTCTTGCACTGCCAGCACTGAGGTGATCTTCTCCTCTTTGGGAATCGGCAGCATCTGCACAATCGGTGTGCCTTGGGCCGCCCGCGATCCTTCCGGCACCTGGTAGGCCCGGAGAGAATAGGACACGCCGCGATCGCTAAAGAACAGGACATGGTCGTGGCAGCAGCAGGTAATGAAATGCAGAATGCCATCGTCTTCCTTCATGCGGGCACCGGCTTTACCGCGCGTGGCCCGACTCTGAGCCTCAAAGGTATCCACCGGCATCCGCTTCACATAGCCGTACTCGGTCACCAAAATCACCACTTGCTCATTGGCAATGAGGGAAATATCGGTGAGTTCACCATCGGCCCGCTCGATCACGGTGCGGCGGGGAGCGGCGTAGCGCTCACGGATTTGGCCCAATTCCGTTTGGATGATCGCCAGGATGCGCTCCCGCCGGGCCAGAATATCTTGCAAATCAGTGATTTTGGCCTGCAGGTCCTCATGTTCGCGCTGAATCTTATCGGTCTCTAGGGCGGTGAGGCGGCGCAGTTGCATTTGCAAGATTGCATCGGCCTGGGTCTCTGTTAGGCCATAGGAGGACATTAGCTCTTGCTTGGCGGTGGGGGTATCAGCCGCATGGCGAATCAGGGCAATGATTGCATCCATATTCTCTAGGGCAATCAAATAGCCCTGAAGAATGTGATCTCGCTCCTCCGCCTTGCGCAGCTCATATTGGGTGCGGCGGGTAATGGTCTCAACCCGGAATTCTAGGAATACCTCCAGCATGGGTTTTAAACCCAGCAACTGAGGTTCGCCATCCACTAGAGACAGCATGTTGACCCCAAAGTTGCTCTGCAGCGGCGTCTGCTTATAGAGGTTGTTGAGCACCACGCGGGGGTAAGCGTCTCGCTTTAGCTCAATGACGATACGCATGCCATCGCGATCGCTCTCATCACGAATATCGGAGATACCCTCCAACCGGCGCTCATTCACCATGTCGGCAATGCGCTCAATCATCCCAGCCTTGTTGGTCTGGTAAGGCAGCTCGGTAATGATGATGGCGTCGCGATCGGGGCGGCCCCGCTGTTCGATCGTTTCAATGGTGGCAACCCCTCGCATGGTGACGGAGCCGCGACCGGTCATGTAGGCATCCCGGATACCGCTGGTGCCTAGAATTTGTGCCCCAGTCGGGAAGTCAGGTCCCGGAATCAGTTCCATCAGCTCTGCCGTGGAAATCTCGGGATTATGAATTAGGGCAATCACCCCATCCAGCAACTCCCCTAGATTGTGGGGCGGAATATTGGTGGCCATCCCTACGGCAATGCCGGAGGAGCCATTCAGCAACAGTTGCGGAACCCGAGACGGCAGCACAATCGGCTCTTGCTGGGAGCCATCGAAGGTGTCGGTAAAGTCAACGGTGTCGGACTCAATGTCTTGCAGGAGCGAATCCGTGGTCAGGGCCTGTAAGCGACATTCGGTATATCGCATCGCTGCGGGCGGATCGTTATCCACGGAACCAAAGTTGCCATGGCCGTTGATGAGAGGCGATCGCATCGAAAAGTCTTGGGCCATGCGCACCAGCGCGTCATAGACGGCAGTGTCACCATGGGGATGATATTTACCCAGCACTTCCCCGACCACACGGGCGCATTTGCGAAAGGGGCGATCTGCCGTCAACCCCAGTTCGTGCATGGCATACAAAATGCGTCGATGCACCGGTTTCAGACCATCTTTGGCATCGGGCAAGGCCCGCCCCACAATGACGCTCATGGCGTACTCGAGATAGGAACGAGACATCTCGTTCCGCAAATCGGTGGGGATGATACTCATAGGAAAAAGCTCCAAACTCGCAAGTCTTCAGCCCAAAACAGATGTTTTGAATCGAGCCTGTTTTTGAGGCCGAATGAATTGCAAAAAACGCGTAACCGGAGCTGACATTTTAGCACAATCTCTAGGTTCCGAGAGGCTGCAGCCCTGAAGGGGCGGCTATCCTGGAGGGGTTGCACAATTCCCTGGGTCAACCCTATGACTGTTGCCGTATCGGTGATTTATTCCGAGGCATTTCTCACCCACGACACTGGCCATTACCATCCTGAAAATGCGGGTCGCCTGGAAGCAGTTGTAGCAGCCTTAAAACAGCAGCCCTTTGGGGCCGAACTGCATTGGCAGATACCCACTGGTGTTGCTGAGCGTGATCCCCTGCCCCTAATTCGTCAGCTCCATTCCTCCCATTACATTGAGGCCCTGGCGCAACTCGCCCACAGCGGCGGGGGCTTACTGGACCCCGATACGCCGGTCTCTCCCCAAAGTTATGACGTAGCCTTACTGGCGGTGAATGGCTGGCTCGATGGGGTTGATCAAGTTGTTCAGACCGGTCGTTCGGCTTTTGTGCTGGCCCGCCCCCCCGGTCACCATGCGGTGCGCGATCGCGGGATGGGATTTTGCCTGTTTTCTAACGCGGCGATCACGGCCCACTATGGACTGCAACAACCCGGGATTGAACGGGTCGCCATCCTCGACTGGGATGTACACCACGGCAACGGCACCCAAGCCCTGGTGGAAAAAAATCCCGCGATCGCCTACTGTTCGCTCCATCAGTCTCCGGCCTATCCCGGCACCGGTCGAGCCAGTGATCAGGGACCCCATGGCACCGTGCTCAACCTACCGATGGCTCGCGGCAGCACCTTCGTGGAGTATCAGGTGCAATTTGAGCAGCGCATTTTGCCTTTCCTCAAAGACTTCAATCCTGACTTGCTGATCATTAGCGCAGGCTATGACGCGACCCAGGCTGATCCCCTCGCAGGGATTTCCCTACAGCCCTCTGATTATGGTGTGTTTACCGAGTACTGCTTACAAATTCAGCCTCGTTTGCTGTTTGGCCTAGAAGGGGGCTATGACTACGATGCTTTGGCGCAATCCGTCGTTGCTACATTGCAGCCTTGTCTCTGTTGAGAACTTAATCTCGATATTGAAAGTTGGAGCGACGGGAAATGGCCAGCTACAGCACGCGTTTTAAACTCAGACAAAATCCTGGCAGTACCGCTTCGCCAAAAAGAACGGTAGGGCGTTCTAAGGTTTCTGCATCCCGGCCTATACGATAAATCTCAACTCGCTGATTCTGAGGATCAATTAACCATCCCAACTGCGTACTGTTGTCGAGATATTCCACCATCTTGGCGCGTAGCTTGGGCAGACTGTCGGATTCGGAACTCAACTCAACTACAAAATCTGGACACAGTGGCACAAAACCTTTGCGCTGCCGAGGAGTTGACGCTTCCCAACGGCCCTGGCTAATCCAAGACAGATCAGGCGATCGCTCAGCACCATTGGGGAGCCTGAATCCGGTTGAGGAGTCAAAACCTTCCCCCAAAGCTTCTTAGCAAAACCTCTGGAAAGGTATCAATCAGCAGGCGGTGAAAACAAAGCCAGTAGAGTCAACCCATTGTTGACGTCGTGGTAAGTGGTAGACCCATCAATTCTTTCCGACGCTAGACTTTAAGGAGCTACGAATCTGGCATAGCGGCTGTTTCCATGCCCTTCATAAACCCCAAAACCGACTTTGCCTTCAAAAAAATCTTTGGCTCCCCCCAAAGCCAGCCGGTGCTGATTAGCTTTCTGAATGGACTGCTCTATGACGGCAGCGATACCATCCAATCCTTAGACATCCTCAACCCTTACCAAGCTCCTCGCATCAAGGGCATGAAGGATACTTATTTGGATGTCAAAGCTCAACTGGCCGATGGCACCAGCGTGATTATTGAAATGCAGGTGCTCAATGTTGAAGGTTTTGAAAAGCGAGTGCTTTATAACGCGGCTAAAACCTATTCCACTCAGTTAGCACCAGGGGAGGATTACACCCTGCTCAACCCCGTGATTGCCTTAACCATCACTGACTTTCTGATGTTTGAGGCGCTGGCATCCTACCGCTCCTGTTTTGTGCTCAAGGAAAAAGACGTGCTGCTCGATTACCCCAGCGCCGATCTAGAGCTGGTGTTTATTGAGCTGCCCAAGTTTGAGCGATCGCTGACGCAGTTGGCGAGTCTGATGGAGCAGTGGCTCTATTTCCTCAAAAATGCCAAGCAGCTTCGGGCGATTCCTGAGCAGATGGCAGCGGTTCCGGCCCTCAGGCAGGCGTTTGAGTTTGCCAATCAGACTAACCTCTCCCCAGAGGAACTAGAGGATTTAGAGCATCGAGAGATCTTTATCCATGATCAGCGCAATGCGATGATACGGGCGATGAATCAAGGCATCGAACAGGGCATTGAACAGGGAAGAGTGGTAGAGCGACAGCAAATTGCCCTGCAAATGAAGGCAGCGGGGATGAACATCGCTCAAATCGCCTCGATCACGGGTCTATCCTCTGAAGCGATTGAAACCCTGGAAACTTAACAACATTAACGATTCAATTGGTGACGCCATGGCTCAGCTCACACCTGAAACCCTCAATGCTGTGCAGGGCGTTTTATGCGCCTATGGCGAAGCTTATGGATTGGGTGAGTCTCTAGAAGAATTACGGGCGATCGCCGGATCGATCCTCAGCGTTAAAGCCCAGGCAGAAGCGATCCTCATTCGAGGGGCAGAGTGGGAGGACTGGGTTGAAGCGGTAGTCACCCGCTTTCAGGCGCGGGACTGGTCCAACACTGTTGTCTCAGCGGGGGACCGGGCGATCTCCGCCCAAGTCCAAGATTGGCGCACAGCCCTGCGTCATAAGGTCGAGCACACCCTCACCGCCTATGCCCAAAAAGTCGGCTTAGACGATCTACCCCTCGTTACCTTGCGTCAAACCGTTGTCAGTATCTTGCCCATCGTTGAAGATGGCCAGGTTACCCGCGATGAAGTTGCCGCCGTGGTTCGTCATGTGCAAGATCATTTCGACCTCTCCACCGCTCTGAGCCAGGTGATTGATCCGATCTGGGTCGAACTCGCCGAACGAACCTTCCATTGTCTACAAAACGGCAAACTCGAACTCGCCCTGCGCGACACCGTCAATGCCTATATTGAGGCCTATAAACCAACTCTCGTTGAGATGGGTACTAGCCTGGTTGAACGGGCCATGGCCGTCGTTTTGGCCAATAAAGCAGAATTCGATCTAGATGTCTCCCTGGATCCGGAAACCCAAGCGCTAATCGTTAGGCAAGTCAGTTTTAAGCTCAAATTGCGGGAAGCCTCGCCACCCCCCTCAAAAACCGCAGCAGAAATTGTCGATGACCTCCAGGACGAAATTGACCGCTACTGCGCTGCCAATCCCGGCCCGATCAGCTATCTCCCCGAGGTGACCACCACAGAAGGGGCCACCAGCGCCTCAGTGCTAGGTCCCGCCATGGAGATCGGCATCAATCTAACTGAGCGCACCACAGAGATTGAGCCGCCACTCGATGCCAACGATTGATCTGGATAAATGTTTGGCCTCGATCAATGTTGAAAAACGTTACCCGTAGGGGCGTTCAGAGATTTGGTGTTCCATTGGTATGCGATTCTGAATGAATTCCTACGGATAAAACCGCTTTAAAAACCATGGAAGGAAATTCGCAACCCACGGCCATCATCACTGGGGCCTCCTCTGGGGTGGGGCTTTATGGGGCCAAATCCCTAGCCGATAAAGGCTGGCATGTGATCATGGCCTGCCGCAATCTTGAAAAAGCAAAACAGGCCGCCCAAACCGTTGGGATTAAGCCCGAAAACCGCACCGTCTTACATCTGGATTTGGCCTCTTTAAAAAGCGTTCGTCAGTTTGTAAACGCCTTTCGCGAGACTAAACGGCCACTCCGATCCCTTTTGTGCAACGCCGCAGTTTACCTGCCTCTAGAGAAAGAACCTCAGTACAGTGTTGATGGTTATGAGATCAGTGTTGCCACCAATCATCTAGGCCACTTCTTACTCTGTGAGTTGCTGCTTGACGATCTCAAACAATCTCCAGCACCGGACAAGCGCCTGATTATTTTGGGAACTGTTACCGCCAATAGCAAAGAGCTGGGCGGTAAAATTCCGATTCCAGCCCCGCCAGATCTGGGTGACATGCAGGGGTTCGCCCAAGGCTTTAAAGCACCGATCTCGATGATCAATGGCAAAAAATTCAAGTCGGGCAAAGCCTACAAAGACAGCAAGCTCTGTAACATGTTGATCACCCGAGAGCTGCATCGCCGTTTCCACGACAGCACCGGGATTCTGTTTAACTCTCTCTATCCGGGCTGCGTGGCGGACACGCCCTTATTCCGCAATCATTTCGCCCTGTTCCGCACCATTTTTCCCTGGTTCCAAAAGAACATCACCGGCGGCTATGTTTCCCAGGCACTTGCGGGTGAGCGGGTTGCGGCTGTAGTGGCCGATCCTGAATTCAAACAGTCTGGGGTTCACTGGAGTTGGGGTAACCGCCAAAAACAGGGACGAGAAGCCTTTGTGCAGGAACTTTCCGCTGAGGGCAGCGACGATGCCAAGGCACAACGCTTGTGGGATCTGAGTGAAACCTTGGTTGGCGCGGCCTAAGGCTAGGGCCGCAACCCGACTTCAGTAATGGTTTTGGTGAGCAAGGAAACCTGGCTGAAATATCCCCTCCTTGGGAGGGGTGGCCGTAGGCCGGGGTGGGTTTCCTAGGCTCTCGCTTAACCCGAACTCGCGTTCCCCATATCCGTCACTAGTCCGGTTAGGACAAGACTGTGACCTACTTTGCTGATGTGCTAAAGATTCAGAGCGATTCAAGGTGCCTGAAGCAAAGTGGCCAGCGCTGTAGATGAAAAGGCGGGATAGCAGTCTGCTATCCCGCCTTTTTTAAGGGATGTAACTGAACCGGCATCACACAATCATTCGTAACAAAAACCAGCGATAGAAAGATCAAGATTGCTACCAACACCGTTGTAGGAATGATCACCAGGCAACGAGACAGGCTCTCTATCTCATGGGTTCCTCAGCTCTAGCACCGATGTAGCCGTTGGAGAAAGTATGCCGAGACCTTCTATTAAAACAGGGCCGATTGTTCTCGCAATCTCTTCACCCAACCAGGAATCATGGCAGAGGTGACTGCTTGAGACGGCGTTGAGCAGTGGCGATTCAGCAGTTAGGTCAGAACGCGATTGATCTGTCATTGCTTGCTGTCAGTGCGACTGGAAGCAATGACAGATCAACCACCCAAAGCACTCATGTAACAGCAGACCAAGCCTTGAAATCACTGCATTCATTAAAGATTCTGGATTTGTCTTTTAATTTAATTTATATAAAAAAGAACTATAAAAATTGATTAAAAAGTCTTTTTAGACTCTAGAGCTGCTCCGAGCAGATTTGAACTCTTAAAGACCACTATGTGGAATCTGAATGCGTTTAAGAGTCCAACTCAATTTGGTCTCCTATTTTCCTAGGGAGAGAGACTCCCCATAATGCTAACCAAGCCGAAAACCGCTACTGCCCCTAAAGCAGTGCACTGTTCCTGACTGATCAGGACTCGTTCCGATTCTCACAACGCATGTTTGCTGATTACGAAATTCCCCTCCGAGGAGACCTCAAGCTGTGAAACTCTCTGTCTACGGCAAGGGTGGCATTGGTAAGTCCACAACCAGTTGCAATATCTCTGTCGCGTTAGCCAAACGAGGCAAGAAGGTGCTGCAGATCGGGTGCGACCCGAAGCATGACAGTACTTTTACCCTGACGGGTTTTCTGATTCCGACCATCATTGACACCCTGCAAGAAAAAGACTTCCACTACGAAGACATCTGGCCCGAGGATGTGATCTACAAGGGCTACGCTGGCGTCGATTGCGTAGAGGCCGGTGGCCCGCCAGCTGGTGCAGGCTGCGGTGGCTATGTCGTGGGTGAAACCGTCAAACTCCTCAAAGAGTTAAACGCCTTTGATGAGTACGATGTGATTCTCTTTGACGTGCTAGGTGACGTGGTGTGTGGTGGCTTTGCCGCACCGCTCAACTATTCTGACTACTGCATGATCGTTACCGATAACGGTTTCGACGCCCTCTTTGCCGCAAATCGCATCGCCGCTTCCGTACGAGAGAAAGCCCGGACCCATCCCTTGCGCTTAGCGGGTTTGATTGGCAATCGCACCTCGAAACGGGACCTGATCGATAAGTACATTGAGCATGTTCCTATTCCCGTGCTCGAAATCTTGCCCTTGATCGAAGATATTCGGGTCTCGCGGGTGAAGGGAAAAACCATCTTTGAGATGGCTGAAACTGACCCCATGTTGGAGTCAGTAGCCCAGTACTACCTCAACATTGCCGATCAAATCTTGGCCCAACCGGAAGGCGTCGTGCCTAAAGACGCTGCCGATCGCGAACTGTTCTCCCTACTCTCAGACTTCTACCTCAACCCGCCCGAGGATGCTCCCCAGCAGCCTAAGGATGAGCTGGATCTGATGATGGTGTAGCGCCGTCAGTTTGGCCGTGCTCTCTAGATCTCGGCCAAACAAGCTTGGCTCTCATTCCTGCACCCATCCGTCCGAGTCGATTTCTCTTATCATGAGGCGTTCTTACGCAACGGATTGAGATAAAGCGATGGCCTTTTTCGAGAACTTCACTTCTGTCATTCGCCAAAAATGGTTGGACTACGTACAAGCAAACCGCCCTTGGTTGACCTTGCAAATGCGCCAGACCTCGACCAGAACCCCTGATGGGGGCAGCCGCCCGTCATCCTTTTTGGTGTTAGGCGTTGTAAATGCCCTCGAACCCAAGCTAGGCAATCTGATGGTGCCCTTCTACCAACTCAATTCCGATGAGGATGCGTTAGTAGAAGTTTTAGGGCTCAACTTTGACCCGATGATCGCCCTCGACAATGGCAGCGTTCCGCCGACTATCGACGCGACAGAGAGCGAAGAAACTCCTCTCCTGCCAGATATGGCAGATCCCTAATTTTTTTGACCTTGCCCTCAATAAAGGACTCTGACCCATGACCTTGGCTCAAGCCCAACCGCAAAACCTTGAGTTTGACTGCGAGACCGGCAACTATCACACCTTTTGCCCGATTAGCTGCGTGGCGTGGCTCTACCAAAAGATTGAAGACAGCTTCTTTTTGGTGATTGGTACCAAGACCTGCGGCTATTTTCTGCAAAATGCCATGGGGGTGATGATTTTTGCGGAACCCCGCTATGCCATGGCTGAGCTAGAAGAGGCGGATATCTCGGCTCAGCTCAATGACTACGAAGAGTTGAAGCGGCTTTGTTTGCAGATTAAGCGCGATCGCAACCCCTCTGTGATCGTCTGGATTGGGACCTGCACCACCGAGATCATCAAAACTGACATGGAAGGGCTGTCCCCCAAACATGAAGCAGAAATTGGTATTACTAAAGAGGTGGACCGAGCCAAAGGCCTCGACTATGCCTTCACCCAAGGGGAAGATACCGTTCTGGCTGCCATGGCCAATCGCTGTCCCACCACTGCACAATTACCTGCAGCCAATGCTTCGGGCGAAAAAGAAGAGCGCGGCGGCATCCAAAAATTCCTCAGCTTTGGTCGTAAAAAGGAAGAAGAGGCTGCCGAGACGAGCGATCGCGATGAAACCCAATATCACGATCATCCCAACTTAGTACTCTTTGGGTCAGTGCCCGATCCCATCGTCACTCAAATGACCCTAGAGCTGAAAAAGCAGGGCATTAAGGTGGGCGGTTGGCTCCCTGCCAAGCGCTATACCGAGCTGCCTATCTTGGATGAAGGGGATTATGTGATTGGCATGAATCCCTTTCTGTCCCGTACCGCAACCACATTGATGCGCCGTCGTAAATGCAAACTCATCGGTGCCCCCTTCCCGATCGGTCCCGACGGCACCCGCGCCTGGATTGAGAAAATCTGCTCCGTCTTCAATATTGAGCCCCAAGGTTTGGAGGAGCGGGAAGCCAAGATCTGGGCCTCTCTAGAAGACTACATCGAGCTGATTCGAGGTAAGTCTGTTTATTTCATGGGGGACAACCTGCTGGAAATTTCTCTGGCTCGGTTCTTGATTCGTTGTGGCATGACCGTGCCGGAAATCGGCATCCCCTATATGGACAAGCGCTATCAAGCAGCAGAACTCGCTTTGCTTGAGAAAACCTGCCGTGAAATGGGAACCGCACTGCCCAGAATTATCGAGAAACCCGATAACTACAACCAGCTCCAGCGGATCAAAGAAACCCATCCCGATCTGGTGATCACCGGCATGGCTCACGCTAATCCGTTAGAGGCGCGTGGCATCAATACCAAGTGGTCGGTTGAGTTCACGTTTGCTCAAATTCATGGCTTTAGCAATGCCCGCGACATCCTAGAGTTGGTCACCCGACCCTTGCGGCGCAATGGCAGCCTCAAAGAAATGGGTTGGGACAAATTGGTCAAAGAAGAAGCTGTTGTCTAAGCCCACATTGGCTGCACGGCTCATGGCCACGACGACAGTTGATCGATACAGCCTGTAGCCTTGAGGCACAACGCCGATTGTCTGCTCCTAGCGATGTAACCACTCAGGTTAACTGCCTGGGTGGTTATCTGTTGAAATCAGTGGACTTTTAGAGAGTGAGTGCTGAGCCATTGCTTGACAGCAAGCGGCATAGACTGATGCAGCTTTATCAAGATTCGCTTGCGAGATCCTGCTCGTTAACTGTCGCGGGGTTCTGACAATTTGTCCTGCCATAATCCTGCTGCGATGATCACCAACGTGCCGAGCACCTGTATTTTTCGAAATCTGATATTTCTCACTAAAGTCAGAGTTGGTCGATAGAAAATTCTTTAATGCCTCAAAAACAAGAGGCGTGTTATCTATTAATTGGTCGTAGCTTATACATAAAATTTTTTTTATTAGCAGGGATTGTTTCTACATATGACATCAAGGTTTTTAAGCGGCTGCAGTAGTAACTTAAGACCTTTTCTTCTGGCCAATTTGGCTTTAAATCTTGAATGCTTGGCAAAGCCCTTGTGGGCTCTCGAATGAGAAATATCAAATCTAGATAGTTAGACAGTAAAAGCTCTGTATCGAGTAATTTATTGTCATGCAGAAGCTTATCTAAGGCATAACTTTCTCTTAAAAATAAATTAGGAATATCCGCAAAATTTCGATACTCTTGCCCTTCCCAATAAACCTTTTGTGTGAGTCTTTGCAGATCTTGAGGCGACTGATAAGAGATATGGGTTTCGCCGTAGCCAATAATTTCAGGGTTGGAGCTGAGGATATGAGTTAGCAATGAAGAACCTGATCTCATGTGGCTCAAAATCCATAAAAACCGATATGGCTTGGCTCGAAAAGCTAACTGGGTCGGCTCTGGACTTTGGTGTATCCGATACTTTAAGTATTTTTGAATTCAACTGTTTTTCCAGAGCCGAATTTGTTCACGGAGATGAGAAGGCTTATTTGTCATTGAGCTGGATCAGTATATGAATACGCCCAGCCAGCATACCCAGCTAAAACCCGAGATCTCCCTATCTCTGGCGGTTTTAAAGGGTCTGAGTTTTAAGGCGCTTGTGCGGATAAAGACTCACATAGCAGCGGGTTGTAATCGACGGAGACCGTCAGCACATGCACTTGGGGGGTGTCACCACTTGAGAACGTAAACAGGTTCAATAATTCCTCAGCCTGGTTATTAAACCTCCTATACCCCGTTGACCGCAGGAGCTGTGGCTCATCTCGGAAGGTGCCATCTGGTTCTATAACTACCCCAAATTGAGCTGGTCCTGGCGCGATCGGCAAGCAAAGAGCCAGGTCGTAACTGACCGTTGCCTCAAAGTCGGGTAAAGGTGTTGCCTCAGGGAGAGAGCGTTGCGATCGCCAACGCTCTTCCTCTGCTTTGGCATCATTAGGATTTGTCAAAGCCGGACCCATGTAGCCTTTAAGCAATGTCCAAAATGCGTTAGGCACCCCTTCCACTTCTGGCGGCCACTCACAGCTTTCGGGGTCGTAAGCCACCTCTACGTTCACCAAATAAGCGACTGGAGACTCTTGTTCGGGAAATGTGTGAGCACGAATCACTGCGCCAGCCTGATCGTCGAAGCTGGTATAGCCGGTATCTTTGATAGGGAAAATATCTTGATTTGGGATTCCCTCGCTATCAACCAATACCAACAGTTGGGCAGTAGTTGGGACTTCTGGTAAACAAATTTCCGCTGGATAGGGAATCTTTTCAAGTCCTGTCAGGGGCTGGATATCTCCTACATTAATATTGCTCAGTTGGGCACTCTCTTCTTTGAGCCCACTGAGCCAACTCTCTTTTAGTTCATGAATTTCCTCGTCTGCAACCGGAAAAGGCCCGCGGTAGGTTTCGAAAACAGCAAAATAATCCAGAACTACTAATAGGGGATCTGAAGCGGTACTTTGAAAATCTGTTGAGGTATCCCGGCTTAAATTCAATGAATTCTCAGAATTCGAAGCACTTCTAGACGCTGCAGAATTGCTAGAAGCCGGATTAGATTCCCGCGAACTGCGGGCATTGCTGGATGACCGTGAGGGATCCGTCGAACGATTTCCTCGATTACCACTAGCAGAGGCAGACGAGCTAACGTTCGAACCACTGGATGAACTGCTGTTTCTGCTGTTAGAAGCCTCAGCAGTCGGTGGCTCAATGCGAGTAATGGCAATACCATCTTCTTCGGGATCAGGGGGCGGCACCAAGTTATTGTCTGAAGCACCCGTCGGTAGTAAGAGCAAAGCGCCATGAAGTCCGACTGAAAACACTAGCATCGGTGCTGTAAAGTAGCGCCAAATAGGGCGTTTTTTAGAAGGTTTATCAGAAGGTTGCATTACACGAAATAGTCACAGGTGTTGACAACAATTTTTGATCGAACTCCGGACGAATTCAAAAAATATGAGAGGTCAGTGTTATTGAATTATTGATGGATAATAGAATGCTTTTTGCGCATCCTCTATTGGTATCAATATCAACGTGGGTCTGATTCCCAAAAAACGGCAACTGCACTGCCGGGTGGATTTCCGTCACCAATGCCAATTAATGACAAGAATAGAACCGGCACACCCTCCTCAAGAACTTCATAAAACTCGGCATCGCAGTAATGACCGTGTTGGAACAATTCCCCCTGTACTAAACGCGGTAGTTCTTCCTGTCGGACTAAACCTAAATTACGCGTAAAAAACATGGCATCGGCGGCATTTATCGTGGGCTGAATAACAGGCTCGAAACTGTCAAAAAAGCATCCTGAATCGATATATCCTGGCCAACCACCAGAAATAGAAGCACCCACTAAGCCTGGGTCACTGTTTATCCCGCCAAATTCGCTTTGGTCGAGATACTCCCGAGCAGATCCCAGCACTGCTTGTTGTCTTCCCGGATCAAATGCGGCCGGTGAAACTGCTTCATTATTTAGGTCATTGCTGTCTAAATCGCCTTCTTGTATTGCTAGCTCATCGGTATTTTCAGAAATGTCCTCAGGACGAGGAGGAGGAGGTTCTCCTGAGGGAGGTGGAACTTCATTTTGGGCGGGCTGTTGTTCCTGAAGAGATGTCTCGATGGGCTCAGGAGGTGGCTCTACCGTTGAGAGACTCAAGATTTCAGGTTCTTCTTGCAGTTCCTCTTCTTCTAGCTCTTCATTGACCAGTTCTTGGGCGGGCAAAGGTAAGAACAAAAGCCCTAGATGTAATACGAACGATATCCCCATCAAGGGCGCAACTAGCCAGCCCCAACGCCGTTTTTGAGGCAGAGCAGTAGGCAGGCTAATGCTTTTTTCTAAGGTCTCTGGAGAAGGCATAGTTGCGGGACAAAAAGCCAAGTGATTGCATCACTGACAGATTGATTGATGCACAAAGGGAAGGTAACCGTCTCTTGAGCGGAGTCGAAGGGGACGTTCTGGCTGGGGTTTGGCTTCGACTTCGCTCAGCCAGCATGATCTCTGGGACGGTTACAAGAGAAGAAAGCATCCCCAGACCAGAAGGCTGGAGATGCTTGATATCGAGTGAGGGCAGAGTTTCAGTGAGTCAAAACTCGGATGAACTAACTGACGCCCTGAAAGATTGCGAGAAACTTATGCTCACTCAGAGGTTTCACCAAGCCCTTACAGCCCTAGATCAGCCAGGATGTTGGTGTAAAGGTCATCGAGCATGGCAACATAACCGACTTCCGTAACGAGGTCAGTATCGCGAGCCGTCTCAAGGTAGAACTCCACAAAAGCAGCAACTTCAGGGCGCTCTAGGGCTTCATTGTTGACATAAATGAACAATGGGCGAGAGAGCGGGTACTCTCCAGAAGCCGCAGTTTCGAAGTTGGGCTCGATACCCTCTACGGGCACCGCTTTGAGAACGTCTTGGTTCTCGAGGTAGTAAGCCAGACCGAAATACCCCAGAGCGTATTCGCTGCGAGAAACCCCTAATACCAAAACGTTGTCATCTTCACTGGCAATGTAGTCAGCACGGCTAGCGCCCTCTTCGCCATTCACTTCATCGGTGAAAAAATCGAAGGTGCCTGAGTCGGTACCAGGTCCAAAGAGGGTGATCAAGCGATTGGACCAGCCCCGATCAACTTGACGCCAGCGGCGGACACGACGCTCTGAACTCGGTCCCCAAATTTGAGCAAGTTGGTCAAAGCTGAGACTCTCAACTTCGCCAGTAGCACCAAAGATTTCGGTTTCGCTAGAAACCACAACGGTAATTGCATCAATGCCAACCTGGATCTCAGTGAATTCAATCCCATTCGTTGCACAGGCTTCTCGCTCAGAATCCTTAACGCCGCGGGAAGCATTGTTAATGACCGTTTCACCGTTGCAGAACTTGCTAAAACCTCCGCCAGTTCCTGAAACGCCGACGCTGATATCGATACTAGGATTCTCACCCCTGAACTCTTCCGCCATCGCTTCGGTAATGGGGAAGACAGTACTCGAACCGTCAATGAGAATACTGCCAGAAAGTTGAGCCTGAGCAGTCGTAGCAGCCAAACCGACTGCAGTGGCAGCAGTCAGCATGCCAGCAATCTTGAATCCATTCGCAAACATACAGCACACTCCGGGATGTTGAGGACGCGCATTTCATAAACCACCCCGTAACGTACCGGCCTGAGATTAAGGAGATATGTCTTAACCGTTAACGCATAATTGCTATCGGGTTAAGGTCAAAATAAATTCTGAATTCTTTAATCATCATCCCCAGCAATGCGCGGGCGCTCTACTTCGCGGGTGCCTGCTATTTTGCGGGTTGGCGTGCCAGTCGGTGTGGTCGCTGGCCTGGTTGAATCGGCTGTATCGGCAGATTCGCTAGCGCTGGTGGATGTTGTTGTCGATGTAGATGCTGCATCAACAACCTGGTTGTTTTCTCTAACTTCATGCCAGTTGAGGTCTCCCTCAGGCGTCACTTTTACCAAAATGGCATCAAGCTGCTCTGTCCCCAAATCGAGACCTCCAACAATCTGGCATTCAAATCTTTCACCAGGTTGATTGATGCGGTACACCGCACCACAGTCAATGATTGCTCGCTTGGTCAATCGCTTGGCTAAGTCTTCCTGGATACTTGTCTCCAGTTTTACGAGATTCAAAATAATTTGAGAGTTGGGAATATCCCAGTTGACTGTGCCCGCATCGTCCATCTGGGTGACATTGATTGTAAATTCTCCCTCCGGCTTTAAGGTGCCGACACAGCGAAAGTAAGCGCCTGATTGGCGGACAACGTTGAGAGGGCAACGCACCTCGGCTAAGGAAATACGGCGGCCGTGACGCTCGATCTCTGCTTTGATCTCAGCCTCGATCGCAGTCATGTTTAATTTTGGGGTGCAGCCAGTCAGCCCCAAAATAATGCTGCTTGTAACCAGGCCAAGGCGATAGCCAGCATGCATAGTTAATCGATAAAGTGCGGCGACTCGTCTCCAACTATAAGGACTCCCAACCCTGGCAAGGTAAAGGCGGGATTAAGGGTAGAACATGAAGCCCAGCTCCCCCAGCTAGCACAAGATGTTGTTGTCGATGATTTTTTCCTGACGGGCTCAGATGGAATCTGAAAATTAAAACAGTGCTAGCCCTCGCACAGACCCATGCGACGTAGTCATCTGCTGCCCCCAGGTTCTGCGCTTGAACCATGGTGGGTTTCTCTACGTTCGGTTTCATAGTTCTTTAACCCCTTGTGCATCCTGTGAAAAACCTCCATTGGTCAACTGTGCGCGATTCTGCCCTGGTGTTGGGTGCAGGTGCTGGGGCCTTGGTCTCTGTTGCGACTCAACAGGCGGCAGCAGCAACTCTGCCCGTTACTGTATTAGTTGCTCTAGGGTTGTTTGAGCGACGGCGAGTCGCCCAGCGGGTGGACGATCTGGACCTCCAAGTAGGGGCTTTAGAAAGTGACACAAATCAAAAACTCGGCCAACTTGAAGCGCGCATCACGGCTCACCCCACGCCCGAAACCATCAATAATTTGCAGCGAGCGGCCATGGCCCATAGCGATCGCGCCGTGGTGCGAATTTCCCAAGCTTTAGAGCGCACACAACAGGAAGTAGAGCGAAAAATCGAAGCGATTGAGCGACCTGATCTGAGCCATTTGTACCAAGACATGGCTCAGCTTCAGGATCAGTACACCTATGTCTGTTCGACCCTCAGCAACCTGAAAAATCAAGTGCAGCGCCTCTCTAGTTTGCCTCGCGTTGAGGCCACCGAGGCAGATGTCTCTCAGCTCAAAACGGAACTGATGCAGCTTCGGGTCAATTTAGAAAGTTTGGGTAGTGAGAGTAAAACGGCTCAGACGACCCTTCAAGATGCGATTCGTCATTTAGATCGCCGCTTGCGCCAAGTTCCCAGCAATAGCGACCCGAATTTACTCAAGGGCGAGGTGCGAGAGTTGATTAAAGCGGTGGCGGAGCTGGTCCCCCGCCGAGACTTCGTAGCTCTAGGGGAAAAATTCAATACGCTGCAAACCGAGCAAAACAGTTTGCGTAAGCATGTCCATACGCTCCGACTCGCTGAGGAGAGCACGTCTTTGAATACGCATCAGAATGGTCGCCACGGGGGCTCGACCAAACCCATCAAGGAATTGGAAAACGACTTAACGCAACTGTCAGGGATGGTGGAACGGATCGAAACGCGTCTAAATGACATTTCTGTGCCCTTCGATATCACTACAGAAATTCGGGGTACAACAGCAACTTACTTGAGCAGTCTTCAGTGGCAACTGGCCACCCTAGAGCAAACCTCTCAAGAGTTGATGCAGCGCTATGAGCTGATGTCGACGCCGACTGAGCCGGGGCAATTACCGCAGTTCACGCCGGTTCCATCGGTAGCCGCCGGGAATGAATGGCTCACGGCTTTTCCGCTTGAGAGTGACAGCGTCGATCGCTGGGATAGCCCAATCAATCAGGCCCTACTCAAGGCTCTAGATCAAGCCCAAGAGCGGGTCGTTATGGTTTGGCCTTGGTCACCGTCAGCAACTTTAGATGACGAATTACGGGTGCGATTTGAAGAGGTCTTGGAGCGTCAGTGTCGCCTTGAAATTGGCTGGTGCCACGCTAGCGATCGCCGCCAAGGTTTGCTCGTAAAAGCCATTCGTCAGCCTTGGCATTTAAACACCGCGCTGCAAAAGCAACTGAAGCAAGCCTTAAAGCAACTGCTGCCACTTAAGCAGCGTTATCCAAACCGCTTTAAATTCAAAATTTTAGGTACGGATGAGCAATTTTTGGTCTGCGATCGCGCCCACGCGATTGTGGGACTAGAGACCTTACCGGCTGCCAGCACAGCGCTCCCCAACCTAGATGTGCGGCTACGGACGACTGAAACAACCGTGATTCAGCGGCTCTTGCAGCGGTTTGATCATCCTGAGCTGGGAACCCAAGACACTATGGCCTACTTTAATCGGGCTGGAACCCGCTATGACCTCAACGATCTGGAGGGGGCCATTGCCGATTATTCCTATCTGGTGCAGCTCGCGCCAGAAGACTCAAGCGCTTTGAATAATCGAGGTGTGATTTGGGTAGATCGTCAGCAGCCCCACAATGCCCTGGCTGATTTTAACCAGGCGTTGACGCTCGATCCTGGCAACTGGGCAGCCCGCTGCAATCGAGGCTGGGTTTATTTTCAGCAGGGGCAGTATGAACCGGCGATCTCCGACTGGACCGCTGCCATACAACTTCAGCCCACTTCACCGATTGCCTATTTTTATCGAGGTCAAGCCTATCAAAAGCAAGGGAACTTGTCGGCTGCGATCGCCGATCAAACAGTGACCATCCAACATGTGCCTCGGATGGCTTTGCCCTACTGCTATCGGGGCGCACTTTATCAGCAGCAGCAGCAATACCCTGCCGCCATTACGGACCTAGAAGCCGCCGCGTCGATTTTGCATGCCCAGGGAGAACATCGAATGTTGGCCCAAATCACCCAAGCACTCGGATCCTTAAAAAAATCAACAGTGCCAACCGCTATCGCCGTAGCAGCAGCTCCCAGCGAGAGACCGTAAACGCTCTGTGACAGTCTCCTGCGCGGCCTAGTAACCTTTGTTAGAGTGGGCTTCAAGCTCTCTATCTGTCGCGCTGCCCCCACTCATGCCCCAAGAAGAATCCCTTGACTTCAAGTTGGTGCAGCGTGTTTGCCATCTCCAGCAAGCCCTAGATCAAGCCTTGTATTCCCTGGAGGACCTGAAGAAGCAAGTTCAAGATCAACAATGGCTAGAGTCGCAACTGGCCACAACTGAGAAATACGCCAACGTTCAAGAGCAGGCAATCGCCTACCTCAAGTCACAACTGACTCAACTCAACTCGACCCAGACTTCGCTGCTTCAACAAATTACAACGGTGTTAGACGACTGGGTTGATCATCAGCAATCTACCCTGAATCGCCTCCAATTTCAGATCCAGCAGGGGGAAGCAGAGTTGCAAACCTATCTGCAGCATCTGCGTGATCAATGCCAAGACGGTCAACACCCCACCGAGTCTCGCAATGCCTCAAGCCTAGAGTTAGAGGCAGAAGTAATGGTAGCCCGCTCCATGGCCGTGAGCTTAGGGGGGCAACTACAAAGTGCTCGCCACTATACTCAGACGCTCACTGCAATGGTTCACCATCACCATGGTGACCTTGCCCATTTAACTAGCGCATTGCAAGGAACCTTGGCCACCCTCCACGAGGCGACTGCCATTGAACACCCTGAAGACTTCGATAGCATGGAGTCTGAAACTGCTGAGCAAAATGCTTTAGAACCACCAGCAGCTTTAGTGCCAGCAGATGAAATGACCGCTTTGCGCCATGCGCTGAGGGTCCAACAGGTGCGGATTCATGAATTAGAGTTGTCTCTCTCCGACCAATTGGGTCGTCAAACCCAGCTCAAGCAACGGTGCCAAACTTTAGCGGCAGAGCGAGATCACTATAGACGATCGGCTAATCTACAGGAGCAGTCAGCAGAGCCAGAACAGCCTGCAGAACTAGAGCTGCTGCCAGAAGAGGCCCCTAGTCCAACGCCCCTATCCTGGCAGCGACGACGGCGATTAAAGCCCCCTTCCCCGATTCAACCGCTTAAAATCCAAGGGGAATAGGCTCTCTTATGCTGCCGATTCTGTACCAGAATCGGTAACCAAGACAGATTGCAACAGCGGTGCCATTTCATTTTTCAACTGTCCCCCCCGGATTAGCTCTGCGTAGGTATCAGACTCGATCGCCAGCAGCTCCTCTTGCATTTGTTCTACAGCAAAGGTTTGCAAGTCAGGATGCTTCTGGCGCAGGGCTTTTAGATCTGCGGTTAATTGATTCAGTTGGCCTTCGACCAAGGCAATTTGGTACTTGCAATATTCCGGATCAATTTCCTGCTGCTGTTGAATCTCTTGTAAACGGGCGAGTACCCGCTTGAGGGCCATGCGTCTGGCCACAGACTCGTTGTAGCGTTGTCTGAGGGGTTGATCGCCCAACAGATCGAGGGCTTCTAGCAGCGGTTTGGTGGTCAAACCCTGTACCAGCAGGGTAAACAGCATCACTCCAAATACGATGGCAATGATTTCTTCGCGCTCTTCAAGGATGACGGGGACACTGAGGGCCAATGCCACCGAAACAGAGCCTCGTAAACCGCCCCACCACAGTAGCGTTTGGCCCCGTAAATTGATGTCAGAGCCGACCCACCAATTACTCAAGGCCCCTAGGCCAAAAATGCTGATGGCTCTCACCACAATGATGATGGCGATCGCTACCAAAATCGTATCCAGGTTACTGATCAATCCCCTGAAGACGACTTGATCCCCAATCAGCAAAAAGACAATGGAGTTGACGAAAAACGCCACAAATTCCCAAAACTCCGACACCAATAATCGAGTGCGGGGGTTCATGCCGATTCGGGACCCGAAATTCCCCAAAATTAGGCCAGTCGTGACTACCGCAATTACCCCAGAACCGTCTAATTGCTCCGCCACTAAGTAGGTGCCATAGGCAGAGACGAGGGTTAATGACTGCTCCACGAGGGGTAAATCAAACCGCTGGGTTAAAAACGAAATTCCAAACCCAATCAGCCCACCGACGCTGACCCCAATTCCTACAAAAATCAAAAACCGGGCAACGGTTACCGGCACTTCAAACTGCTCAAGCCCTAAGGCCAACCCCAGGAGCAGGTTGTAAGCCACAACGGCAACACCGTCATTAAAGAGACTTTCCCCTTCCATTAGGGTGGTTAGCCGCTTATCAACCCCCAACTCTCGAAAAAGGGCCACCACCGACACCGGATCTGTCGCCGATAGGCTAGCCCCAACCAGTAAGGCCGTCGCCCCCGAACCCCAAACGCCGATGCTTAACGGCAGTGGTAGCCTAACAGACGCAGGTCCGTTGCAAGAGGATGGAATGCAGAGCATGGGTACCCAGTGACAGGCCAC
>JBHJIP010000144.1:0-10496 GCA_050043365.1 Leptolyngbyaceae cyanobacterium
TGACCGCATCAAGGCTAAAGCAGGCCGCTTCCGCCGCAACGACTGCGCCCAGATTTGGCGCGATGCGCCCTATCGCCACATGCAGGGTGTCCTGATCGAGCTGATGAAAAACTTTCGGCTGGCGTATGAGATTGACCAGACCGGTGAGTTGGTCGCCCCCCAACTGCTGCCCCCCAACACCCCCGCCTACCCCTGGGACGATACCCACAACAGCCACATGCAACTGCGCTACGACGCCTTTATGCCCAAGGGCATCTTTTGGCAGTTGGCCGTCACCCTCTATCGCTACATCCCCAACCACGCCTGGGTCTGGCGCAATGGCATGGTGATCAAACGGGGCAACACCTGGGCAGAAATCAAAGAAGACCTCAACCTGCGCCGCATTTCCCTGCGCTTCTCCGGCCCCAGCATTGCCGAGTTTAGGGCCGTCATCGTCGATGAACTGGACGCCATCAGCCAGTCCTACCATCAACTGCAATACGACAAGATGATTCCCTGTAATTGCAGCATCTGCGTGGAAAGTGCAGATCCCCATTTTTTTAAATACACCCGCCTCAAAACCCGCCAAGAATCGGGCAAGAAGTCCACCATCGAGTGTGAAATCAGCGAGGATGATGTCTCCCTGCGGGCCTTGCTAGAGGGCTTTGACGTTCAAACCATTGTCAAAACCCTGCCCGACAAAACCGGTCCCGAACCCACGCCCCCTGAACCCAGCGCGCCCACCACCATGCAAACCCTCAAAATCTTTCTGGCCTCCTCAGCAGAGCTAAAAGCAGACCGAGAGCAGTTCGAGATTTTTATCAATCGCAAAAACAAGGAGCTGGTCAAAACCGGCGTCTTTTTAGAGCTGGTGATTTGGGAGGACTTCCTCGCCGCCCTGTCCAAGACCCGCTCCCAAGACGAATACAACAAAGCCATCCAGACCAGCGATGTGTTTGTGATCCTTGCCTACACCAAGGTGGGGCAATACACCGAAGAGGAATTTATGGTGGCGCTAGAGACCTTTAAAAACAGCGACAAGCCCCTGATCTTCACCTACTTCAAGAATGCAGCCATTAATACAGGGGATCTCACCCCCGAGATTATGACCCTGCTCAACTTCAAGCAAAAGCTCTCGGACATGGGCCATTTCTATCAGAACTACACCGACAGCACCGACCTCAAACACCAGTTCGGCGAACAGCTCACCAAGTTTTTGCCCAAACTGACCGGGACAAATCGCTGATTGACGTCAGTACTGGATGAGCAAGCAAACCATACGGCACTGTTCTGTTAAAGAAGTGATGCACTCAAATCCCTCTCCCAGAGGGAGAGGGATTTAGGGTGAGGGCCAACGGGTTGGCAATTTAAGCCGCCCGGTTAGGCATATAGATCCCAGCCAATATAGGCATTGTGACTGCGCAAGAAGTCATCAATGAAGGTTTCTCCCCCACAAATCTCGGATTCGGTTTTTGAGCGACGCTGACTCCAAAACACAAACTGATCTCCGGTTTCGCCAGTCGTGACCAGGGTGTTTGCTTTTCTAGCTTGAATGGCAGGGTCAACGCCCATTTCAATCAATTCTGCGTCATAGTCGAATCCGATTTTGCTGGGCATGGGTTACGGCTCCGAAAACAGTCCGAAAGGGAGAAATCACCTCTCTATCTGCATCGTAGGTTCCCTCGCCACGGGTGGCGCGTTAGCTTAGTGAACAGACGTTTAACTTAACCGGTTGGCATGGCGACAAAGCTGCCCCCATTGAATATTCAAACGCGCGATCGCGTCATCGAAATGGCTTGGGAAGATCGTACTCCGTTTGAGGCGATCGAGCTGCAGTTTGGCCTTAAGGAAAAGCAGGTGATCACGTTGATGCGTCGCGTGATGAAGCCGTCGAGTTTTAGGATGTGGCGGCGGCGGGTGACGGGACGTAAAACCAAGCACCTACACAAGCGTGACTTCACCTCAGGTCGATTTCGCTCTCAAAACCAAAAGGCTTGAGTGCAAAGCGGCAGATAAGCAGACGGTCGAAGACCTCTACGAAGCGATCACCGGCACCTGCCAAGCCAAATGTGGTCTCGCCTTTTCCGAAGCCTCCCGTCCTCGCCTGGTTCACACCGCCGGAAACGACAAAAAACTGAAAAAGATCGCCAATGAAATACCTTTTAAAGATGCATTCTGGGGCGTGGTCTTAGGCTAGTAAAGAGGAATAGGCCATTCGCGCCGTCTCCCCACCCCATCTGCCCAGCGCTAAACCCCATGGCCAGCTTCTACGACTACTATCAGGTACTGGGTTTAGACCCTGGCAGCTCCAAAGCAGAGATCAAAAAAGCCTATCGGACCCTGGCCCAGCAGTGGCATCCTGACAAATTTGCCCATGACCCAGCGCAGCTCAACCAAGCCCAAGCTAAATTTGCCCTGATTAAAGAAGCCTACGAGCAGCTGATCCAGCTCGATGCCTTTGAGCCCGAGTCGTCCTTCCCCAAGGTTTCGGTGGATTTTGTCAGCGCCGACAAATACTACCAAGACGGGGTGGCTTACCTGCAGGTGGATAGCTATACCCAAGCGATCGCCAGCTTTACCCAAGCGATCCGCAAACAGCCTGATTATCTCGACGCCTATCGCGCCAGGGCCTTTGCCCTAGAGAAACTGGGCTTTAACCTGCAGGCCGAGGCTGACTTTACCAAAGCCGCCGAGTTGCAAACCCAACCCCAGCCATCTCCAACCGCCCCAGAGTCTGCCCCCAGTCCGCGCCCCCCCTGGCGCTGCATCCATAGTGTGAGTAGCCATAAGGCCGCCGTTTCGGCAATGGCCCTCACCCCAGATGGCAGCAAGCTGGTGACCGGTAGCCATGATCAAACCCTCAAAATTTGGAATCCCCAGATGGGGCGGGTCTTAAAAACCCTCAAGGGCCATGATCGGGCCATTTGTACCGTAGCCGTGAGTGGCGACGGCAAGCTGATCGCCAGTGCTGGGGTAGACCAAACCATTCGCATTTGGGCGATGCATTCGGGCAAACAGGTACAGGTGCTGCGGAGTCTGTTCTCGGGCCATTCCGATACGATTACGGCCCTCGCTTTTCACCCCAACAGCCCGCTGTTAATCAGCGCCAGCCAAGACTGGACCGTGCGGCTGTGGGACTTAAACACGGGTAAAGAGATTGAGGTGCTTAAGCATCAGGGGGAGGCGATTTTGGCCCTGGCCGTGAATCCAACCGGTAAAGCCATCGCCTATGGGGGCACGGGCAAACACCTCACCCTTCGTAGTCTCAAAACCGGTAAGGCGCGATTGCTCCCCATTCAGAAGCCCCCCGTCCTCTCCATCGCGTTCAGTCCCGAGGGCGATCGCCTCGCCGCTGGATATGGGAACGAGATTTTACTGTGGGACTGCGATCGCAAAAAGACGATCGCCAAGCTGAAGGGACACCACAAACCAGTAAGCGCCTTGGCGTTTGGTTCTGGCCATCAGGTTTTGGTGAGTGGCAGCCATGACAAGACCATTCAGCGATGGCAGGGGGGGGAACGGGTCGAGACCTTGAGCGGCCATCGGGGCGAAATTTTAGCCTTGGCCTGTAACTCAGACGGGCAGATGATTATCAGCGGCAGTGCCGACAAAACCGTCAAGATTTGGCAGCGGGCCTAAGGCAACTTTCAAGCTCCCCTACCCATAGACTAGGATCAACAAACTCTCTTGCGCTCAAGGGTCGTTATGGCTACCGTTGCCCCACTCGTCTCCCAGCCCATTGCCCCGCCCATGGGCGAAAAACGACTGCTCTTTCACGGGCTGACCTGGCAGCGCTACCAAGTCCTACGGGAAACCCTTTGCCGCGGCGCTTCCCCTTTAGAAAATCGCAACCTTCGTTTCACCTATCTGCACGGGAGGCTAGAAGTCACCATACCCCTGGAAGTTCATGAATTCTCAGCCCGCCTGATTGAACTCTTCATTCGCATTTTGGTCGTGGAACTGGGTCTGAAAGTCAAAACCATGGGTTCCACGACCCTGGATAGGGAGGCCCTAGAGCGCTCGGCAGAGCCTGATAATGCCTATTACATTCAAAACCAGCCGCGGGTCGCCGGTCGGGATGTGGACCTAGATCGAGATCCGCCTCCGGACCTGATTGTCGAGGTGGATATTACCCACACCGATATCGACAAGTTAGCGCTTTACGCCGCGATGAAGGTGCCAGAATTCTGGCGGTACAACGGCGAGGTTTGGCGTATCTATAGGGTTACAGAAGGGTGACTATCACGAAGTTGAGGCCAGTCCGACCTTTCCTCAAGTCCCCAAGGTGAAACTTTACGAGTTTTTGGCCGCCGCACGGCAAGATGAAGTTGAAGCGGAAGTCGCTTTAAGGCAATGGGTGCGATCGCTGACGTGATGTAAGGCTGTTGTTCAAGACTGGCCTCCCCCCTTTTTAAACACCCTCTCAAGATCGTTAGGGGATGTTGCAAATGGGCTGCGTGATCTGCCGACGGAATCCGACTTAATCTCACCGGTTCTCTGGCTAAGCTCTAAAGGAACGGCCATTGGTGATTTCAGAACCCGCCATGAACCACTTTTCGACCTTAATTACCCTGCTGCGCGATCGCGATGTCTTCCTCGAAGAAGTCCAGAGTGGCGTCAAAATCGAGTCCAAAATCCTCTCTTTGATGATTGCCAGCTCTCTATTCTTTGCCATCTACGGGGCGATTATTGGCGCTTCCAACAGTTGGCAGCAGATGCTGGTCTCCACTGCTAAGCTCCCGGCCCTCTATCTGCTCACCCTGCTTATCTGCTTGCCCACCCTCTATTTCTTTGACATTCTGTTCGGCTCTAAGGCCGACTTTAAGCAATACACCGTGCTCAGTCTGACCACGGTTTCAGTGATTAGCGTGCTGCTGTTTAGCTTTGCGCCAGTGACGCTGTTCTTTTTAATCTCGATTCGGGACTACCACTTCTTTTTGCTGCTGAATGTGGCCATCTTCTCCCTCACCGGCTTTGTGGGGGTAAACCTGTTTTACAAAGGCATGCAGTCGGTAATGAAGTTTGATCGGGCCACACCCAAAATCCGTAAAAACCTGCTGCTCTCTTGGGTAGTGCTCTATGGCTTGGTGGGCAGTCAACTGGGCTGGACCCTGCGGCCCTTTTTTGGTTCACCGGGGGAGCCCTTTCAACTGTTTCGCAACCTAGAGGGCAACTTCTATGCCCAGGTAATCAAGAGTTTAATGTCCCTACTGTTTGGCCGCTAATTCATCTCCATGGCATCTGAACTAGAGGCTCTACGCATTACCCAACCCCAGCTCGAAAAGCTCACGGGACTGGACATTGGCCAGGTGTTTATGGGGGGCGTCGTCCGCCCATCCGCTTTAAAGTCAACTCGACGATTGATCTCATTCCTGATCACCGAAAGCGTAATCCTACTGGTGATTTTCATTATGTGTTTGGGGCTCGGGCTCGTGATCTTGCGTAGTTGGTCGGGCTTTGGCAGTAACCTCGCGATCGTGCTAGTGGCGGTTGCTGGGTTAACCGGGCTGATTGCGATCGCCTGGCACAGCTACCAATGGACCCGCTATAAGACCCTCAAGCCCCTGGCGCGTTTGTTGGATGAAGTCGATCGCCACAACGACATCATCCAAGCAGTACAGGTAATGGATGAACTGGGTACGGTCCCCACGGCCAATTTGGGCTTGCCTAATCGGGATGAAGTTATCCAAGCGCTGGAAGCCACCCGCGATAGCCTGATTTCAGCGCTGATGACCGAAAAAATTCTGCGTCGTCATCGGGCCTTAATCCAGCGACGACAAACGTTGTTCAGTACCATCGAAACCAACCTGGCCACCCTGCAAACTCTGCACCTGAATAACCAGGCCACGGAATACCAGCAGTTTTTACAGGAAGCATTGGAGATTGGCTTAGCCGTACAGCGGGAGATCGCCAACAGCAAGACGCCATAATTGAGGCCCGTTAACGGTTAACCTATGACCACCGAACTGCGACTGGCCACACTAAGTCATCTACCGCTGCTTTTGCCCTTGGTGCAGGCCTTTCATGCCCTAGAGGATCTGGAAACCGATAGTGCCAGCCTCGAAAAAGTATTGCAGCCCCTATTCCACGATGCAAACCTAGGGGGCATTTGGTTGATCTACCACCAAGCAGAACTGGCTGGCTATATCGCTCTCTGCAACGGCTACAGCATTGAGTTTGGTGGCAAAGATGCCTTTATCGATGAGCTGTACCTATTGCCTCAATTTCGGGGACAAGGTCTCGGCACTGAGACCCTGGCCTTGATCAAAATTGAAGCAAGAAGGCTCGATATCAGAGCACTGCACCTAGAAGTCGCCCACACCAACCAACCGGCCCAGCGACTCTACCGCCGCGCCCAATTCCAACCTCGGGATAAATATCTGTCCATGACGACTTGGCTTTAGCCGATAACAGAGGCGATCAGATCTCCGAAACAAACTATTTCTATCAACCCACCGTCAGTTTAATTCGAGATGATTACACAATCACTACAGTAGCCATTAGTGAGTTAATTGACTATTCATCAATTAACTCACTAATGGGCTTTTCAAAAAAATCAAGACAATAGACGAAAAATTCATTTCTCAAAGTTTTCAAACCATTCGGCATGTAAACCGTAAATTCAATTACAATCACGACCTCGGACCGTAAAGACTCGTAAAAAATGATTAATTTTAGGCTAAAGACGAGAATCCTCGTGAACTATCCACCGTTTCAAACTGTCAAAAGCTAAAGTGCTAATCAGAAACTTGATATCCTTCAACTAGCACGTACAACAGATCTCAGTTGTACATGCTAGGTTTTGTCATTAGTCCGACCTTGCATCTACAATCCAGAAAACGCTTGGTTAGTTCTTAAGGCAGCGCCAAGGAGCTTATGGCTACCGATTCTTCCTTTAACGAAAGAAGGTTAAAACGTAAGATTGGTTTCCTATTTCGTATCAGTCCGAAAACGTTAATTCATTGGCTAAGGCACTGGCCCCTGAGCCAGAAAATGCTGGCCGGCTACTGCCTCGCATTCTCGATTACAGTTTTTGGGACATTATTCGGATTTTCTGTAGCTAATCAGGCCGAGCGAAAAGCTGCTGAAATTGAGGCAGAGTCTGTTGAAGACCTAGAGGATATCAACCAACTAAAAGGTAGTTTACTCAAGTTTATTTTCTATAATCAAAACCTTTTGAGCGCAAGCAACTCATCTGACTTTTCAGGCGACTCAAGTTTCATTGCAGAATTTAACCAGTTTTCCCAAGCTCATCAAAATTTCAGGCAAGATTGGTATGCCTTCTTAAATTCTGATGAATTTGGAAATATTGAACCGAGTGTAGAAAATGCCTCTCCCTCCGATAAAGAACTAGTGATTGCTAACGCTATCTTGAGGGAGCACGAAAACGACATTCGTGAGCATTTAAGTCAAACTGATTTATTAATAGAAAGAATTGATGCGAATGCCATAGAATCTTTAGGTCTTGATGCTATACAGGCAGAGTTGAATCGCATCGACCAAAATGACTTTGTTCTAGAGCTTGATGTCTTTATTGATAAGCTAACTTCCCTACAAGCGGCTGCAGAAGAAGAGCATAAAGTAGCCGTACTCATTTCAATTGATGCCTCAGTCACTCAGACGAGATTAATGGTGGGCAGCATCATTTTATCTGGGTTACTGGGACTTTTAGTTATGCATTTAACAAGTCGACTCCTCCTAAAACCCTTAGAAGAAATCACACAAACGACTCAGAAATCCATTCAAGAAGCGAACTTTGATCTACAGGTCCCCGTTAGAAGCCGTGATGAAGTTGGCACGTTAGCTCAGACCTTTAACGAATATACGCGGTTTGTCAGGCAGCTCTTAAATCGATATGAGACCTCTAATCAAAAACTCAAGAACACATCAAAAAAGACAAACATTCATCTTCAAGATGCTTTGGAGGCTTTAAATCAAGCACAAATGAGGATGATGCAAAATGAGAAGCTGTCTAGCTTAGGGCAGTTGGTCGCTGGGGTCGCCCACGAGATCAACAACCCAACCAGCTTCATTCATGGGAATTTGCTACATGTCAAAGAATATAGTCACGATCTGCTGAGATTACTGGCTCTTTATCAGCGTCACTATCCTGCCCCAGTCGATGAAATCCGTTCTGAAGTGAATGCCATGGATTTGGACTTCATCAAAAATGATTTGCCAAAAACACTGACCTCCATGCAAGTGGGCAGTAGTCGTATCCGCGAGGTGGTTAACTCACTGCGGAATTTCTCCCGGCTAGACGAGGCTGAATTCAAGGCGGTCGATATTCACGAGGGACTTGATAGCACGCTCGTGATTTTGCAGCACCGCCTCAAGGCCCGCCCAGATCGCTCTGAGATCCAAGTCATCAAAAACTACGCTCAGGAGTTACCACCTGTAAAGTGCTACGCGGGTTTACTCAATCAAGTCTTTATGAATATCATTGCTAATGCTATTGATGCTTTAGAAACCAGAGTTGAGCATCAGATTTCTCAAAATCAAAAGGCAACACCAAAACAGATCATTTTGCGGACGAGTCTGCTCAATGAAAGTTGGGTTCAAGTTGGCATTATCGACAATGGGATTGGTATGTCATCCAAAGTTCAAAAGTATATCTTTGATCCCTTCTTTACAACCAAACCTGTTGGGGAAGGCAAAGGCATGGGACTCTCGATGAGCTACCAGATTGTGACCGACCGACATGGAGGGGCTTTGGAGTGCTTATCGACCCCCGGCAAGGGAACTCAATTTATGGTGCAGATTCCCATTTCCCCAAGTTCAACTACTTTGTCAACGAGTCCATTATCTGGCCATCACTCTAGTGAATAGGCGTACAAGAGAGTAACCCATCAAGCAGTAACGGTTTGATTTCACTTCAGGTAAACGATCGATTTTAAATTTCAGGACTTGTACCTTCCCTAGAGGGCTCTAGCGCGCCACCCGCAAAGCCACCCACAAGATGTACTGGTGATTAGAGACAGTGATACAGACATGTTTACCCAGGGCTGTGTATTGAGTCGCCGCATCAAAGGCTATATCTCGCTCAGTTAGACCATAGCAATCCCCTTTGCCATACAGATCCCCTTGGTAAAAGATGCCGTCATGGAGGCCTTTGTCCCAATATTTGAAGGGTTGCACCAGGGACTCGTGGGTCAAAAAGGTTGAGCCGTTCTTAGCAACAGAGGAAGAACAAGCGTTGTTTTGGGAGGGGGCAGCACCCAAGGCAATCATGGTCATCAAACTCCTACGAACGAGGGGAAAGCAAGTGGTGGGATGCAGGTATGAGGGATACCACACCTTTTTGCAAAGACAGCGCTTAATATTTCTTTAAGATTAACACGTCCTCAAGGTTGGAATGTCGGGCAGCGGATCGGTCAACCGTAATCATGCGAGATCGCTATACTCGGAGAGTAAGTCAGTAAACCCTCGCGAGGTGCTGTATGGCTGAGTCGGTAACCCTCTCGAACCCGAATCTGGCAAGGTGAGCGATGGTCGAAGACCAGTCCCTTAGGACTATCGCTAGATATTTCTCTGGTTGAGCCGCCCGAAGCCTTGCCCATCATTGGTTTCTTTTTCGGCTTTATTTGAGGATTCGAGCATTGAACTTAATTGATTTGGGCTGGCCCGCCAGCCCCATCTTGGCGGCTGCCTTCGCCCCGTTTGCAGCCCAGGGGTTTGCCGTGGGACGGATTGCCGTGGAATTACGGGGCAGCTATCGGGTTTTGACCGAAACGGGAGATTTCGATGCTCAGGTTACTGGGCAATTTCGTCACCAGGCCGTCACTGCCCAAGACTTTCCCGCAGTTGGGGATTGGGTTGTATTGCAGCTTCCCCAGGTAGACAGCAGCGCCCTGATTCACCATCTCCTGCCCCGCCACAGTCAGTTTGTGCGTAAGGCGGCAGGGACTAAAAGCGAAGGGCAAGTGGTAGCGGCCAACGTCAATACGCTGTTCTTGATCATGGGGTTAGACGATGACTTTAACCCCCGTCGCATCGAGCGGTATTTAGTCATGGCCTGGGAAAGCGGCGCAAACCCGGTGATCGTGCTGAGCAAAGCGGACTTGTGCCCTGACCTGACGGCGGCTTGCGCCACGATTGAGGCGATCGCCTTGGGGGTACCGATTCACGGCATCAGCGTGGCTAACGGCACCGGCCTGGACGCATTGGAGCAATATTTGTCACCGGGTCAGACTATTGCCCTAGTGGGGTCATCGGGGGTCGGGAAATCGACCCTGACCAATTACCTGATCGGCGCTGAAGCCCAGGCCACCCAAACGGTTCGCCTGGATGACAGCAAGGGCCGCCACACCACCACCCAGCGCCATCTCTTCTCGCTGCCTTCTGGGGCGTTGCTGATTGATACGCCAGGGATGCGGGAGCTGCAGCTTTGGTCAGTGACGGAAGGGGTAACCGAGACCTTCAGCGATATTGAGGCTCTAGCTGAGCAGTGCAAATTTCGGGATTGTCAGCACCAGCAAGAACCCGGTTGTGCGGTGCAGGGGGCGATCGCTCAGGGG
>JBHJIP010000145.1:0-39301 GCA_050043365.1 Leptolyngbyaceae cyanobacterium
ATTCAGACGCCTCCAAAATGGCAGTATTCAGGCCGAAGCGAACGGCATGGATGGCTGCGCAATGGCCACCAACCCCAGCCCAAAAAATCAAAAAGACGAAGTCGAATGCCTGACTCAACAAGCTCTCCTAAGCTTTCCAACCAACCGTAAAGAATTCATGTCAACCGTTGCAGGGGCTTTAGCCAAGCTTCCCGCCTGAATCAATAGCGCCCTCACACTTACTTAAATGTACAGGGCAATTTCCCCCTTTATCGTCTTGCCTCAGGGGGGAATCATCCCAATTGATCACCCGCTAAGACCAAATCCAGGGGAAACCAGCTGGTCTTTCATCCTCAGGGAACAAGGTTAAAGTGGGGCTGTGCACCTGCCTGAGATCAGTTACTGCTCCCTCAACGTTGTTAGGGAAGCTAAGCCTATGGATAATCGGCAACAGGAAAATCGTCGCAGGGCGGCCCGCAAATTTATGAGATCGCTGACGGAGCTGGAGGCGGTTTTACAAGCGGACGACTCCTCCCCTGAGCCAACCGGTGGTACTCAAGCAACCCAGGCTTCTAGCCCTTCCGAAGCCTTTGACTGGGAAACAGCACTGGGCGAAGCCGCCCAGGATATCGAGCAGTTTATGGCGGATCCAACCCCTGACGCCGAGGGCAGTAGCGGACCTTAGTCTCCAGTACTGAATTGCAGAAGCCTTATAGCCAGTTTCTAGCGGCCCTGCCCCTTCGGCCCCCTGTCATCTAGCCCAGCGCCAAAGCTTAGGTAGCCCTTTCTAGACGCTGTCGCCGCGCTTCAAACAGCAAAATTGCCGCAGCAATGCTGACATTCAATGCCTCCACTCCCGGTGCCATCGGAATCGTAATTGTTTGCTGAATAGCACTGGTGAGAGCCGCCGATAAACCAGCCCCCTCATTGCCCAGCACAATCACCGAGGGTAAACGCCAGTCGATAGCCCAGTAAGGGGTATCGCCATGGGCGTGCGTCGCCACCACCTGAATCCCTGTTTGCTGCCAGGTGTCAACTTGAGCCAACAAGTCATCGCAGGGATGCATTGGCAACCGAAACCACTGCCCAGCGGAGGCCCGCAGCACTTTAGGATGGGTGGCCTCAACGCTGTCAGCATTCAGCCAGAGACCGTCACCGCCCGCCGCCGTAGCCGTGCGAATCAAGGTGCCCAAGTTGCCCGGATCCTGAAGGGTTTCTACCGCCAGCCCCAAGCTGGGCAAGGCGGGAGACTGCTGCTCTGGGGCAGAGTTCAGCGCGATCGCGATCACTCCATCAGGTGAAGCCGTCGTTGCGATCGAACCCATTAAAGCTGGGCTGACGGTTTCCCAGCGCTCGGTTACGGCGATCGCCCGTTGCCAAAGAGCCCCATGTCGCTCTTGCCAAGCTGCCGTGCTGCAAACCACCGCTAAGGGATAACCGGTCGCTAGCGCCTCTTGCAATAAGTGGGTGCCCTCGACTAAAAACTGCTGCTGCCCCCGCCGAAACTTGCCCTTGTGTAGTTTGCGAATCTGCTTTGCTAAGGGGTTTTGAGTGCTGGTGAGGATCGTTGTCTCCATTTTGATTTTGACGCTGCACTAGGGGCTATCATCAATCAAACTGAGAACCCTTGTGGTACAACGGCTACAGCCCCTAGCAATATTACAGGAAAGGGCGCGGTCAACCTGCCCAGCAAGGCTTTCACCCGGTGTTGATGACGCGCCCTAATAGGAAGTGGGAATAATCGAACCGTCTCAGAACGTCCATAAAAGCAGACATTTTGAACCGGCTCTGCTGACCTTGATCATTTTCACTCAACCATGTCACCCAATCCCGCTGCGCTTAGATTGCTTGCTCAAGAGGGCAATGCTGCAGCGATCGCAACCTTACTCAACCAAAGCTTTAGCCATCAGGGCGTTCGCGTTCAGGCTAAAACCGTTCAAAATAATCTAGTTGTAAGGCTGCAAAGCCCGACCCAGCTAGACGCTAAAACAACGGTAAGCCGCATCTATCGAGGGCTGCAAACCCTGCAACCAGAGGGCATACAGCGTGTGCAGGTGATCGCCCATCTGAGCGGCAGCGATGCCCCCATCTGGCAAAAATCAGTTCATTTGGGAGCCGCATCACCCCCCCAGCCTGCCGATCAGCCGCCAGCTTCGTCACCAGTGCCCCAGTCCTCAACGTCTTCATCTGCTCAAGGTGTGGCAGCCCACACCTTGAAGCGGGCACCTAGCTTACCTTCCCGCGTGTTAATCGGAGGGCCTCAACCGTCGGGGCAGTGGCTACCGCTGGGGATGGAATGGGCGATCGCCAATGGGCTGTTAATCATTGTGGTGACCCTGCTTACCCCCAGTCGGGTCCGGGCCGATCGGGCGTTGATGCTGGGCTTGCTAGCGGCGCTGCCTTTTGCCTATGTACAAGTCTGCATTCTGGCGCGGCGCATCCCCTCAGCGTGGAACTGGGGATGGTTTACTTTGGCAGGCGCGGTGCCTCAGATTGGCATACTGATACAGATTTTGGGGCACTGGTGGGTGCTGCGTCGCACGGTCGATGCGTCTCGCTGGCTGATCGCCCATCTGGTCTACGCCGTGGTGGTAACGGTAGCCAGTGCAACCGTATTGGGCGCATTTGCACTGGTGCAATTTGGTCTAGAGGGGGGTAAATTCCTAGCCCAGCTCAGCGGCATTGGGTTAGTCGGGGTAACGGCCTGGGCACTAGAAACCACCCTGGCGCAGGTGCCCGAGCGCTTACCCGCACCAGAGTCAGCGCCAATTCCTTATCTACTGGCCGCGTTGCAGCGTCCGTTTACTCCAGTTTTACCGACAGCGGCACGGTCTCAGCCAGTGCCCACTGCCGCCACGGCCTTCTCTGCTCCGCCTGCCGCTTTCTCTGCGCCGCCGCCTGCCGCCTTTTCTGCGCCGCCCCCTAGTCCCGAACAGGGGGCTGTGGGGACTGCTATCTCCGACAGCAGCGCCTCTAGCAATATCCCGAGTGATTTACCGCAGCAGCGGGCGGGCTCCAGGCAAACGCGTCCAACAGGTGATGGGACCTCAAGCTATCAAGCCCAAAAACAGCTCAACGGGTTGTGGTGGCGCTGGCTCCTCGCTGGGTTAAAGGCGATTGTGATGCCGCTGCTGCTAGTAATCGTGCTGATCTTTGGGGTTCAGTCGTTATTTGGAGGTCAGGGGCTGCTAAGGACCGAGGAGGATGTTGTTCTATTTACGGGGCTCATAACCGGGTTATTTGTGCTGCTGTTTAGCCTGCTCCTGGGGGATGCCCAGGCCAAACTGTTGCGACCTTACCTGCGGGGGTGGGCCAATCTATGGCTCTGGTGTACGGCTCTAGGGGTGTTGATTGCCCTAGGGTTGACGGCGATCTTTCCGATTGCGGGGCCAGTGATATTGCAAAACCCCTATCGGTTTGACAACCTCGGTCTGCCGCTGCCAATCTTTCAACTGGTGATGGGGGTGGGTGGGCTCTTGTCTGTGCCCCTGGGTGGGTTTATTTTAAGCCTGCTGCAATTTTTACCCCTCTGGGCCGCTCAGGAGACGCGATCGCGCGCCTGGATCTGGTTGGTCGTCAATACCGCTCTGTTTTTGCCAGTCACACCTTTAGCTTTCACTGGGTTGGCCAGTCCGTGGGTCTTGGGTCTTACAGGGTTTGGTTCTGGACTGTTTTACCTGCCGTTGAGCGGCTTGGTGATGCAATTTCTAGTGTTGCGAAAGCGTTAAGGGGGAGACGAACCAGTGGATGGGCAACAGGTCCGACAACAGGCGATTAACGGTGACATTGCTGCGATCAACGACCTGATTTATGACCAGCTCAACGGGCGGGGGCTGATAGTGACGGTGCAAAAAGACGCGGCTGATTGCCTAATAGTGCGACTGCAGGGGGAAGCGGTGCCAGACCCGGCGGTGTATCGCGATTACATTATCAACGGTCTCCAACAGCTCCGTCCGTTGGATATCCAATCGATTCGGGTGGTGGGTGATGCGTTTGGGCTAGCCAGTGTTGAAGAACCATGGGAGGTCACTGTGCCAATTGCAAAACCCCGTCGTTCTCTGCGCCATCAGCTACAACATCCGCGTAAATACTACGGGTATCCCATCGTTGTTCAACATCTCCTTGGGCGTAGCTGTGTCAGTCGTCTATGGGATTGGTTTGCTGGGTTGGAAACAATTAAGGAAGGAGTAAAGCAACAGTGAATAAGCACATTTCAATCTTGCTAATCATGCCGATTTTGCTGATATCTTGCCGTACTTCTTCTCAAGACAATGAACAGTTGACCCAGGGGCCAGCCTTATTTACCCGTCCTGAAACCGGCAACCAGTATTTCCTAAGCGAAATTGGCACCTGGGAAGAAGCTCAATCTCAGGCTGAAGCAGCAGGCGGGCACTTAGTGATTATTGAAGATGAGCAAGAGCAAGCTTGGTTAATGGAAACCTTTCAGTCTCAGGATTCTAGCGGTTACTTAGCAGGCGAGCTACGACCCTCGCCGCTCGCATTCTGGATTGGTCTCTCAGATCGCCAAGTAGAAGGTGAGTTTCGCTGGGTTAACGGTGAGCCCCTAAGCTATCAAAACTTTGCCCCCGGTGAACCAAACAATACGACTCCAGAGGGTAAGGAGGAAGACTTTGTTGCTTTAGCCTTGGACCCTAGCTATAACCCCGTGATTGGTTATTGGAATGACGGAAACCAAGAACGGGGGCAAGTACGCGGAATTATCGAAATAGAACGCCAGGATCTGCCTGATTAAATGCGGGCGAATAGTGACATATTATCAACACACCAATTAAATTACCCAGGGAGATTAAGTAAATCGCCACCTTAAAGACAAAATTCTTTCTGGCATAAATACCCTCTGACAATCGCTAATTAAGCTCCATTATCAATATGGAGACTCTAATTTGGCCTTAGAGGGTAACGTTCATGATCTCTATACTCAGATATATCGCTTGGGTTGACCTAGCTTTCAATATCCTCAGCCTGATACTTTACTTCACCTTTAGCGATCGTATTGGCTATAAAATCCAGACATTTGGGCTGGTCTATATATTCCTTATCTTGGGGCTCGTTGGCCTGACCACCACGAGTGCCTTATTAACGTTTCTGTCGGTGCGAGCCAGCATTATTCTGGGATGTTTATTCTTTGTCCCTTCTGTAATTAATATTTGGTTTATGCTTAAGTTGATCACACCTAACATTCATTGACAGATCTACCGAGTTATAGGGTGTCTGAAAAGCAAACATTTCAGGCGATGAAATTATTTATTGACTAGGGCGCGTCATCAATTGCTGGCGAAAGTCTTGCTGGGCAAGCGTTGCCGCGCCCGTTTCTGTAATATTGCTAGGGGCTGAAACCGTTTTACCACAAGGATTCTAATTTTAATTGATGACAGCCCCTAGCCAAACACTCCAGTTCTCTAGATGGACGTGGTTTAATTCGTAAAAGACTTTTCAAATAAAGCCTTCAGCGTTAATCTGACCCAGATCGCACGTTCACGACTTTAAGGCTTTTTCTGGGCACTCTAAATCTTTGTCGGCTTCAGGTTCAAACCAGTCTCTATGACCTCCAACTCATCTTTTTTGATTGAACGGGCGCGCCGTGGTCACGTGAACGCGATCGCTGATTTGCTGAACCAAAGCTTCAGTCGTCGAAACCTCAAGGCAACGGTTGAACGTCAGGGGTCAACCCTGAGAATTATCGTTGAGGGAGAGTTGCCGCCTGCCCCCGAAATCGCCACTCAGGTAGAGCGGGGCTTGCGCCAGATTCGTCCAGCCTTAATCAAAGAAGTGTTGATTTATGGCCAGCGACCGGGAGATTTGGTACCCCAATGGTCAGAATCCTTTGATTTGGCTCCCTCACCCCCAGCCGCTACACCCACCGCTGTCGCCCCAGTCACTACACCCGCCGCGACACCTACCCCGGCTACGCCTGTTGCCGCCCCGCCCGCTGAAGCATCCAGCCATTCGACCAGTGGAACTGTCCGCCGTCGCCCTCGGCCAAAACTCAAAACTCGGTTACCGCTACTCCTCGGACTCATAGTGGTGGTCTGGGTGGTTATACCCCTCCTCGCGGGAATGTTTGGTGTTGGGCTGCCCAATAGTAGTCGGGCAGCAGCCGGGTGGGCTGTTGAGCGGTCACTAATGACAGAGTTAGCGCTCAACACGGGTGGCATCCTTTTACCAATGCTCATTGCCATCCTGGGCTTGTTGCCCATGGCTATCCAAGAAGGCACGGTACTTCTCACTGGACGCACATTTCGGCTCGGCTATTGGACTGCTTTTTCGCTGAATCTAATCACGCTGATTTTCGCCTTTATTGGTACATTCATCGTCTGGCTTGTCGTCACCTTTGTCTTGGGTGTCGTCAACGGCCCGCTGGCGCTCTTTTTCCCATTTCTAATTCAGGCCTATATGTATGGCGTTGTAATCAGTCCGCCTGGTGAAACGTTGGGATTTGGGCGTGGTTTGGGCCTAACCCTGTTTGTCGATATGGTGGCTTTTGTGCTGCCATTGCTGACGCTATTCCCGTTGTTATTAATGTTTTCGTGATGTTGACTAATGACCAATGCTTATGTGCACTGACTTAATTGACCATTGGATTTATTTTGAAGATTTGATTTTAAAGTTCGATTAGTCATTCTCTTGGCTATTTATATCGATATTAATAGCCGAGTTGAGTTGTTGAACGATAGTGTTTGGCTCATTTTAGATTCAAAACATTGACGTTGGTAGATTGAGTTACAGCCTCCGCACGATGATCTTTTCCCACCGCTAGACCTATGACTGCCAACGCCTCGATTTTATTAGAGCAAGCGCGCCGTGGCCACGTGAACGCGATCGCTGATTTGCTGAACCAAAGCTTCAGTCGTCAAAACCTCCAGGCAACAGTTGAACGTCAGGGGTCAACCCTGAGAATTGTCGTTGAGGGAGAGTTGCCGCCTGCCCCCGAAATCGCTACTCGGGTAGAACGGGGCTTGCGTCAGATTCGTCCGGCTTTAATCAGAGAGGCGTTGATTTATGGCCAGCGATCGGGAGATTTGGTACCCCAATGGTCAGAAACCATCCAGCTCGTGACCCCTGCACCGCAGCCCGTGCCACGATCGCGATCGACCCAGCCTACGTTTCAGTTTGAATCAGGCAAACTGATGGCCTGGGGATTCGGTCTACTCGCCTGTTTAATTATCCCAGTCTTTAACTTTATTGCCCTTTTGGCTTTTATTTTGGGGTTTGCTCCGTTTGCTTTGCAACAAGGCACCGTGATCGCGAGCGCTGGACGTTGGCGTGAGTCATACGTCAGCGCGTTTGGCAATTGTTTAATTGTGAATATCCTGTCAGGTATTGTCTATCTGCTTGCGAGTATCTTCGGCAGCTTGGCCTTACAGTTTGGTGTGCTGATTCTGGCAGAATTTATTTTTTACTTGTGGTTTATCAATGTGCCTGGTGCATTTAGGGAAGAAGGCGCTTGGATCATCGCCAAGGCCGTCTTATTCATGAATTTGGTTACGGTTATCCCCCTGATCATAGCCATTCTATTGATTCATGCGCTTGCAATTGCGCTGTTAATTCCGGGCATGTAATTCTGGGCTTTCTGTTAGATAAATACGCTGTTGGGCAAATATAAAGCCTGCTATTCAGTCAACCAGGTTACTGAGGACTTATGACTTCATCACGAGAATCGTCAGGCCGTGAAGATATACGTCAACAGGCGAAATCTGGAGAAGCCACCGCGATCGCTACTTTGCTAAACCGAGGGTTGCAGGCGAAGCCGATCAAAGCTCAGGTGAAGCGTCAAGATCACATCCTCTTGATCCGTTTGCTTTGTCCCACGGCACCGAATCCTAAAACCACGGTGGGCTGGATTGTCCAAAATCTGCAAAAGCTCCAGCCAGAGGGGATTACCCAAGTCAAAATTCAGGCACGGGTACCCAATGCTCCAAAGCCTGCCTGGGGCAGAGTGGTTACCCTGGCGGCCCCCACAACCGATCAGCCATCTGAGCCGAGCTCAACGACAGCAGTAGCTCAATCGAGTGACTCAAAGGCTGATTCAATCACCGGGGCGATCGCGGCTCCGGCAAATCCCTTCGATGCTTCCATTGATGGGACTAATCCCAATAACAGTATCCAGGCAGGGCCAGCCAACCCCTTTGACGAGCCTAGTGCGGTGCCAACTGATTCAGTCACTAGCACCCAGATTGAACCCGCCAATCCCTTTGATGAACCTATTGATGGAGCAGCGAACCCGTTTGATGAGTCACTGACGAGTCAAACGACAGCAGTGGCTCAACCAAGTGACTCAAAGGCTGATTCAATCGCAGGGGCGATCGCGGTTCCGGCAAATCTCTTCGATGCTTCCATTGACTCGACTAACCCCACTAACAGTGCCAAGGCTGGGCCAGCCAACCCCTTTGACGAGCCCAGTGCGGTGCCATCTCCGGCAACTGGCACTACGCCCAAACCCATCTCAAGCGTTACCCAAGCAACTGACGCAATTGTTATGCAGAGGATCTAGGTTGTCAGTGAAGCAATGAAGCGCTGTTGTGAAATCGTCTACTAATATTTGATGTAATTATTGATGTTGAACTTCTAAAAACTGTAGAGATAGGAATGATTGACGATCAATTACTTGTGTTTGTAGGAATTGCTTTTTTCCTAGCCATTACACCTGGTGCAGATACTATGCTGGTCATGCGTAGCGTGCTGGCGTTCACGTGGAAGGCAGGAATTGCAACTAATCTGGGAATTTGTTCAGGCTTGCTGGCTCATGCTCTCTTCTCAGCACTGGGCTTGTCACTAATCTTGGTTCGTTCAGCAACTGCCTTTGAAGTTGTTAAGCTTGTGGGTGGGGTTTATCTAATCTTTTTAGGAGCGCAGGCAATATGGCAAGCATTAAAAAGTAAATCTACATTGATACATATAGAGGCATTACAAGATAAACCCAAGCGTCAAAAAACAGCTAGGCAATTTTTTGTCAGTGGGTTTCTCACAAACCTATTGAATCCTAAGGTGGCTTTGTTTTATTTAGCGTTTCTACCACAATTCATTAGTTCAGCAGATGAGCCTTTATTTAAGTCGGTTCTGTTAGGCAGTATTCATCTTTTCTTTTCTTTTATATGGCTAATTGTTGTAGCCACCTTTGTTGTAGGGCTTAAGCGATTCCTAGCACAGCCAAAAATCAGAAGTGCATTAGAGGTGATAACAGGCGTAATCCTAGTAGGTTTAGGGACAAAGCTTGCATTAGAGCACAGGTAACTTTATCTTTGGGAACACTATGCATATTCGCAAAATGGTTGCTGATGATATCAATGGAGTCGCTGATGTGCACCGAGCTGCATTCGTGCGTCAGCAAATGTCTCGAGAGTGGATAGAGGCAAACTTTAGAGCTTTCCCACGAATGCAGTATTTTGTTGCTGAGGAAAGCAAAGTGATTTGTGGATTTATTCATTGGACGCAAAAAAGTGGCTTCCGTCCAGAAGTGGTTATTGAACTAGAGCAGATTGCAGTTCATCCTGAGCACCAAAGAAGAGGAGTTGGTCAGAAGTTGATCAAGAATTCGCTTCCGCTTATTCGCCGTCAAATAGCTCAACGAGGTGCTAGCCTAAAGCACGTAATTGTCACAACACGTGCTGATAATTATGCACAAAAGCTTTATCGAAAAATGCTTGGTGTCGAGATTGAGGCCACAATCACTGACTTGTACTCAGCAGACGAAGTAGTTATGATTCGTCGAAATGTCGACCAAGGAGCATAACAATGCAAATGCAGCGGACTCATAAGTCTTATCTAGGCGTTGAGTCTGATACAACTTGTCGCCGCTGATTTGAGCCGATATCGAGTCTCAGCGATCTAAACAATCCCCCCAGCGGTCAAAATCTCCGGCTACTTCCCCATCCAGCAGCTTGCCCATCTCACGAGCATTTCCCCTATCAACGAAGCAACTCGCCATTGGCCTCTGCCTAGTAGGGGCCATTGCTGGGGGAGCGCTGTACAAAAATTGGTGGCGTTTACTCAATGCAATGGGGCATACCGCTACCCAAGAGTCGCTATGCAAGGAAGGACATAGTAGCCGGTTCTACTTAGCCTCGGGGGGTGCTCCTGAGGATGTTTATATCTACTGTTTTATGTTTGGGAACATTGATGACCCCAAATCCATCTCGCTATGGCTAAAACGTACAGCTAATAATCCTGATCAAGTCGATGCGACTGGTCGCACGCTGCTCCAAATGGCTGTTCAGTTCCAGAGAGTCGATCTCGTGCGGCAAGCATTAGAGCATGGTGCAGATCCGAATTTTTTGACGGACGCAGGTCTACTACCATTGGTTCAAGCTGTATCGCCTAGTGTGGATACAGAATCAAGTCGCAAGCTTGTGCAATTGCTACTGAATCATGGCGCTGATGTCACTCACACTCAGATTTACTCTGACGGCCAATCTTCTAATGCTCTAACCATAGCACTCTGGCGTAATGATCTCACCATCGCGCAGATGTTGCTCGATGCTGGGATGGAATACGTTGGTAGCGGGGCCATTAACCTAAAAGGGATTGGTCAAAGTACCGACTTCACTTTACTGGAAACGCTGATTGACCAAGGACTTGATGTCAATGCCAGCGAGGGAGCACTGCAAATATCACCACCCTTGTTTCAAGCAGTTGAACTGGAGAATATGGCACTAGCCAGGTTTTTGCTCAGCCACGGTGCAACGATCAGCGCTGACCAGCATCAGTGGCTTTTAGCGCGAACCAGCAGTCCTAACCAACTCGCCATCCTCGCGTTAGTGTCAGAGCAAGGTGTTCAGATGACAGTGCCTCCGGGCAATAGCGATGCCGTTAGATGATGGTATTCAACCGGTTCGTTAGCCATGGCTAAAAAAACGCTTGGCTCCCTTATTCCTGAACTCCTAGTGCAACTGACTGCCGACCCGCCCCATCGAGTCGGCATTTTGGGCAGTACAAGCTTCTTCCATCCCTCAACGGAGTCTATCTGCACCGCCCTCGGACAACAGTTGGCTCAGCAGTCTCAAGTCACGCTACTCACCGGGGGAATGCCGGGTGTGGCTGAGGCCGTGGCCCGCAACTTTCACCAGTTTTATAGAGGAACTGCTATCGGAGGAACCGCACCGATTTACCAACTTTTGCCTACAGGGTTTGAACCTGGGGCATTTGGAAAACGGCTGGTCGCTGGCCAAACCCTGGAGCAGCGACGATGGCTATTGGCCCAGCTTGCCCCCGTTTATGTGGTGCTGGAGGGAGGGCCAGGAACTGCCCAGGAAGTAAAGTGGGCCATCCAAGCAGGTGCGATCGTGATTCCAGTCGCCTGTACCGGCGGATTTGCCGCTCAGCTTTACGCCGCAGTGAATCGGAAGCTGGCTCAATATGAGCGAGAGAGCGATACTCCTGAAGGAGTGGCGTTGCGCCATCGCCCAGCTCAACTCAGCCCGACTGTCCGCCATGCCCTGAATTATCCTCAACCCTGGCACGCTCTAGCTCAATACCCAGACGTAGCAGCGCTAATTGATGCGCTCATGAGGTTGCTGCCTGATGCTTGGAACGCAGATGACTCCACAGCCCCGGTTCAATTTGAATCTCCCTCGGCGTCATTGCAAAGTAGCGCAGTCGCCCCAGTCAATTCCCTTAATCCGTCAGAGACATCGACCCTGATGCTCAAAGGCCATGACTTCCGGGGGCAACCATTAGAAGGACGCGATTTTCGCGGATATCGCCTCATCAATGTGAATTTTGAGGGCGCAAACCTCAAAGGCGCAAATTTTATAGGGGCTGAACTCATTAATGTCTGCTTCAATCAGGCTGTTTTAACAGAGGCCGACTTCTACAAAGCCAAACTCCACCGAGTGCAAGGCATCGGGATGCAGGCTCCCTATGCTGATTTCACAGGGGTCCAGTTCTATGGAGTCAACTTCAGTCAGGCCGACCTTTATGCAGCCTCTTTTAACCAAGTTAAAACCCATCCCGCTGATGCCACGGTCTTATCTGAGGCTGAAATCGAGGAGGATGTTCGCCTCAGAGAGGCAGAGGATTGGCCCTATTCCCTGATCTTGCACGAGGCTCAGATCTTGCTCATCAAGGCTCAGAATGCCTCATTTGATCGGGTGTGGCTCAGCAAAGCGCAGGCGGAATTTGCTGATTTTGGTGGCAGCCTCTGGACTGGCTCAATGCTGCATCACGTGAATCTTGAGTACGCGGACTTGAGAGACGCAACCCTGCGAGGCTGCCAGTTGCAATCAGCCATCGCCCATTGCAGCAATTGGAGCCAATCTCATCTCATCCACTGCAACTTTGAGGACATGGATGCCCAAGAATCGATTTGGACAGACGCCCGCTTTGAAGACTGCAAGTTGAGCGCCCAACAAGTCCAGATTATTCAGGACTGCCAGGAGAAAAAGCCGCCATTTGATCACCTGGGTCACCAGACTCTAGGGGACGACACAGACTCCGCTCAGGCGGACGGATCACTGGCACTGTGGCGAGATCGCCCCTCCCCAATGTCCTCAAGCGCCACGATCTTGATTGTGGATGACTCCATCACTGTACGCGAACTGCTGACGATGAGCTTTGAGAAAGGCGGCTATCGGGTCGCATCGGCGCGGGATGGCCAAGATGCCTGGGACCAGCTCAAAGCCGGACTCCACTGCGACGTGATTTTCTGCGATATTGAGATGCCTCGCATGGACGGATTTGAATTACTGACGAGGTTGAAACAAGATCCACAGTTGCAGTCGATTCCTGTCGCCATTCTCACCAGTCGGGGAATTGAGCGGTGGCGCCGTCCCCCACTTTGGCAAACTTGGGGAGTCGCCGCCTATTTTACAAAACCCTATGATAGAGAAATCTTGTTAGCAGCTATAGTACGGCTGCTCCAGGGCGAAACGCTCTGGACTTCTGGCACTGAGTCTTCCACCGAATTTATGGCGCAGACCCAGTCAGATCACAGGTGAGGCGAACCTGACGGCAGGTAGGGGGCTACCAACGCTTCTGGCTAAGGAACGTCAGCGCAACCACAAAGAGCACAGGCAATGCCGCGATCGTTCCCCATAAATAGCCACTCATTAGGGGCACATTATCAATTGAGAGCCCGATCAGATAAAACGGCACTTCTAATACCAATACTGCAATGGGGATGAAGGGCAACACAAACCCGATGTAGTTCCCCTTAGCAAAGGCAGCCAGCATCCCCAAAACCGCAGGAATAGCCACTAAGACTGGCAATACCAAAAAGCCGTAAACGCCCATTTGGTAGCCTAACCATGCCACTCCCCCAACCAGGGCGGCCAGAATGGCTAGGAGTACCAGCAAACCTATGATGGTTTGGGAAACCTTAAGCGTGCGCCCAATGGACGTACCCGCTAAACTGCCAAGCTTTTGTTTCAAGGGATGCTGCGAGATCTGCTGTCCAATGGATTCTAGACGTTGAGCCCAATACGGCTTGGGTCGGGGTTGCCAGGGCCGCTTGCAGTGTGGGCAGATGGTCTGCTCATCGCCAAGCGCTGAGGAGAGATCAAAGCCCAAACCGCATTTTGAACAGATTGGCATGGCTAAATAGCGTCTAACAATATCTTCTGAGTTTGCCCACGCCGTCTATGTCAACACTCCGGCAGCGAGCCATCAACGGTGAGGTGGCCGCTCTTAACGACTTAATCTACGCCCAGCTTGAGGGGCGGGGACTGTTAGTGACGGTGCAAAAAGACGCTGCTAACTGTCTCACCATTCGCCTACAGGGTGAAACGGTGCCGGACCCAGCGGTCTACCAAGACTATATTATCGGCGGCCTCCAGCAGCTCCGTCCGTTGGATGTTCAGTCGATTCGGGTGGTGGGTGAGGCGTTTGACCCAGCGACTAGCCCTGCAATGCCTTGGGAGGTCCATGTGCCAGTTGCTAAACCTCGCCGCTCTTTGCGCCATCAGCTCCAAAACCCGCGCCCTTCAGAGCTCTCTGGTCAGGGGTTGGCTCAGTCCAGTGCTGGCAGGCGAACAGACGGGGAGAGATCGCAAAGCCTGAGGCAATTTTCGCCTCGAGCGCCCCAAGCCCGCCGGTCTCCCCGCCAGACCCGACCGCTTCGAGCTAGCGATCGCGCCGCCCCGAACCATTCACACACCTCGCCTTTATCCACTGCCCGTCAGACAGTTTCAAAACTTGTCCCTGCCCCCTCCGGTCCACCCGGAGCGTGGCTACCGATGTGGTTGGAGTGGTTCCTAGTGACTGGGGTGCTGACCCTATGTTGGGGCCTAGGCATCAGTAGGTTAGTGGGGGGCAATGTCTTTATGGCGGCTCTTGTGGTGTATCTGCAAACCTGTGTCGTGGCCCGTCGCCTGCCTGAGGCTCGGGCTTGGCTAACCGTCAGTTCGCTCACCACCTTGTTGGTAACAGTGTTACTGCCCTTATTCGGACCGATTCCAGGTGTCAGGCTCATACAGGAGGTTGGGCAAAGTTGGGTCCTGCTAATGCCCTGGGCTGGACCGATTCCAGGTGTCGGTCTCATACAGGGGGATGGGCAAAGCTGGGTTTCTAGAAAGACGGCGAAAGAACCCCTCTCTTGGGCAATTTTTCATGGGCTGCTAATAGTCGCGGCCTACATTATTTCGTTAGCGATCGAGGCGTATAGCTTGCCCTTTGTTTGGGTGGGATATGTTCTGACCTCAACTGCGCTGATCGGGCGTTGTCTGGGGACCCTTCCAGAACAGTTGCCGGTCCCCCCGATGGGGATAGCGGCCTATGGGCAGGCGTTTCTGCGGCGGCCTTGGCAGTCTGCTGAATGGACAGAGGGTGATCCGCCGACGAATACCGGCTCGACAACCTACACCGTTGCTGCGCTTCGTGGCATGACCTCTAAAGCTTTGGGTCAAAACCTTTGGGCAATTTGGCTACTGGCCAGCGCGGCGCTCACGGGACTCAGTTTGTGGCTGTTTATCGCGTTTATCGACCACTTCGCGGGGCTGAATTTGTATGTCTGGTTCGTAATTTTTGCTCAGTTTGGGTTGATTGTTGTATCGCTTGTCCTATACGTGCTGATTGTGCTGGTGTCGAGTCCGCCTCGGGCAGTGGGTTGGCAGGTGCCGGGACTGATTCTGTTGGGGATTTCTCTATTGCAACTGTGGGTGATTTCATCTGTGATCGTCAGCGGCTCGGGATAGAAGTAGATGCTCCCAGTGATGTGCGTGCATTTTTATCTTTGAAGTTTTGGACTAATGGCAACGTTTCAAGAAGTTAGGGCTCAGGCCCAGCAGGGGAATACGGGGGCGATCGCCGCCCTACTCAACTACACCCTCAAGAAAAACAACCTCCAGACCAAGGTCACCGCATCGGGTCGTTGTCTCACTGTCCATATTCGCGGGCAGCAGGCTCCAGATTCTAGCTTGGTGCCCCGCTTGAAAAAGAGCCTAGACCAGTTGGCTATCAAGCGCTTTGAGCACTTAGAAGTCAGTGCTTATCAGGTAGGGCAAGCCAAAGCCGTATGGACCAGCCGCGCGCCGCTCACGCCCGTTGCGGCCCCGCCAGCGCCAACCGTGCGGCCTATCTCCGTTACGACCTCCAGCAGTCAGGCTCATCAAGGTCCGTTCACCCTCTTAGGCCGAGACCTACCAGAGAACCCCTGGCTCAAGCGAATTGCCGGTCTCATCGCCATACCGTTGTTGATCATCAACAGCATTCAGTTCATGTTGCTGACCCAAACCCAGCTCTTTGGGTTGATAAAGTCGGGAGAACCCTGGTTCAATCCCCAGACTAACGAGCGGATAAACAATGTTTTCATGTACTTCGTGTACTTTGGCCGGGGCTACCTCTGGTACGGCTGCTTGATCTTGCTTGGAGTCTTGGCCACTCGATATGCGTTTCATCCCCGTTCACAGCGGGCGAATTGGGTGGCGCTCAGTTTGGCAACGATACCGGTAATACTCTGGCTGGTGGGCATCCTCACCGATCCGCTGCTGCATTTCAGTGAAGCGGACATTTTCTTCCCGTCGTCGAATATCCCCCCTAGATTTATGCACCCAACGATGGGGGAGAGCATTACAAGCTGGAAAAAATGGGTTTTAATCGCGTTTGACCTGGCTTTAATGGGTGGCCTGGTGGGGCTTTGGATCCCGCAGATCCTGAGGGTGCGCCGCCAGACTGGTACAGATGACAGATCCGCTGAGCAACCGAAAGGTAAGCAGCAGCGACGGGCAACGCAGGTGATGGCAGCGGTTGCTGTGGTTGTCTTGCTGGTGACGAATCCCTCTCACCATCAGCATGCAAAAAGCAGGGCGCTTCGTGACCTTGCTCGCAACACTAATCCTGTTCAGTCCAATATCTCTCGCGAAGACATGGCCCGGTATATCGAGGGACAAAAAAGGTCGACGACCTACCGATCAGCACTCTTCTTTTCTTGGGGAATTGCGCCTCAACGTAACACTTTCGGTATTTTAGGCCGGGTTTATCACTACAGGTCGGGAGCATCGTCTGACCGATTTCCAACACGACTTGATGTGTTCAATCCCTTTACTAAATTTCGCCAGCAACAAAATGATTGAGTTGTTAGACGTGCTGAGCGTTGGAGGCCAAAGTGATGTCTTCATCTGCTAGCGAATCAACGCTAAGAGATCGCGCTCGACAGGGAGACTGTGCCGCCATTGCCTATCTAATCAACCGCGCCTTTCAAAAAGAGGCGATTCAAGCGGAGGTGCGCACCCAGAAGAAAGAACTGATCGTGACGCTACAGGCAGAGACCGCACCACAGAAGCGCTATGTCCGTCCTCTGGTCCAAGGCATTCAGCGGTTGGGGGTCAGTGGGGTTACCCACCTCACCGTAGAAAGCTATGCTGCTGATGTCATGCTGCCGGACTGGGTCGAAACGCTGCAAGTGCCAGAGCGTTCTCCAACGGGTCGCCACACTGACCAGCCCCCGCAGCAGAGTGCATTCATGGCGCAGTGGCATCAGTTTCGGCGGGCGATGCCGCCACCATTACAGTCATCTGCGGTGCTTATTGGCTTTATGGCCGTTGTTTGGGTGCTATTGGTGCTGCATCCTTTGGCGATCATCGCGGCGCTGTTGGTGTTCGCAGGGTGGTGGTGGCCTCGGCATCCCCATCAGCGCCAGTCTTGGCCACCCCGGTTGCGCAACTTGCCCAATGACTTTTGGCTCTTTCGTTGGGGCTGGGTTGCAACAGTGCTGCTGGGCTATGCTTTGCTCACCCAGCAACAGCTTCTAGCCTATCCAGTCCTTCTAAGCCTAATGGCACTGTGGTGTAAGGGGCTTTTCTCTCTGTTGATACAGCACAGGCGGGGCGGTCAGGACATCTGGCTGATGGGAAGCCTGCATCTGCTGTTTGTGCTAATTGCGCTACAGCTCGGGTTCTCGATAATGGAACCGGCCTTGTATCTGAAAACATTGATAGGGGTTGGGGCCTTACCGATATTTGTCTTGGGTGCGTTAGGGCGGAATAAGGCCGCAGCCATCGGCGGAGTCCTCATAATCCTGACGGCTGTGCTGCTGTTTGTGGCGGTATTTCTACTCACCACTTTAACGATCTATGCCGACATGTCTAGGAGATACGCTGATCCCGGCGAATGGACTGTCGTAGTGCTCCTGCCTATCTTGCTGGTGGTAGGACTGCCATCAATGCTCGTACTCTTTGTGGCCGGTGTGATTATTCTTCGGCTTTCCCGACCAAATACCCCCTACCCCGCTGTTCGTGGCGGTTTGATGCTGGTGGGAGTCTATGCCAGTTGGATGACTTTGTTATCTACTTTTAGGTAGCTTTAAATCGTTTTGAGTGAGAAATCGATGAGGAATTAAACAATGACCGCTGATGCTACGGCTGCATCATTGCGAAAACGGGCCAGTCAGGGTGATCCAAATGCGATCGCGGCCCTGCTCAATCAATCTTTTCAGTCCCAGGGTATCCAGGCCAGCGTCACCCGTAATAGCGCCAATTTAGATATTGCCTTGTATAGCGATCGCCCCATCGATCTTCAGTATATTGACCGGTTGGCACGGGGGCTGCAACGGCTCAACGTCCCTGTTGTCGCGTTTACCGTTGCAGCCTATCCAACTGGGGGACTGATCCCAGATTGGGTACAAACGCGCTCACGCTCTACACCATCAGCCTCTTTTGTAGGCATCGAAAAGTCTGCTCCCGCCGCAAAAGCCGCAGCCTTTCCACCTGTTCCCAAAAAGTACAGACCCAAGGGCCAGAAGAACCTACATCCTCTATGGCTCGTTGCTGCGATTGTAATTTTTTGGGCAGGAACCTTAATCGTGGGCGGCATGATATTCGACGCGATCGGCGACTGGTACAACCAATTTGCCAGAGATTATTGGTGGATGTAGCAGTGCTACTTCTTGAGAGCCTTAGGTCCGACACCCTTGGAAAACAAATCAATTACCTAATTCAGATTAGATATATAAATGTGGCTTTGCTGAGCCCCGAGATGACTCTATCTGTCAAACCCAAGCTGCTGAGCAATGGGATCGGTGGTCTATCCTCTAAATCGGCAACAACCAAATGTTAACCAGACGATGCGGTGAAATAACCTGCGGGCTCGGGTGACCCCAAGCACCACAAAAGGCTCAGACCTAAAGATTATGCGGAACCCGGGACTTGAACCCGGAAGTTCTTGCGAACACTAGAACCTGAATCTAGCGCGTCTACCAATTCCGCCAGTTCCGCTAACTGACTTGCATTCAAGCTACGGTCAACGATCATCTCCCAGAACCGATTCTCCGTCAACTGAAAATCCGTTTCTTCAGACGAACATCAGCGTCCAGCTTGTCTAGACTGCATCGTTTTGAGATCGAGATTGCCCTAACTTATCCAGAAGATTCTGCTTCGATCATGTAGAATCTAAACGATTTTTTGTTTTTGCTTGATCTCAGATTCAACGGCTGCTTTACAAGCCTTTATTTAGCTTTGGAGGATAAAACCATCGTCACGTCCAATAGTGTGAACCCGTCCACCGCTTCCCCCGAAGCTGAAGAGGCTGTTCTAGAAATCTGGGGTCAGCAGTCCCTATCGGGTCATGTTTCCATCAGTGGTGCTAAGAACTCGGCTTTAGTCGTTCTGGCCGGTACGGTGCTGAGTAGCCAGCCCTGCCGCTTACGAAATATCCCGAACTTGATGGATATTGACCGCATGGCTCAGGTCTTGTCAGCATTGGGGATTAAGGTGAGTCGTAATGGCCACACCCTCGATATCGACCCGAGCGATATTAGCCATACCCGCGCCCCCTATGACATTGTGAGTCGGCTGCGGGCCAGCTTTTTTATCATCGGCCCACTTTTGGCTCGCATGGGTGTTGCCAGAATTCCGTTGCCGGGAGGATGTGCGATTGGGGCTCGTCCTGTGGAGCTGCATGTACGCGGTTTGCAGGCCATGGGGGCAGATGTCCACATCGATCACGGCACCGTTCATGCATCAGTGCCAGGTCCTCGGGGTCGCTTGCAAGGGGCCAAGATCCATCTGGATTACCCCAGCGTGGGGGCCACTGAAACCTTGATGATGGCGGCAACTCTAGCAGATGGCGAAACCATTCTTGAGAATGCCGCCCAGGAACCCGAAGTGGCTGACCTCGCCAACTTTTGTCGGGCGCTAGGAGCCCGCATTCGTGGGGTGGGCACCAAGACGATGACGATTTCTGGGGTGCCTAGTCTCCACGGCACCGATTACGGCATTATCCCGGACCGAATTGAGGCCGGGACTTTCTTGGCTGCGGGTATGATCACCCGCTCGGAGATTTCCCTATCTCCAATCATTCCAGAGCACCTCAGCGCGGTGATTGCCAAGCTCCAAGAAATGGGAGCCCAAGTCATTGCCGAAGCGCCGAATCGCCTCCGGCTGGTTCCTGGCTATGACATTCAAGCCACAGATATTCAAACCTTGCCCCATCCGGGTTTCCCGACCGATATGCAGGCCCAGTTTATGGCCCTGCTGACCCTGGCTAACGGCAGCAGCATGATTACTGAGACCGTGTTTGAAAACCGCTTGCGCCACGTGGCCGAATTTAATCGCATGGGGGCCAACATTCGCCTGAATGGCAACTGTGCCCTAGTTCAAGGGGTTCCTATGTTGTCCGGTGCTCCAGTGCAGGGAACCGATTTGCGGGCTTCTGCAGCACTGGTGGTGGCTGGCTTGGGTGCCCATGGCAAAACCACCCTGCAGGGTTTGCAACATTTAGACCGGGGCTATGAGCGACTTGAGCAAAAGCTGATTCGCCTAGGCGCACGTATCCAGCGCACCACCCTCAGCGATCAAGTGCCACCCTCACCCGCAGACCAGAAACCAGTTAAGGAAATAGAATCTTCTGTATCCTCCTCGCTTTAACAATAGTTCCGTGACGCTCAAAACGCTTTTGACAGGGTTGCAATCCGATCAGTTTCGCCATGACTTAGATCGGCAAGCCACCTCGGCCTTAAAGCAGCTTCCAGGGTTAGATCTACTCCTCAGGGCTGCTTTGGGGCCGATCGCGGAGCAGTTTTTTTACTTAGACAACATTTCCACTAGCGTGTTGGTAGGGCCTACACAGCTACCCGAGCTACATGAACTGCTCTCGGAAGCCTGCAATGTTCTAGACATGGCGATGCCGCAGCTTTATGTTCGCCAGCATCCCGCCCCCAATGCCTATACCTTTGCGATGCGGGGCAAGCAGCCTTTCATAGTGGTGCACACGGCTTTACTTGATCTGCTGAACCCTGCAGAAATTCAGGCTGTCTTAGGCCACGAACTCGGCCATCTCAAATGTGATCATGGGGTTTACTTGACCTTGGCCAACATCCTCGCCCTCGCCGCTAGTCAGCTTCCTGGCGGCGAAATCTGGGCCCAGGGATTGCAGGGGCAGCTGATGGAGTGGGTGCGCTGTGCGGAGTTTACCTGCGATCGCGCTGCACTGTTAGCCACCCAGGATGCGCGGGTGGTGGCCTCAGTCCTGATGAAACTGGCTGGGGGCTCGCCGTTACTTGCACCTCAGCTCAATCTAGATGCCTTTCTAGATCAGGCCCGTGCCTACGAAGCCGCTAGCAATACGGCAATGGGTGAGGCCCTGCAACAATTGCGAACTCAAAATTTAACTCACCCTTTACCCGTACTGCGGGCTAGGGAAATCGATCGCTGGTCTCAGAGTCGGCAATATCAATCTCTTTTGCAGCAGAAGGGAATTCGGTATACTGAGCAAATGCCAACCAAGGGCGGATGGCGAAATTGGTAGACGCACCACACTCAAAATGTGGCGACTTCGGTCGTGAGGGTTCGAGTCCCTCTCTGCCCATAACAAAACTCAACAAAATGCTCCACCGGCTCAATTGCTTGGCACTGGGGCATTTTGTTGATGGGAATCCGTAGCTTTGCGAATCTGCGCCCTCCTTCTCAGTGCGCTTTCCTCAAAATTACGCAGGCAATTGAGCAGGGCCTTATACAAGAATAGTTCCAGAAACTTACCCCTGCGTTTTGCGAAAGTTCTCCGCAGAATGTAGGCAGTTTCAATTCATCCCCTCGGGTCAATGAGCCGATCTATTACCGCTCCCATACCTATCAGGGAGACTTCTAAGCCGCATCAATCCGGGGGAGTGTCACTGGGCACTCTAGATCCAGTCATGTGCATCGAACCCATCTCCTTCTTCATACCCTTGAAATACCCTGTTTCCGAACTGGTTCCGTCCCCCGGCTCAACGATATCTGCCCTGGCAGAAGCCAAGTTTTATCTAATCAAACTGGCCACCCACGATAGTCAATCTCTCTTTGGCGAGATCAGAGAGGGCTATTTCCATCTGAATAGTCTGGGTCAGATTGCTGCAGACGAGTGGACTCGCTCAACCCAAGCAAACCCGTCCATTGACGCGGAACAGCCGATTATTCAACCCGGTGCATTGCAGGGCATTGTAAGAATGCGGATCCCCCAGAATGGGGGAGATTATGTGGCGGCAACCTCTGGTAAGCCAAGGTTGCTCTCGTCCTTTGTAGCAGGCTATAAAGCCGCAGTCGCGAAGCGGATTAACCTGTTGCGTAACTGCCCCGGTCAGCCGGTTTGGCAACGGAGTTATTATGAGCGATTGCTCACGGACGAAATGAGCCGTCAGCGGACCCGCCAAATGCTGCGCCAGCCTGCTGCCAGCTAAATCCTCTCAAAGGGTAAGCAACCCTGGGGGGGGAGTAATTTCGACATACCCCCCAGCCACATCCACAACCGGTACGATTTCCGGCACCAGAGGAATCAAGACAGGCTTGGGCGGGTCCTGTTCGGTAAAAGAGGGATTCAGGGCGACGGCTAGCAGGTCATTACCGGCTGAAAACACATCGACCACTGTACCGACTGGCGCTGCATCCTCCTGTAGGCGAACCTCTAGCCCGAGCAAGTCCCTGACATAAAACTCATTGGCGTCTAAAGGGGGGCGATCGCCCGCTGCGACCAACAACACGGCATCCCGCAGGGACTCAGCCTGTTCGCGAGTGGTGACCCCGGCTAGGCGCAACACGTACAGTCCTTTGCCTGCCAGGAAGCGGCCCGAGACTAACGTTATCGCCTCAGGCGCTGAGGTGGGTGTCCGGCGCAGCCAGCGATCGCCTGGGTTAAGAAACCGCTCTGGAAAGTCGCTATCTGGGTAGACTCGCACTTCACCCCTTACCCCCTGGGGCGCGACAATGCGGCCAATCTCAACCCATTCAGCTGCTGAGTCAATAGAGCTCAATGGCCTACCGCCACAGGGGCTGGAGACTTGGAGGACTGGGTGTAAAGCTGGTCAATCACCGCGGCTAAGTGGCGGACCCCAGTGGCGACTTCCTCATCGGTGGCGGTCAGGCTCACCCGAATGCATTCATGCTTATGATCCCAATCTTCTTTGAGCCCAGGGAAGAAGGGACCCCCAGGGACCGCAATTACCCCATGCTGCTTGAGCTGCTGGTACAGCTCCCAGTCGGTGACGGGCAATTGGTCAAACCAGAGCCATGCGAAGATTGCCCCTTCCCCACGATGGAGGTACCAGGGCACCTGTTTTGGCATGAGTTGCTCCAGGTTCTCCTCTAGAACCTGGAATTTATGACGATAGTGAGGACGAATCACCGTCTCTGAAATGTGGGCCAGGGCACCGGAGGCGATCGCTCGGGCCGCGATCGCTTGACCGTATCGAGACGAATGGATACATAGATTCGTCTGGAAGGATTGCAGCACCTGAATGATGGATTCATCTCCTAAGGCCACCCCAATGCGCTCCCCAGGGAGTCCGGCCTTCGAGAGGCTCAAACAATGAACCATAATGGGGCGAAAGACCGGCGTCATTTCCGTGAAATTCAGAGCCGGATAGGGGGGCGCATAGGCCGAATCGACAAACACCGGAATGTTGTGGGGAGCGGCCAAGTCAGCGATGCGATGCACCTCATCATCGGTCAATACGTTACCCGTGGGGTTACAGGGGCGCGAGAAGAGTACGAACCCTGTATTTTCGTTGATCTCAAGCTGGCTAAAGTCAGGCCGGTACTTAAAGCAGTGGGGCTGATCGCCGAGATCAATGGTGGGTTTGTAGGCATGGAGCGCTTCGGGGAATAGAGAGACCCCGCCATAGCCGGTATAGTCAGGGCTTAAGGGCAGAATGATTTCCTTGAGTTCGCCCCCTGCGGCATAGCCGCCAAAGGCATTGGCTGCATAGAAATAGAGGGCCTGACTGCCGGGGGTAATCAGGATGTTGCGCTCGGTTAGAGAGAGGCCATAGCGCTGATTAAAGTCGGCTAAGACCGCTTCAATAAACGGCTCGTAGCCCTGGCTGGACCCATAGCGACAGACCACTTCACCATAGTCATCACTGGCCAAGAGATCGGCGGTGCAATCTCGCCACAGTTGCTCAACCTCGGGCAAAATCACCGGATTGCCAGCACTGAGGTTAATAAAGGTGCGCCCATTACCCGCTCGCAGGGTTTCAATAATGTCTTTCATAATCGCCCGCACCCCGGTTAGGTGGGACATCTGGTCGCCAAAGCGGGTCAGGGCAGGGTTCATAGACTCAAATGAAAAAGCGAGTGGTTAAAACAATGCAAGTTGTTTACTGATGCTATCTGATTTTTCGAGCGCATCAGCCCAAGCATTCCCTGTCTCAAGGAAAAGGGTAGATGTTAGCAAGGGGAATTGTCCTAGCATGCGGGGCACCAGGGAACGATCGCTGAGGAGTTAAAGATTTGATGAATCCTTCGGCCTTGGGGTAAGGCGCTAGGTCAGCAACGGAGCTGAGATCGCCAAGGTCCCGGCATCGCCATCTAAAGTCGCCTCCATCCCCACTGGCAGCATGGCGTTCGCCCCATCATGGCCAAAGGGAAGATTACCCACCACCGGTATCCCGAGGTCCGTAAGACGCTCCCTGAGCACCGCCTCGGCAGGGAAGCTCAAACCTTGGTCGGTAGACTCACAGCGGCTAAACCGACCGATCGCAATGCCCTTAACCTGGGTCAACTTGCCCATCATCCGCCAGTGGGTGAGCATGCGGTCAATGCGATAAGGGGCTTCCGTCACATCTTCAAACGCTAAAATCACCCCCGCCAAGTTAGGCTCATGGACCGTACCCAGCACGTGGGTCGCCACGGTCAAATTGGCGGGCAGCAGCGGCGCTGTGACTTGCCCTGGAACCCAACCCAATCCTTGAATGGGAGCGATGGCGCGGCCCTCAACCCAGTCAAATAAACGTTGTTGAGACCAGTCTGGTTCTTGGTTCAGGGTCGTTAGCAAAGGGCCATGAACTCCAGAAATCCCGGTTTTAGCAAGGCTCCAGAGCAAGCTCGTAATATCTGAAAACCCCACCAGCCATTTGGGAGGTATCTCTGGCCATTGCCAGTCTTCTAACAAACGGGTGCCACCAAACCCACCCCGAGCACAGAGAATGCCCTTACAGTCCGGGTCTTTGAGGGCGTCAAGCAACTGCAGGCGGCGCTGGTCGTCCTCGCCCGCTAGGTACCCCCAGCGCTGGTCATAGTCAGCGGGGACTTCGACTTCGTAGCCGCGCGATCGCCACAGGTTTACCCCTTTCCAAAAGCTTTCTTGCTCCCGCAGCGCTCCGCTGGGAGTGACCACGCGCAAGCGCTCCCCTGGCTTAAGCGGCGCTGGCAATTGACAATACATGGCGAATCCTGCAGACGGCACCTGACACTGTAACCATTGTGGCACTGTGACTGACATCCCACCGCTTGCCCTATGCGTAAACGGCAGCTGAGAGGTTGTATTCAGCCTGCGGAAATTTATGACGCATTGGAGGTGGCCATGGCGAGTCCCTTGAGCAACCGTTCTCAAAGTCTGGTTTTGGTGCTGTGGCTGCTGACTGTGCCGTGGGTGATTTATTGCATGGTGACTGAGCGCTGGCCCGTTGCTGACCTGAACCTGCTGCAGGCCAACATCACTAATGGCTATTACTTTCCGAAGCTCACCATTGCGATCGTGTTGCTAGGCACGGCAATTGCGGCTTTCTTGGTCGGGTTATCGGTGGATCTGGTGACGCGCAAAGGCCCTTTTAGGTGATTTCCAGAAAAGGCAATACCCGCAGGGGCTGGTCTTGTGCCTGCCCTCTGACGATCTCCCAACCATCGATTCAACCGGTTGGATGGGTTCCCAAAATAGGCAGGTGATCCGGCAGGTTACCAGGGCACCCACAAGAAGTGCCCCTACACAGACAACCAGTGTATTGTGTCAGCGGTACATCCTTTATTAAAATTCGCCTTAGCCGAAGCCGCCTGATCCTATAAATCGGACTGCAGCTTTTCGAGGGCCAAGCGGGCGGCTTCGGCCACTTGAGCGTGGGAATCCTTACTCAGAAAGGTCAGAGCCGACTGGGTTTTAGGTGAGGGCAAATTACCGAGGGCTTCCGCAAGGCGTTGGCGCACCAGCCAATCTTCCGACTGGGCAAAGGCCAGAATCGCATCCACACCCTCAATATCACCGACCTCGCCGACCGCCGCGATCGCCGCCTGCTGCATCACCACTTCATCACTTTTGAGGGCATCCATCAGCACGTCATGGGCTTTGGGATCTTTGAGGTTACCGATGGAAACCGCCGCGCTGAAGCGCACCAGCCAATCGGTATCTTCGTAAAAGGCCCGCACTAAGGGGGCAAAGGCCCTGGGATCTTCTAAATACCCCAACGCGCCCGCCGCATCAGCCCGGATTCCATAGTCGGCATCGGCTTCTAGTAGCTGAGTCAAAATGCCGAAGGTGTCCTCATCTGGCTTCACCCCCAGGGCAAATACCGCCATAGAGCGAATCTGCAGATTCGGGTCATTCAAGACTTTCTTCACCAAAGGGGCCGCTTGGGGCGCAGGCACATCCCGCAGCATCGCCAAGGCCAACATTCGATCTTTGCTGCTCTCGCTCTCAAGCTGAGTCGCAATCTGCTGCAGGTTCAGAGGGGCCATCGGCGCTTTGTTTACATAACTATACGAATATTACTCATATTAACGCCGTTCACCTTCATTGACAGGGCACCAGTCTCAGAATCTTGTTCCGAATTTAATATTTGCTTCACATTTGATGCTGTTTTGTGGATTTTTGTTGTGCTAGATTGCAATTCTGGAATAATTCCAAACGATCTCTGCTTGTACATCAACGTTCACTAAGCCCCTACTCGGGGAAGTTGTAGCAATGGAACCGACGACGACTCTGGGGATTGTGGCGGGTACATTAACGACGTTGGCTTATTTGCCTCAGGTGATTAAGACCTGGCGATCGAAGTCGGCGGATGGGGTGTCCTGGAGCATGTTGATCATTCTGTGCGTGGGCATTGCGCTTTGGCTGGTTTATGGCCTTTATGTCCATGACATGCCGGTAATTGTTGCCAATGTAGTCACCTTGTTGCTGTCGTCGATCATCCTGGGTTTAAAGGTTCGCTATGAGGGAGCTGCGACGATTCGTGCGGCTAATGGTGCGTTATTGACTCAAGGAAAGCGTCTTTCTGCCTTGTTCCCCCAACGCCGGGAGGTAAACCTGACATCACTACAAGTGTCTGGTTCGCTCGACTCAGATTTGCTGTAGCGATTTTCAAGGACGCTTAGAGAAAGCGGCTCTGAAATACGGACAGGTAATGGGAAGCAGGGCTTTTCACCTCGCTGAATCGACAAGGTTCTAGCCTTAGCGATCGAAATCTTAGGATTCTCTTCACTGCTGCCCCCCCTTTGGCTTAGTTAACCTGGGGAGACCCCATCCCAATTTCAGGTTTATGACTCTCAATACTTCTTTTCCAGACAATGCGTCTGGCAAGCCCGAGAAGGTCGCAGTGCTGCTGATGGGTTATGGCGAAGTTGAACGCTATGAAGACTTTGCTAATTACAACGAGCAAGCCTTAAATCTACTGACGGCTAAATTCGCCCCCGTTCCGCTATGGCTCTACCCGCCTCTGGCTAAGCTTTTGGCTCTATTTGATTGGCATGAGTGGAGCCATCAACATGGTCAATTTATCTCCCCCCACAACGCCATCTTTGAACAGCAACGGGCTGGCATTGAAGCCAATCTGCAGAAAAAATGGGGCGATCGCGTCCAGGTGTTCAAAGCCTTTAACTTCTGTGCTCCGTTTTTGCCCCACCAAGTGATTGAGCAGATCCAGTCCGAGGGATTTGATCGCCTGCTGATTTACCCCCTATTGGTGGTGGATTCGATCTTCACCAGTGGCATTGCCGTGGAGCAGGTCAACAATGCTCTGGCCACTTACTCCAGTGCTAGCGCTGATCAGCATTGGTTAAAAGGCACCCGCTATATCCCCTCGTTTTTTGATCGGGTGGATTACATCGACCTGCTGGCGAACCTGGTTAGCGAAAAAATCCAAAACGAGTTGGCGGTGGCTCACCTGCCGTCCCAGACCGGGATTGTGCTGATGAACCATGGTTGCCCCCACAAAGCCAAGGGCTTCACCTCTGGAATTGATGAAAGTCAGGCCCTCTACGAGCGAGTGCGGGAGCGGTTAATCAACCGTTACCCACTGAGCTCTGTGGGCTGGCTCAACCACGACACCCCGATGATTGAATGGACCCAGCCCAATGCCACCCTGGCGGCTAAGAACCTGATTGACCTAGGGGCGACTTCTGTGGTGTTTATGCCGATTGGGTTTGCCACCGAAAACCACGAAACCCTCTTGGATGTGGACCACATTATCAGCGGGTTGCGGCGCAAGCGCCCCGATGTCACCTATGTGCAAATGCCCTGCGTAAATGACCATCCCCTGTTCTTAGAGATGGCGGCAGACTGGACCCATGATCAAATCGCAGCGCTACTAGAGGCTGATGATCTGGCGGTGGACCTCTCCATGGCGGCGGTGCAAGCCCAGGAAGTGCATGGTCACAGCCACAGCGGTCACCATCACCATCACGGTCATGACCATGATCACGGGCACGCCCATCCAGAGAAAGCACATACCCACTAGGGATTCAATCGTAATTCTGTTGGCAAGCAGGGCGTTCAGACAATTGTGCTCCCTGCTTGTGGGTTTACAGTCTCGCTTTCATCAATATGGTTTTGAGGCAATGCCGTGCGCACCATTGGCTTAATCGGTGGCATGAGCTGGGAGTCCTCGATTGAGTACTACCGAATCATCAATGAGGTCACCAAAGCGCGGCTGGGGGGACTGCACTCAGCTAAGAGTGTGATGGTCTCGGTAGATTTTGCTGAGATTGAGACCTTGCAACACAAGGGCCGCTGGCAGGAGGCAGGGCAGCTAATGGTTGCAGCGGCCCAGAGTTTAGAGCGGGCGGGGGCTAATTTTGTGGTGCTTTGCACCAACACGATGCACAAGCTGGCAAACGAGATCCAAGCCCATATTCAGATCCCGTTTCTGCATATTGCCGATGCTACCGCTCAGCGGGTGCAATCCCAAGGACTCCACAGCATTGGCCTGTTGGGCACCCGATTCACGATGGAAGAGGACTTCTATCGGGGGCGGCTGAGCAGCCACGGCTTGGCCGTAGTGATTCCCAATGAAGCGGAACGGGAGATCGTTCATAAAGTGATTTACGACGAGCTTTGCCTGGGCATCGTCAAGTCAGACTCTCGACAGCGATATGTCGACATCATCCAAAACCTGCTGAAAGCGGGGGTAGAGGGGGTGATTTTAGGCTGCACCGAAATTGAATTGTTGATTAAGGCTGGAGATGTGGATTGCCCACTCTTTGCCACCACCCGCATCCATGCAGAGGCAGCGGTTGATGCGGCCATTCAAGGAGACTTACTGGCCTAGGTCTTCGATGCGGATATTGATATTGACTCGCCCCCCTAAGTCCACCCCTTGAACGACTACGGCTTCGCCCGGTGCAGCCTCGGGCCAACCGTCAAATACCATGCTGAACACCGATTCGGTGATGCTGGTATTGATCTCTCGCTCGGTCACGCCCACCGTTGCAAAGGAGTCGCGGTAAAAGGCGATCGCCTCCTCCAACGACAGCTCCGTCTGGAAGTTGATGCTGCCCTGGCCGGGGGTGGGAATTTGCAGCATGCAGTGCACCGTTCCTGGCAGAGGAAATTCGACCTCTGCTGCAGTGATCGGCTGGGGGCCATAGTCGGGATAGGTGCAGCCGCAAGGGCAGCGACAGAGACAAGGGTATTCCTCAATCTGCTGGGCCTCGGGCTCTGACTCCGCCGTTTCGGCCTGAACAGGAGGAAGGGGTAAGGCCCATAGACCCAGCAGCACTGTAGACCAAATCCAACGATGTCGTGTCATGGCGGCTCGGCAACTCGCGTAAACAGTTATTCACACCAGCAAACCGAGATTCCCAAAAACCGGAGTGGGTCCGGTGGCCGAAGGCTGGGGTGGGTTCTCAAACCAAAGCGGGTTCTGGGCTCAATTGACCGAGGGGAATATTGCGTCCCACCGCATGGGCAATGGGGCGAAGGCTGTCTACCAATTCCACCATGGTCTCTAGAGAGAGGGTCTGGCGGGCATCGGAGACGGAGGCATCGGGATCGGGATGGCATTCCACCATCAAACCATCGGCTCCGGCGGCGATCGCTGCTCGGGCCAAAGCCGGAACCAGTTCCCGCTTACCGGTGGCGTGGCTGGGGTCCACAATCACCGGCAGGTGGGTGATCTGCTTCAGGGATACCACTGCGCCTAGATCCAGCACATTGCGGGTGTGGGTATCGAAGCTGCGAATGCCACGCTCACAGCGGATCACGTTGGGGTTGCCATGGGCCATGATGTATTCCGCTGCCATCACGAACTCTTGCACCGTAGCGGCCAACCCTCGCTTCAGCACCACCGGCTTGTTAGCGGCTCCAAGCGCCTTGAGCAGGTCGAAGTTTTGCATGTTTCGGCTACCCACCTGCAGCCCATCGGCATGGGCGCTGACTTCTTCGATCTGGGAGATCGCCATCACCTCTGTAATCACCGGAATCTGGTGTCGTCGCCGGATCTGATCGAGAATTTCTAACCCTTCGGTACCTAGACCTTGGAAAGCGTAGGGGGAAGTGCGAGGCTTGTACACCCCACCGCGCAGGGCCTGAATCGGGGCTTGGGCTAGATGGGTGGCGATCGCGGTCATTTGCTCCAGACTCTCAACGGAGCACGGACCGCCGACAATCAGTAAATCCGTCCCTCCCACCGTCACCTTTGGCGTTAGGGCGATCTCGGTGGTGTGAGTGTCGTTAGATTTGGCGGCGAGTTTAGCGTCTTGCATGGCGTTTCTTTGGGGTTGTTGTGCGTGGATATCAGATGAACATGAAAAAGACCCGGTGCCTGGGGCTCCGGGTCTAGCAGGTCGGCATGAAAACCGATTTACCCGGAGCAGTGCCTGGTAAAGCCAAAAAAGCTAAAAAACCAATAGGAGCTGTAGAACATGGGGATGATGGGTGGATAGCCTAAAAACGACGAAACCGCAGCGGCTGGGCTGCGGTTCACAAGAGGGTTTCAGCAGAAGCTGTGGTCACCTCTTGTGAACCCCTGCAAAAAACCAAAAATAAAATCGTGCGGTCAAAAGCTGCATTACGTGGCGGTCGATTGAGCTGCCACTAACGTAACAACAAATTTCAAAAACCGTCAATAAATTTTGGCAAATTTGGGATGCCTCCCTCCAGCCCCCCACCAAGACGACGGTACGTTCTGGACCTTGCGGACAGTGTTACTGGCTTGGCCGTTGCAATCAGCGATTCCTTCTCAGACCTCTGAAACTTTGCAAAGCCAGGGTTTACACAACTTTGACACAGTTGCTCTTTAGGCTCTAAGGCATCCAGCCCAGTGGTGAGGTGCCTATGCTACGAAAACAAGTCCTAATCATCTTGGCAATACTCCCCATTCTGGCGGGACTAATCTTGCAGCGAGAGACCCTCTCTAAATCAAAACTGCTCTCTGGGCAAACAGAGCAAGGGACGATGCACGTCCCACAACCGCTGTGGCATGAGGCCGTGAATTATGCCAATGAAGGGAATGCCGCTGCTCAATCGGCCCAAACGGTTGAGGATTGGAGAACGGTTGCCTCACTTTGGGAACAGGCAATCTCCGGGATGCAAGCGATTCCAGAAGCGAGTAGCCACTATGACCTGGCCCAACAAAAGGCAATTGCTTACCAACAAAATTTAGACTACGCGCGCCAGAAATCCGCCATTACCCTCTCTGCGACGGCCAAGATCCATAGCCAAGGCATGGTGCTGGTTTCAGGGCAAACCAACTTACCGGAAGGATTCATCCTGTCGATCAATCTGTATCGAGCCTACTCAGACGAGTATGGGACAAACGCAGAAAAGCCCCACGTCAATACTTATGTGAGAGTCCCGGTTTCTAAGGGACAGTTCAGCGCCGAACTGTCGGTACCCACAGTGGAGGACGTACAACAGCAACTCTCCCAATGGTCACAACTTTCGGGACAGACCGCCCTTGCCTATAGTTCAATCAACGAGCACATTAATGTGACGATTAGCGGCACTCCGGTCAACCAGCCTAATAAGGTTTTAGCGGTGATTGGTGGACCTAAAGGGACATTGCTAACAGGCCCTCAAACCTACGACAACGAATTTTTTCGTGTGGTAGAAAATCACCTGAAGGTTGATATGTAGCCCTACTGCCAAGTTTGTATTTGTGGGTAAAGCCGCTTGAGCCGAGTCCTTGCATCCATACCTTAACCCCCTGCCTTCAAGCCACAAGCGACGTCTACTGCCAATGGTCATAAAAAAAACTTGCTTTCAACCATCCAGATCCTTCAGAGCCCTCTAGATTCAAGCCCTTATTCTGAGTTGTGATCGAAACGGCTCTGCTCTTGCTTTATCCCTGGGAACTCTAATCGCCATCTGCAGTCGTCAAAATCGGTAGAGCACCAGAGTTTACGATGTCTTACTTAAAACAGATGCAGCGACGATTCGCCCCTGGGGTAGCCTTATCTCTTACGGTCGGTATGTGGGCCAGCGTTGTGCCCCCCAGCTTCAGCGAGATCCCTTCCCCCCAGGTTGTGGCCCAGGCCGACAGCTTTTCAGATATTGGGGGGCATCTCTACCAAGCTGAAATCCTGCGGGCGGCGTCTCTCGGCTTTATTGCTGGCCCTGGGGACGGCACCTTTCGTCCCAACAGCACCGTGACTCGCGAGCAGGCAGTTTCAATTATTTTGTCTGCCGTTGGGGTCACCGACGCCCAGTTGGTGGGCGTTGCTAATCCGTTTCAAGATGTGCCCAGCAACCGCTGGAGCGCTGGCAAAATTGCCTATGCCGCCAACAACAACATCGTGGCCGGTCGCGGACCAGGGGTGTTTGACCCGACGGCAACGGTGACCCGAGCCGAGCTAATGGCCATGCTCAAGAATGTGGCCGATACCACCTTTGCCGGTCGGACCTCTGGCACAACCACGGCTTTTTCCGACACGGCGGATCATTGGGCCAATGACACCATCACCTATTTGTCGGGCTATTGCGGGGTGGCGACGCCGCTAAATGAGCGGGGCACCGGTTTTGCCCCTAATGTGGGGGCGACGCGGGCCTTCACGGCAGCGGCGATCGTCCGGCTCTATGACTGCGGCGGCACGCCTGCCACGGCCAACACTACGCCCAGTCAAACCACAGCGCAACCCGTTTCCAGCTACGAGAGTTTTTCCCTCACCCCTGGGTTTGTGCCCGATCCGGCCACCGGCAGCGGCATCTCTGGGGGCGGCGACTCGGTGCCCAACTCCTGTGGCTTTGGGGGTGACGTTAACCTCTCGGGGGCACCGGACCATATTCTGACCGTGGAACAGCCTTTCAGCTATTTGCGCATCAACGTTACCTCCGATGCGGATGTCTCCTTTGTGATGCAGAACGGCCAGAACGGCGTGTTTACCTGCGTGGATGACTCTGACGGTACACTGTTGCCCCAGTTTGAGGGGGCCTTGGCGGCGGGCACCTACTACATCTGGGTGGGTGATTTTGCCCCGAATACGGGCTTCCCCTACGAAATTGCCTTCACCGAATTTGCCCCTACGGCTCCGGCAAGTACAGATGCCTTTACCCAGGAATTATTGGCGGCCCACAATCAGTACCGTACGGCGGTGGGTGCGACCGCTCTCACCTGGTCCCCGGCCCTGGCCACCACTGCCCAGCAATGGGCTGATCAGTTGGCCGCGAATGGCGGTAGTTTGGCCCACAGCGATCGCAGCCAACGCAACGGGGCTGGGGAAAATCTAGCGGCGGGTGGTCCCCCCGACGCCTATTCCCTGACGGATTTGGTGGATCTCTGGGGGGCTGAGCAGCAGTACTTTATCTCGGGTCTGCCTTTCCCCGCGGTATCGACCACGGGCAACTGGGCGGATGTGGGTCACTACACCCAGATCATTTGGCGCAACACCACTGAGGTGGGCTGCGGCGTGGCGATCGGGGGCGGCCAAGAAATCTTGGTCTGCCACTACAACCCACCCGGTAACGTCACGGGTCAGCAGCCCTAGTCCCATCGCTCATCTCTCCTGATTTGGGCCGTGCGCTTAAAATGCTAAGTCTCTGGGATTCTAATGGGGCATATGGCGGCGTATTTTTTCTGGGGGGATGACGACTTTCGGCTCAACCAAGCGGTGGCCGAATTGCGCGATCGCCACCTTGACGCCGCCTGGGCCGATTTTAACTACGACAAAATCACCCCCGACCATGATGATGGGCCAATCACCGCTTTAAACCAAGCCATGTCCCTGCCCTTTGGCATGGGCAAGCGGGTGGTGTGGTTGGCCGATACGGGTTTAGGGCAACGCTGCCCCGAGGCGGTGTTGACGGAACTGGAGCGCACCCTGCCTCAACTGCCAGAGACGACGGTGTTGCTCCTCACCAGCCGCCAAAAGCCGGATGGGCGGGCCAAATTCACCAAACTGTTTCAAAAACATGGGGAGATCAAAGCCTTTGACACCATCTCCCCTTGGAAAACCGATCAGCTGCTGGCCCAGGTCCAATCCATGGCCCAGGCCCAGGACTTGAAGCTTACCTCTAAAGCGGCAGATCTACTGGTAGAAGCCGTGGGCAACCAGACCCGGCAACTGATGCTGGAGCTGGAGAAATTGGCCCTGTATTGGGGCGATCGCCCTGGCCCCATTGACGCGACAGCGGTGTCGGAGTTGGTCACCATCAGCACCCAAAACAGCTTGCAATTGGCGGCGGCGCTACGGCAGGGGCAAACCGATGTGGCTCTGGGGCTGGTGGCTGACCTGCTCAACCGCAATGAGCCGCCGTTGCGGATTGTCTCGACCCTGGTGGGGCAGTTTCGCACTTGGCTGTGGGTAAAGGTCATGGTCACTAGCGGTGAACGAGATGCCAAAGCAATCGCTAAAGCCGCTGAAATCGGTAATCCTAAGCGGGTGTATTTCTTGCAAAAAGAGGTGGCCCCGCTCAGGTTAGAGGCCCTGCAGGAGACCATGGGCCATTTACTCACCTTAGAGTCAGACCTGAAGCGGGGGCGCGATCCCCAGGCGACCCTGCAAACCAAGGCGATTGAAATCAGCCAATGCTTTCAGTCGGCGGCACGGCGATGATTACAATATCCGTGACCTCACGGCGAATTACAATAGAGGTTTGTCAGCGAAGCGCCTGAAGCGGCCCTTCAGACAGTGGCGTTGCTGGATAGGGGTATAAATCTTTGTCCCCCTTATCCCTACGATCAGTAACGCCTTCAGCCGGTTGAGGTTGCAAGGGAGGCAACGGTGGAAAAACGTCAATTAACTCAATTCAGTCCAATTGCCCGTGGGCCGCAGCGGATAGGGCGATGGTCCCTGAGAGCCTCCTTGGGATGGCTACGACCCTTGCTGAGCCTATCCCTAGGTTTAGGATTTGCCTTCACCGCTGCCGCCCCCCTATCAGGACGTCTAGCCCTCGCCCAAACAGCCATTAGCGAAGCCGAGATCGACCAATATGCCAACGCCATCCTACAGATGGAATCCCATCGGAGTGAGGCTTATACGGCGATCTCAAATCAGCTCCTGGCGGCCAATGTCGATCTAAATCAGGTCAGTCTCGGCTGTGCAGAGAGCAATCTGTCTGCTTTGCCTCGCCCGCTCCGTCGTGAAGTCGAAGCGCTGCGGATCGGCTACTGCAATCAAGCCCGAGACATTGTGGACCAAAATGGTCTCACCGCCCAGCGCTTCAACGAGATTACCAATGCCCATCGTGCCGATGGGGCGCTGGGCGATCGCGTTCGCCAAGTCCTGATTCGTCTCCAGCAGCAATAGCGCTAAGCACCCCATGAAATTTATTGATCTGGCTGAAGTCAACGTAATTGCCGGGAACGGCGGAGATGGTCTCGCCGCCTTTCGCCGTGAAAAATACGTCCCGGCGGGAGGACCCTCTGGGGGCAACGGTGGACCGGGTGGGTCGGTATACCTGGTCGTCGATAGCAATCTGCAAACCCTGCTGGACTTCCGCTATGCCCACCAATTTAAGGCGGAGCATGGCCAGCGCGGCGGGCGCAGCAATCGCACCGGCGCAAAAGGGACAGATCGCCTGGTGGAAGTCCCCTGCGGCACCATGGTCTACGACGCCGACACCGATGAGCTGCTCGGGGATTTGGTGGACGTGGGCCAGTCCCTTTGTGTGGCCCAAGGGGGCAAGGGGGGACTGGGCAACCGTCACTTTTTGAGCAATCGCAACCGTGCCCCCGAACATTCCCTGCCGGGTCTGCCAGGGGAAGAACGCCGCATTCGCCTAGAGCTGAAGCTGTTAGCAGAGGTGGGCATCATTGGCCTGCCCAATGCGGGCAAATCCACCCTTATGGCGGCCCTCTCTGCGGCCCGGCCTAAGATTGCCGACTACCCCTTCACCACCCTGGTGCCCAATCTAGGGGTGGTACGCAAACCCACCGGCGACGGCACCGTCTTTGCCGATATCCCCGGGTTAATCGAAGGTGCTCACGCAGGACTGGGGTTGGGCCACGAGTTTCTGCGCCACATCGAGCGCACCCGCCTGCTGCTCCATCTAGTGGATGGCACCGCTGCGGATCCCGTGGCGGACTACCACACCATTCAGCAGGAGCTGGTAGCTTACGGTCAGGGGCTGGCCCAGCGACCTCAAATTTTCGCCATTAACAAGACTGATGCCATTGAGGAAGACGAGCTGGCGGAGTTACAGCAGGTTATGGCTGAGGTGACCCAAAAGCCGGTGCTGACGATCTCGGCAGTGGCCCGTCAGAATTTAGATGGGCTAATGCAGCAGGTGTGGGATGCCCTGGATGTCATGAAGGCAGCAGAGGCTGAACTTACTCAGTATTCCGGGCAAAGTGTATGACGACTGATAGATATCGCCGCGATTGATGTCATAGATAAAAATCTCACTCGTTTATTCACGAATCTCGAAAATGATGCGGATTTTTTCGACACGAATTCTAGAGAACCCAAGTAAGTTGCCCTTCAGCTTTTTGATATCCAGCTCGTCTGGTGGATATATCTTTTGTTATGCCAAGCAGGCCCTCAAAATGCCAATTTTTGCAGCAATGCTTCTCTGACCCTTGCCGTCTCAAGCTTTTTGAGGAACTTATCAGCTGATTTACTGAGCTTGCCTCCCATCTACAAACCAACGTGAGTTCGACAGCACCGTTGATCGCGCGGCTGGCCCGCCCGCGAGTAAACTGCGGGCTCACAGTAAAAACCCACTCAAGTGGGTTAAGACCCTTTTATATAGAAGGGGTCAGAACGCCTTCGGCACGCTTCAAAACTGAAAGTCTTTATCTATAGGCTTTCTGGCGTCGCCAATGCCGCAAGCTTTGCGACATTGGCTATACCCTAAGTCTTTAAATGTTCGAGGACTGTACGGCAGTAATGGTTAAAGTCAGGCGAAGTGCGAAATGCATCAGTGCGGGGGTGGGTCTCATCAATGGTCACCTCCGCCACGATGCGTCCCGGCTGGGCCGCCATCACCACCACCCGATTCGATAGATACACCGCCTCGTAAATATTGTGGGTGACGAACACCACCGTCCAGTGATAGCGCTCCCAGAGCTGCAGCACATCGCTGTTGAGACGACTGCGGGTCATTTCATCCAAGGCTCCAAAGGGCTCATCCATCAGCAACAGGTTGGGTTGAGTGACCAGGGCGCGGGCGATCGAGACCCGCATTTTCATGCCCCCAGACAGTTGCCGAGGATACGCCTGCTCATTGCCCTGGAGGTTGACCAAATTCATCGCTGACTGGATCGCAGCGCGACTGGATCGCAGGGACTCACCCTTTAGCTTCAGGGGCAGATGGATGTTTTCAACCACGTTGGCCCAGGGCATTAGCGCTGCTTCTTGAAAGACAAAGGCGAGGCGATCGCCCTGCGCCAGTCCCCAATGCACCTCCCCTTGGGTGGGCGTCCCTAGCCCGGCAATTAGCTTCAACACCGTGCTCTTGCCGCAGCCCGATGGCCCCACCAGGCTGACAAAATCCCCCCGCTGCACCGTTAAATCGATCCCCTCTAGGGCGACGGTGCCATTGCGATAGACCTTGCCTACTTGGTGTAAGGCAATGGCCGTTTCCGGGGTGATCACGTTTGATAGAACTCCGGACCCTTGTTGACGAAATCCAGGGTAAAGGCTTGAGTGAAGTCCGTCTCCGCTTGGATCACCCCCGCCGCCATCAAGGAGTCAAAGAAGGACTGCCAGCGTGCCTCGGTCATGGCCCCAATGCCTAGGGTCTCGGCATCACCGGAGTCAACAATGCCATATTCCTTGATCTTGGCAATGCCGTAGGCGATCTGTTCATCGCTCATTTCGGGGTTGTCTTGCTGAATGAGTCTATTGGCCTTGCTGGGGTCACCATAGAGATAGCTATACCAGCCCTTGATCGAGGCATCCACAAACCGCTGCACCAAGTCAGGGTCTTGCTCGACCACCTCCACACGGGTTTCGATAGTGGTGGAATAGGGCTCATAGCCATAGTCCGCTAGCAAGAAGACCAAGGGCTCGAAGCCCCCCTCTTTTTCAATCGCCAAGGGCTCTGAACTCAGGTAACCCTGCTGCACGGAGTTGGGGTCAGCCAGGAAAGGGGCAGCGTTGAAGTTGTAGGGCCGCTTCATGTCTTCGGTGAAGCCGTACTTAGCCGCCAAGAAGGGCCAGTAGGTGACGTTGGCTGCGGAGGAGATAAAGACCGGTCGGCCCTGGATGTCTTCGAGGGATTCGATGCCTTGATCGGGGTGGGCAATCAAAATCTGAGGGTCTTTCTGAAACATGGAGGCCACGGTGACCTTGGGAATACCGGACTCCACCGCTCTAATCGCATCGGAGCCGTAGCCCATAAAGAAGTCGATCGCCCCACCCATCAACAGTTGCGTGCCGTTGACCTGGGGGCCACCCATTTTAATGGTCACATCCAGACAGTATTCTGCGTAGATGCCGGTGGCGATCGCCTGATAAAAGCCCCCGTGCTCAGCCTGGGCGTACCAGTTGGTGCCAAAGGTAATCGGGATGAGGTCTGAGGGTGCAGCCGATTCTGTCTCTGGGGCAGAATCCGACTCGCCGCTGGCGCAGGCGGCCAAAACCCCGGTACCGAGGGTCAAGGCCCCATATTGAAGCACCTGTCGCCGCCGCCATTGTGCCCCTGGAGATCGCCCCCCGGCAGCCAGATAAAACAGTCGATTCACGGTTCACCCCTTCCCCAAGGCCTTGACGGCATTCACCGTCCATTTGATGACTTGATTGCCTAACTGCACCCCATCGAGGCGATCAATCTCGCGGATGCCGGTTGGGCTAGTGACATTCACTTCGGTAAGGTACCCGCCAATGATGTCGATGCCCACAAAAATCAGGCCGTCCTGTTTTAGTTGGGGAGCAAGCTGCTGGGCAATGGCGCGATCGCGATCAGTTACCGCCACCTTTGCCACCCGGCCCCCCACCGCCAAATTGCCCCGAAACAACATGCCCGTGGGAATGCGAATAACCGCGCCGATCGGTTACCCCACCAGCAAAAAAACCCGCATGTAGCCGTACATGGCATCGGG
>JBHJIP010000146.1:0-17895 GCA_050043365.1 Leptolyngbyaceae cyanobacterium
TGACTGATGCTGGCCGCAATACCCACTAAGGGAAACATCAACCCTGCCTCCGGTTGCCTTTGAAACCATCTTCGCTCTGATGCGATGGCTAACCAATTTACTTTGCATATTTTCTACGCGCAGAGTTTGCCAAGTCGTGTAGAAAGCCGAAAGCAATAGACCAGGGACTTATATATAAGCAGTATCAGAGTAGGCGAAGCCAATCTGGGTTAGCGAGGTATTTTGAGCCCGAAATGCATTTTTTTGACGCCATATTCTGGGTAACCTCAAGTGGATTAGGAAACGGGCACCTGATGTTCTGCAGCCACCTTGCGCCCCATCGGAATACACAAAGGGGTGCCAGCGACTGGATCGCTCACCACACGGCAATCTAAACCAAAGACATCTCGGACTAACCTCTCCGTCATCACCTGCTGCGGATGTCCTTGGGCATAGACCTGGCCTGATTTCATCGCAATCAGGTGGTCACCATAACGGCAAGCTTGGTTCAACTCATGCAGCACCATCACAATGGTGCGACCTTCTTTTTGGTTGAGGTCATAGAGCAAATCTAGAACCTCGATCTGATGGGCCAGATCCAGAAACGTCGTCGGTTCGTCCAGCAGCAGGGTCTTGGTGTTTTGGGCCAAAGTCATGGCAATCCAGGCCCGCTGCCGTTGCCCGCCCGAGAGGCTATCGATGGGTCGGTTCGCCAGCGCCTCTAACTCAGTAATGGCCAGTGCCGCTTCGACTTGCTGCTCATCTTCTAAACTCCACTGCTGCAGCCAGCTCTGGTAGGGATAGCGCCCCTGGACAACCAGATCCCGTACCGTTAACCCTTCTGGGGCAACCGGGCCTTGGGGCAATAGCCCCATTTGCTGTGCAACCTGCTTGGTAGGCAGCTTGGCAATTGATGCCCCGTCTAAATAGACGACTCCACTTTGCGGCTTGAGTAATCGCCCTAACCCTTTCAGAAGCGTAGATTTACCGCACCCATTAGGGCCCACCAGTGCCGTGATTTTGCCCGCCGGAATCGCTAAATCAAGGTCGTTGATGATCACCGTGCCGTCATAGGCCAGGGTCAACTTACGGGTGTTTAAAGCGACTGGCGCATCAAAGTCGAGGGTCATGATCTTAGGGGGCCTCAGGTGAGTCAGCCCCTGGGGCAGCTTCTTCCGGTTCTGTGGCAATCCCTAACTGAACCCCTTCAATCAGGCGTAATTCATCCATTACAGCGATCACATCACCGTGATAAACCTGTTCATCTGCGTTGATAGTTACTAACGCAGTTTCAGTTTCAGCGGCGCTCATGGCGTTTTCGACCCGATCTTGCAACTGGTCCAAAACAACAACTTGCTGATTTAGGGTAATTTGCCCGTCTGGATTGACTGTGACGTTGAAGTCAGCCTGTTGCTGAGGCTCTGCACTTTCAGCATCCGGCAGATTCACCGAGAGGCCCTCTGTACGGGTCAAAAATAGAGTTGACAAGATGAAGAACGCCAAAATCGCAAAGATGACGTCGATCATGGGCAGAATATTCACCTCTAAAGGCTCTTCTGGCTCGTTATCCCACACTCGCATAGGTCTGCTCCGTTGATGAATCCCCTGTAGATTGCATTGGCGCGATCGCCTGGTAGTGCCACTCATACAGAATTTCGAGCTGGCTACCGTACTCCTGCAATAGGGAGACCTGACGCTTGTACAAACCTCGGTATAAATTGGCGACTAGCAGCGCAAAAATAGCCACCATCATGCCAGCGGCGGTAGATACCAGCGCTTCACTAATCCCCCCCGTCACCGCTTCAGCATTAGAGCCAATTTCTCCAATTTGGATGGAGGCAAAGGAGCGGATTAGGCCCAAAATAGTTCCCAGCAGACCGAGTAGCGGCGCAACCGCAATGATGGTCTGAAAAAGCGTATTGAAGCGCTTCAGCAGAGGCAACTCGGCTTGGGTCGCGCCCTCCAAAGCCAAGCGAAATTGGCTGGGGGAAGCCCCTTCAAGTTCTAAAGCTTCCAAAAAAATCCGGGCAATGGGCAACTGCAAATTTGCTTTGAGCTTATCAATCACAGCCGGAGGGTTGGCGCGATAGGTTTGCAAAATCCCTTTCACCAAAGGGCGCTGACGACGGCTAATGCGCAGCCAAAATACGGCTCGCTCAACCGATACGGCGATCGCGGCAATAGAAAACAGCAACAGCGGCACCATGACGATGCCACCGGCCCTAAAAATCTCGGTTATGGACATAGCCTAGGCCTCATTAGGGAAGCGGGAAGCCAGAATCAACGACGACTGAACAGGCAATACAACGCTTTCTAAGCCCTCCCAATAACGATTCAACCTAAGCTTCTTGAGATTTTGTGTCAAGTGATGGGGGCAAAGCGATCATTCCTTCATGCCTATAAGTTGCTTTAATGTCGCCACTCTTAATCGGCTAAAGCCTTTATTCCAAAGTGCTTATATTCACTGGGCAAGGATGATAAGCTATGGCTTTAAAGAGAAAGAAAGTCATCTTTGATGATACCCCTCCTTATTCCTCTATACATTAGATAGATTTTTGTCATGGCCCTCTCCAAGGATTGCCTCGAGCAACATCAACGAGAGACTAAGTTCTTTTGGCGCTGGATAGCCTTCGCAACTTTAGGCGCAACTGGCCTGCATTTGGCTTTGTTGCCGTTTGTGCGTTTGCCAGGCAGCCTAGCTTTGCGTCCTGAAGAGGAACCGCTGCAAATTATCGTCACCTCTGCGGATATTGAGCCCGAACCCGAGGTTGAGCAGCCAGAATCGACGCTACCTGAGGAAGAGCCGCCACCATTAGATAAGGAGGAGGAGGAAGAGCCTCCTGAGGAAAAGGAAGAAGAGCCTGAACCAGAAAAGGAAGAAGAGCCCGAAACAGACGAGGAACCTGAAACAGACGAGGAACTCGAAGAAGAGGCGGACTTGGATGAGGAGGCTCAAGCGCTAGGAGACGCGGAAGAAACCGAAAATGCTGAAGCCCCAGGAACTTCTGGCGAGACAGTCGGCCCAGAGTCTAGCGGAGGTCTAGAGGGCTCGGAAGGCACTCAAACTGCCGCTGCCCCAAACGGTACGACCGTGTTTGGCGATGGTGGTAACAACGGTGACGATGACGACGATAATGGCACAGGCCCAGACTCGGGACCTGGCACGGGCAATACCGGCGATGGCCCTGGCAGCGGCGGACCTACAACGATTAGCTGCAGCCGCTGTAGCCGACCTGATTACCCCGATTCAGCCTTAGATTCAGGCATTGAAGGCGAACCTAAAGTGAGCGTGCAATTTGATGCCAATGGTAATGTCATCGGCGTCACCCTAGAACGCTCTAGCGGTAATGCTGCGCTTGATCGCGCCGCCCTTGCCGCCGCCCAAGACTGGCAATTCAATACCGCTGGTCAGGGGGGATCCGTTTCTGTAGAGATTCCCTTTGTGATTGAGGGCAGCGATCGCCACCGCGAAGCCCAAGAACAGGGCGATCGCGAAACCGTGACTGTGCCCGACGCTGGCTCCACAGCCAGTGGTGGCAATACAGGATCAAATGCATCGAGCAGCGAGGGTAGCCAACCCGCTACGGGTAGCGCTAGCGGGGTTTCTACTGGCGGAGGGGAGACCAATAGCGCTGAAGGTACCTCTGATTCTGATGATTCCTCTAGCGATGACGCAGAAGCATCCGCCGAACCGGCAGAAGCCTCTACGGGTGAGGCCGCAGCCCCTGCTGCGGATGAAGACGAGGGCAATGTAGACGCCCCCGCAACTGAACCGGCCCCCCCAGCCGCCGCCTCTGATCCTGAACCGGCTCCTGCAGCTGAACCGGCACCCGCCGCGCCGCCAGCTCCAGAACCCGCCCCTGCTGCACCATCAGCCCCAGCTGCGCCACCGCCAGCTCCCGAACCGGCACCCGCAGCACCGCCGCCACCCGCTCCTGAACCGGCTGCTGAGGAGTAAGCGCTAACGGCGATTGGAGCGGATTAAAAGGTAGAGAAAATAGGGCGCTCCTAGAATTGCGGTAATTAGGCCACAAGGCAGCTCAATCGGGGCGAACAGCAAGCGACCGATCAGATCGGCTAGCACCACGACCATCCCGCCCGCAACGGCTGCCACTGGCAAGAGTCCCTCGTGGGAAGGGCCAACCAATTGACGGGCAATATGGGGGGCCATTAGCCCCACAAAACCAATACTTCCCGCAGTCGCGACGGCAGCGCCTGCCAAAGCCACGCTACTGAGCAGCAGCCAACCTCGCTGCCACTCTAAGCGGCTGCCAATGCTTCGGGCGACGTCATCTCCTAGTTGGAGGGCGTTGAGTTCGCGGCTCAGCAGTAACGCCATTACCCCAAACACCAATAGCCAAGGGGTAAACGCAATCACCTGAGACCAACTGCGACCGTAGACGCTGCCCGCTAGCCAAACCAGAGCCTGACTCACATCGTTAATATTGCCAAAGGTGATCAGGACTTGTTGAAAGGCACCGGTTACTAAGGTGAAACCAACGCCCACCAGAATCAGCCGCAACGGCGCACTCCCATCTTTCCAGGCCAATAGGTAAATGAGTAGGGCCACCGTTAGCGCACCCCCAAAAGCTGCCAAGGGCAGTGCTGCGACCGGCGCACTGGGGAATAAGACAATTAGAGTAACCGCGGCCAGTGCCGCGCCGGCATTCACCCCAATAATGCCAGGGGCCGCTAGAGGGTTACGGGTAATGCCTTGGGTAATCGAACCCGCAATCCCCAGCGCCATACCCACCCCAAAGGCGACTAGGGTGCGGGGGAGCCGCAGCGTATTCACGATAAAGCTGTAATCAGCGTTATCCACCGGCAGACCAAAAATGGTGCGGATCACATCCAGCGGGGGCACCGGATACTCGCCTTGGCTCACGCTCCAAACCATGGCGATCAACGTTATCAGCGTCAGGACGAGCAGCACTCTGGGCACCCGCCGACTGAGCCGCAGGGATAGTTGCTGGGTCCGAAGCACCAACCATTGGGGTTGGCCTGAAGACTTGAAATCGAAAGTCATGTCAGCGCTTAATCCGAGAGCGGATGAGGTAAACGAAGAAAGGTGCCCCCAGTAGCGGCATGATCAGCCCTACAGGAAGTTCTAATGGCTGCAAAATCAGTCGGGCGACGACATCTGCCAGCAGCAGAAAAATTGCTCCAGCTAGGGCCGAGTAGGGCAAAATCCACCGATAGTCAGCGCCGGTCCAAAAGCGCACCATGTGGGGAATGATTAATCCTAAAAAACCGATCGGTCCTGCGATCGCCACTGAGCCACCGGCCAATAGCACCACACTGATGGCCCCAAGCCCTTTGACCCAGGCGGTTTTTTGGCCCAATCCCTGAGCGATCGCCTCTCCTAAGCTCAGGGTTGTCAACTGTTTGCCCAGGGTCAACCCCAGCAACAAACCAACAGCCAAGTAGGGCAGCACCTGCAGAATCAAGTCCATATCTCGCCCTGATAGAGACCCGACCATCCAAAATCGGATTTCTTCCATGGTGCGTTGACTCAGAATCAAAAACCCTGAGGTTAAGGAAGAAACTAAAGCCGTGAGCGCTGCTCCGGCCAGGGTCAAGTTCAGTGGCGTCATCCCCCCGCGCCCCAAGGAACCCAAGCCGTAGACGGCCACCGCCGCGATCGCCGCACCCACTAGAGCGAACCCAGCATACAGGCCAAGGTTGCCGATACCTAACCAGAAAGTCGCGGCGACCACCGCCAGCGCGGCCCCAGCATTAATACCCAGAATGCCCGGATCGGCCAGCGGATTACGGGTTAGCCCTTGCATGATGGCCCCAGCCATCGCCACTGCAGCACCCACGAAGAGGGCGGCAAGTGATCTGGGGAATCGCACCGTGCGAATAATTAAATGCTCGGTAGAGCCATTGGGTGCAGTTAAGGCCTGGAGTACTTCCCCTGGGCTAATATCAGCGGCCCCTAGAGCGATACTGGCAACAAAACAAACTAAAAGAAGAATGCATCCTAGAACGATTCCTAATATCAGCATCAGAGATGGCATTTTAAGCCTTGGAGAAGCTATAGCTGACACTTTAAGAACCCACTCGTCTAGTCAGAAATATTCTCATCAAGAACCTAGAAAAGCAAATCGATATTTGACCTCATAGCGCATTCAGTTCGCTGCTCAGAGAACGAACGCCACTCAATCTGTCTCATTCGTTTCGGGTGCTGGGTTGAGTTGCCTAACCACCAGCATGCCTAAGCCCCCAAGCCCCACCAAGAGACCAATCAAAGAAAATCCCCGTATCGTCTGCTTCCTCTACCACCGATGGCTAGGGACATTGTGTCAAGGGGGGAGGATGGCTTGGCCTATGGGACGGTTATTAATTGTCACAGGATGACCTCAGTCCCGTCGAGGCGATCGGTTATGTTACTTAGATATCTCAATTGTCAAGCCTTTGAGGACAAGATTGTGCTGTAGCGCTGCCTCGAAGGTTCTGTCTTAGCGAACTAGGAGCCACCCCTATGTGCGGAATCGTTGGATATATCGGGACCCGCCCCGCCAGTGAAATTTTAATGGAGGGACTCCGCAAGCTGGAATATCGAGGCTATGACTCAGCGGGGTTAGCCACGGTTCTAGAAGGCGAACTGCACTGTATCCGCGCCAAAGGTAAGCTGCAAAACTTGCAGGACAAGCTAGAGGGCCTAGAAAATCCTGCTCGCCTAGGAATTGGTCATACCCGCTGGGCTACCCACGGTAAACCCGAAGAGCACAATGCCCACCCCCACACCGATACCTATCGCCGCATTGCCGTAGTTCAAAATGGCATTATCGAGAACTATCGGGAGCTGCGGGAAGAACTCAAAGCTAAGGGGCATGAGTTTCGCTCCGATACTGACACTGAGGTCATCCCTCATTTAATTGCTGAACACTTGCAAAACCCGCTCAGTGTTGACGCTTCCCTGCTAGAGCGGGATCCGTTTTTAGAAGCGGTTCGGGCCAGTGTAAACCGCTTAACTGGGGCCTTTGCCCTAGCCGTTATCAATGCGGATTTTCCCGATGAACTGATTGTGGTGCGGCAACAGGCTCCCCTGGTGAGCGGCCTCGGCCAGGGTGAATTTTTCTGTGCCTCTGATACCCCGGCAATTGTCCCCCATACCCGGGCGGTGCTGCCCCTAGAGAACGGGGAGCTGGCTCGGTTATCCCCATTAGGGGTTGAGATTTACACCTTTGGGGGCGATCGCCTCAAGAAGCACCCTTTCACCTTGAATTGGAACCCGATCATGGTGGAGAAGCAGGGTTTCAAGCACTTCATGCTCAAGGAAATCTACGAGCAGCCTGGGGTAGTGCGCACCTGCTTAGAAACCTATCTCGATACGGTTGGGCTGCGGATAGGGGCGGTTCCCCCGTGCAGCTCAGGCTTAATGAGGGGGTTTTAGAGGGGGTTGAACATGTACAAATTGTGGCCTGCGGCACCAGTTGGCATGCCAGTCTGGTGGGTAAATACCTGATTGAACAGTTGGCGAATGTTCCAACCATGGTGCAGTACGCCTCGGAGTTTCGCTATTCCCCTGCGCCGTTAACCCGTCATACCCTCACCATTGGCGTGACCCAATCCGGGGAGACCGCCGACACCCTGGCGGCTTTAGAAATGGAGCAACAGCGTCGGGAACAAACGGGCGATGCAGCGCTGGCCCCCCGCATGGTCGGCATTACCAACCGACCGGAAAGCTCCCTGTCCCGCCTGATCCCCAACATCATCGACACCCATGCCGGTATTGAGATTGGGGTGGCAGCCACCAAGACTTTCACGGCCCAGGTGATGGCTTTTTATGTACTGGCTTTAGAGCTGGCCTATCAGCGGCAAACCCTGCCTCCAGAGCGGATTGAGCAAATCCTAGATGGGCTGCGACAGCTTCCGGCTCAGATAGAGTCAGTTCTAGAAAGCCAAGAGCGCTATATCGAGGAATTAGCCCATAGCTTTGGGGAAACTCAGGACTTTATTTATCTAGGCCGGGGCATCAATTTCCCCATTGCTCTAGAAGGGGCGCTGAAGCTCAAAGAAATTAGCTACATCCATGCCGAGGGCTACCCTGCTGGGGAAATGAAGCATGGGCCAATCGCCTTGCTCGATGCCAAGGTGCCGGTGGTAGCGATCGCCATGCCAGGAGCTGTGTATGACAAAGTGCTCTCCAATGCCCAAGAAGCCAAGGCCCGCGATGCCCAATTGATCGGGGTGGTCCCTATGGATGATCCAGAAGCTGAATATACCTTTGACCAACGACTGCCGGTCCCCGTGGTGGATGAGCTGCTCTCGCCAATTTTGACGGTGATTCCGCTGCAGTTGCTGGCATACCACATTGCGGCAAGGCGTGGCCTCGATGTCGATCAGCCCCGGAACCTGGCTAAGTCAGTCACGGTAGAGTAGCTCCCCATCCAGAGTACTTTTCAAACAGTCTCTAAGAGCAAACTTGTACTGGCAACCCGGTTTTTCAAAGATCCTCTAGGGTATCGCCCAGTTTATCGGCGATACCCGCGACCCAGGTTTCGTCCTGCTTGGTATAACTGCGGGGCGCATTAGCCCCCAAAATCAGCACCCCTTGGTCACCCATAGGTTGGCAGATCACCCCCTGCGTGTTGGGGGGCAAGTAGTCAAACTCCACCCGCCCCGGATAGATTTTTAAGTTGACCAAATAAACGGCTTTACCCTTTTCCTGCACCCGCTTCAGGATTGGGCCTGGGGTGACGGTTGCCGTTGGCCCTAAAACGCCGCGCCGCATTAGCACGGTGCCGTCATAGTAGACCACCAGCGATCGCGTCACGGTATTGGTCAAGAGCAGATGAGAGGCCCAGGCCAGTTCTATCTGGACTGTCTCGGGCAGGTCATCCGCCAATTCAAAGCCACTTTCTCCTTCTAAAATGACCGCTTCTGGCGGGCGGGGCTGCACTTGCTGCCAGAGTAGCCCCACCAGCACCAGTAGGGCGCTTAAAATCACGCCCATCACATCAGAACGCGCTTGGGAGTCCGTTAGGGCAGGGGTCAAAACGCGATTCATCATCAGCAAGCCACTACCCAAAACGCCCACCACAATCGGTAGGCGTCTCAGCACAGCATTGGTATCGAGCTGTGGATTAGCAGCCACAGGGCTTAACCCTAGCTCTTGCTGGTGCGGGCATAGTCATCTTGATAGCGAACAATGTCATCTTCGCCCAAATACTCGCCATTTTGAACCTCGATCAAAATCAGCGGAATCACGCCGGTATTTTCGAGGCGGTGGGAGGTGCAGGGCGGCACGTAAGTAGATTGATTAGAGGTCAAAAGAATTTCTTCCTCACCGCAGGTGACCTTGGCGGTGCCACACACGACGATCCAGTGTTCACTGCGATGGTGGTGCATCTGGAGGCTGAGGCGATGACCCGGCTTGACCTCGATTCGCTTGATTTTGTAGCGGCTACCTTCTTCTAAGACGGTGAAAGAGCCCCAAGGGCGAAGCTCCGTGGCTGCAACGGCCTGCTGATTGCCCATGGGCATCGGGAGGCTGGCTGCAGGCTGCTTGATTTCTTCGAGTTTGGGCACGATGCAAATTCCTCCAGGTTCCGTGAGGGTGACGTTTAATTTGATGTTCAATTGCGATGGCGCGATCGCTTAATGATTAGGATGCCCATTGATCTTAGCCAGGGGACTAAGGAAACGTGTTCGAGATGGGCACAAACCACACCCAGTCTTCACGGAAATGGGAGATCCTTCAGCATTGCTTCAGAATACTGCTCAAAAAAAATATTAGAGGAGAGCTATTGCATAACCCAATACCGCAATTTGCTAAGACGGCTACAGCCTTTACCCAAGGGCTGCACAGTATAATCAACGATCCAAGCACCCAGCTAGGGCGCTGGTTTACCCCCGCCAACGGGTGCTGTTGACTGTCGCTTGGTCTGGAATGTATTCGGGCTATCAATTGTTCTGGATTTATCAGGGTCTACTTTGAGTAGAGGCAAATGGCATCCCAGAATCCTTAGGCATCTTGCCAAGACATGGCGTCAGTAGTTACTGGTTACGGCTGAACGAACGCTCTGAGTTGCGCTGCGACTCACCGTAGCCATTCATTGAGAATGGTCGAGAAGACTTCTGGTCGTTGATTAAACCAAGGTCACTTTTGCTGAAAGCAATCCGGCGGGTTGCATTGTTGTTGAATTAGTCACTGGACAAGGCGTCTCATGGAAAATACACGGGTACATCACGGCATATCGCAGCCCGCATTGCATCAGACGGCCCCCTATTTAGGGCCGCGATCGCTGGTTGAGGAGCGGGATGCCTGTGGGGTTGGTTTTGTTGCTGACCAGCAAGGGCGATCGAGCCATAAATTGGTTGAGCAGGCTTTGAACGCCCTGAGCTGTATGGAGCATCGGGGTGGGTGCTGTGCCGACCGCGAGTCTGGCGATGGGGCTGGGGTGATGACAGCCATGCCCTGGGCGCTGCTCCAAAAATGGGCTACGGATAACACCCTAGACACTGAAAGGACTGGGGTAGCGATGGTGTTCCTACCCCAGAACGGTGATGCGGCTACGATTGCCCGTGAAGGTTTAACGAATGCCGCTACAACAGCAGGACTAACGGTATTGGGATGGCGTCCCGTCCCCGTTAAGCCAGAGGTGCTGGGTGAGCAGGCCCGCCAAAATCAACCGCTAATTGAGCAACTTTTGGTTCATTCTCCCGACCTCATCGGCGATGCCCTAGAGCGGCGGCTGTATCAAGTGCGCCGTAAAGCCCATCGCGCCCTAATCAATTGGCAAGGGGATGCCGCGATCGCGGCAGCGTTGAAAGACACCTACGTTTGTTCTTTTTCGAACCAAACTCTGGTCTACAAGGGGATGGTGCAGTCGGCGGTGCTGCGGCAGTTTTATCTGGATTTACAGGATCCAGATTACGTCAGTCCCTTTGCGGTCTATCATCGCCGCTTTAGCACCAACACCATGCCCAAATGGCCCCTGGCGCACCCAATGCGTCTGGTGGGCCACAACGGTGAGATTAATACCCTGGTCGGTAACCTCAACTGGATGCGGGCTCGGGAGGCAGATTTAGCCCATCCCCTCTGGGGCGATCGCATCCAGGAGCTGATGCCGATTGTGAATCCTGACAACAGCGACTCCGCCAACCTAGATGGGGTTATGGAGCTGCTGGTGCGCTCGGGACGTAGCCCCCTAGAAGCGCTGATGATTTTGGTGCCCGAAGCCTATAAAAACCAGCCAGACCTTGAGACTCGCCCAGAAATCACCGACTTTTACGAGTATTACAGTGGCCTGCAAGAACCCTGGGATGGCCCAGCCCTGGTGGTATTCAGCGACGGCAAGCAGGTGGGTGCCACCCTAGCCCGCAACGGCCTGCGCCCTGCCCGCTATGCCATTACCCAGGATGGGCTAATCATTGTCTCCTCCGAAGCGGGGGTTGTGGATCTCCCCATCGCAGACATTGTTGAGAAAGGGCGCTTGGGCCCCGGCCAGATGATCGCCGTAGACTTTGGCACCCAAGAAATCCTCAAAAACTGGACGGTAAAAGAGCGCATCGCCAAGCAGCATCCCTACGGGGATTGGTTGCGCGCCCACCGTCAAACCATTAGCCCTCAGCTCTTTTCTGAGAACTTGCAGGTGGATGCGGCAACCCTGCTCCAGCAGCAGACCGCGTTTGGCTATACCGCTGAAGATGTGGACCTGATTATTCAGGACATGGCGGCTTTGGCTAAGGAACCCACCTTCTGCATGGGAGATGACATTCCTCTGGCGGTCCTTTCCACCAAGGCCCATCTTTTATATGACTATTTCAAGCAGCGCTTTGCTCAGGTCACGAACCCAGCCATTGACCCGTTAAGGGAACGGCTGGTGATGTCCTTGACCACGCAGCTAGGGGCGCGGGGGAATTTACTAGAGGTGGGTCCAGAGGATGCCCGTTTCTTGAAGTTTGACTCCCCGGTGCTGAATGAAGCGGAACTCGCCCAGGTTAAGGCATCTAGTTTAGAAACCCACACCCTTTCTACGCTCTATGGGGTGGCGTCGGGGCCAGCAGGGTTGCAGCAGGCCATCGACCAACTGTGCGATCGCGCCGATGCAGCGGTGAAGAGCGGTGCATCGATTCTGATTCTGAGCGATCGCATCAACGGCGAAGGCGACAGCGTCCGCTTAGATCGCACCACAACCTACATTCCGCCCTTAGCGGCTATGGGCGCGGTCCACCACCACTTGATTCAGGCGGGTCTGCGCATGCGCGTCTCAATCGTGGTGGATACGGCCCAATGTTGGAGCACCCATCACTTTGCCTGTTTGGTGGGCTATGGTGCCAGCGCGGTCTGCCCCCACATGGCCCTAGAGTCGGTGCGCCACTGGTGGGGCGATAGCCGCACTCAGAAGCTCATGGAGACGGGCAAGCTTGCCCAGGTAAGCCTTAACGGTGCCCAAGAAAACTATCGCCGCGCCGTTGAAAATGGCCTGCTGAAGATTCTCTCCAAAATGGGGATTTCCCTGATTACCAGCTACCAGGGTGCACAGATTTTTGAAGCGGTCGGCATCGGCGCTGATTTACTCGATTTGGCCTTCCGAGGTACCACCTCTCGCTTGGGTGGCCTCACCCTCCAGGACCTCGCCCAAGAAACCAATACCTTCCATCAGCGGGCTTTCCCTGACTTAAGCGGCAAGCGTTTGGAAAACATGGGCTTTGTCAAAGCGATGCCCAAAGGGGAGTACCACATGAATACCCCCGCTATGACCAAGGCCCTTCACAAGGCGCTGAAATCCCAGCAATACGACCACTACGAGGTTTATAAAACCCAGTTGCAAGGGCGTACGCCGACGGCCTTGCGAGATCTCTTAGATTTCCACAGTAATCGCGAATCCATTGCTGTGGAAGAAGTGGAGTCTGCGGCCAGCATCATGGAACGGTTCTGCACTGGCGGCATGTCCCTAGGGGCACTCTCGCAGGAAGCCCATGAGGTCTTGGCGATCGCCATGAACCGCATTGGCGGCAAATCCAACTCTGGAGAGGGGGGCGAAGATCCAAAGCGGTTCCAAGCCCTGGCCGATGTGGACGAGCAGGGGCAATCCCCCCAATTCCCCAACCTAAAAGGGCTCCGCAACGGCGATACCGCCAGCTCAGCCATTAAACAGGTGGCATCAGGCAGATTTGGCGTCACGCCCGAATACCTGATGCATGCCCGGCAAATTGAAATCAAGCTGGCCCAGGGGGCTAAACCCGGAGAAGGGGGGCAGCTCCCCGGCAAGAAGGTCAGCCCTTATATCGCCATGTTGCGGCGGTCAAAACCGGGGGTGCCGCTGATTTCACCGCCGCCCCACCATGACATCTATTCCATTGAAGATTTGGCGCAGCTGATCTTTGATTTGCACCAAATTAATCCCAAGGCGGGGGTATCGGTGAAGCTGGTGGCTGAGATTGGCATTGGCACCATTGCCGCTGGTGTCGCCAAGGCCAACGCCGATGTGATTCAAATTTCGGGTCACGATGGCGGCACCGGCGCTTCGCCCCTCAGTTCCATTAAGCATGCGGGTTTACCTTGGGAACTGGGTTTAACAGAAGTGCATCGGGTACTGCTGGAAAATCAACTGCGCGATCGCGTTCTGCTGCGGGTCGATGGCGGATTTAAAACCGGCTGGGACGTAATTATGGGTGCCCTGATGGGTGCCGAAGAATTTGGCTTTGGTTCCATCGCCATGATTGCTGAAGGCTGCATTATGGCTCGGGTTTGCCACACCAACAACTGCCCTGTTGGCGTCGCCACTCAAAAAGAAGAACTCCGTAGGCGCTTTACTGGGTTGCCCGAGCACGTGGTTAACTTCTTCTACTTTGTGGCGGAGGAAGTGCGATCGCTGCTGGCTCATTTGGGGTATCGCCAACTGTCTGAGATTATCGGGCGCACCGATATGCTGCAGCCCCGCGAAGAAGTCGCTTTAACCAAAACTGCAGGGTTAAATCTCTCAACCCTGCTCAACTTGCCAGATGTGCGTAGCGATAGAGCCTGGTTACACCACGGCGATATCCATGGCAATGGCCCCGTCCTGGATGACACGCTGCTAGCAGATGCTGACATCCAGTCTGCGATTGCCAACCATGGCACTGCGACAAAGACCCATACCGTGGTGAATACCGATCGTACCCTTGGCGCTAGGGTAGCTGGGGCGATCGCCCATCACCACGGCAATAGCGGTTTTAAAGGTCAACTCAACCTCACGTTTGAGGGCAGTGCCGGTCAAAGCTTCGGAGCCTTTAATCTCCCCGGTATGATCCTGACCCTTATCGGCGAAGCCAATGACTACGTGGGTAAAGGGATGCATGGCGGTACCCTGGTAGTGAAACCCACCCCAGGCATTACCTATGATCCGGCGGAGAACGTCATTATTGGTAACACCTGCCTTTATGGCTCCACCGGTGGAACGCTCTATGCTCAGGGCATTGCGGGTGAGCGATTTGCCGTTCGCAACTCGAAGGGCCAAGCCGTGATCGAAGGGGCCGGTGACCATTGTTGTGAATACATGACCGGCGGCGCGATTGTTGTCCTGGGGCGGGTTGGGCGCAATGTCGGTGCGGGTATGACCGGAGGCCTTGCCTACTTCCTAGATCCCGACGGCACCTTCCCCGTTCGAGTCAACCCTGAGATTGTGAAGGTGCAGCGGGTGATTACCGATGCTGGGAAACAGCAGCTCAGAGAGTTAATTGAAGCTCACGGTCACTATACGGGCAGCCAAAAGGCCGCTCACATTCTGGCGGACTGGGAAACTTATTTGCCGTTGTTTTGGCAGGTGGTTCCGCCCTCAGAAGCAGATACCCCCATCGCTAACCCTAACTCGGAAACAAGCACAAAGGTCCTAAGCTCTGTGTGACTGCCAGTAGACGGAGTCTTAATAGAAACGTTGATGTCTAATGTGAAACCCCTTGATTACAAGCAATTATTGGGGCTCTTAGGTCGTTGTTCTTTAAAAGAAAAACGATGTGGAGGCTGCTCTCCCATGTCCGCATGCCATGGAATCAATTCAGTGTAAATACTTGAATTTGATGTCTCATTTGATTCATCAATATGTTTATGCCGTTAGGATACAGACGAGCTGGGCATTCTGAAAGAGCCTTGAGCTGATGACGACCCGTACCTTGAGGTACTTCGCTCGCCGTTGCCCTTTTTAGAGTTGGGTTTCTGTGAAGAAGAGATGAAGCGTTTAGTAAGCTATGAACTGAGCATCTATTACACTCTGGTTAACTGCTGTCTTTGTCAGCGTCTAGCCAGAGCACACAATTCGAGACCAACATTGTTCAAAGGGGTTCGTGGCGAATACCCTTAGGCAGTGTTCTATCGCCATCACTGTCCCTTAGCAACCCGTCATAACCATGGCCTCTGCCAAGATCCTTGTTGTTGATGACGACCCAGCCATTCGTAATCTGGTTTACCGCTTTCTTCTAAAGCAGGGCTATGAAATGGAGTCTGCAGAAGATGGCAAAGGTGCCCGTCAGGTTTTTGAGCAGTTCAACCCAGACCTCGTTGTCTTAGATGTCAACTTGCCAGACGCCAACGGTTATGACCTCTGCCAAGAAATGCAGGCTCGCACCGGGGTCTTCGTTTTGTTACTGACCAGTCGCAGCGATGAGGCCGATAAAATTCGTGGTTTTAATCAAGGAGCCGATGACTACCTCACAAAGCCCTTCAGCCTGGGAGAATTAGAGGTCCGAGTTGGCGCCTTACTCAAGCGACAACGCCCGGTGACGGTGGCTGAACAGCAACAGTTGACCTTTAATGCTCTCGCTATTGATCCAGTGCGCCGAGAAGTTACCCTTGATAGCGAAGTGATTTCTCTGACTGCCCTGGAGTTTGATTTGCTCCATTTTCTGGCCAGTCATCCAGGTCGAGTATGGCGACGAGCAGAGTTGATCCAAAAGGTATGGGACTACGAATATGTCGGTGATCAGCGGGTTGTCGATGTCCATATCGGTCAAATCCGTAAAAAGATTGAGATTGACACGACTCAACCTGCCATGATTCAAACAGTAAGGGGCGTTGGTTATAAATTTGATCCGCCTAATAAAGTAGGCGAAGATAGCGCTTATCAATGAGTTAGAGCTGTTTTTCTTTTAGCGACATGGCTCACCTAGAAAGTAGCGGTAGCATCAGAGCTTTAGCCATTCTAATGATGGGCTCCAGTCTTCTTTAAGACTGGCTTATCTCCTTTCTCAAACCCCCTCTAACGATGATTCGCCTGATTGTGAAGGGCAGCGTTTCAAAGGCCTTTTGAACCTGGACGCTTGCGATAGAACGAACCCATAGGTCTCATGCGCTCTCAAGGTGAAACGATTGTTGCGATCGCAACGGCTATTGTTCCAGCCCAAGGGAGTGTCGGTATTGTGCGGTTGTCAGGGGCAACGGCGCTCTCCATTGCGAAGACTTTATTTCAGGCACCGGGCTCACAACCTTGGGAGAGCCACCGCATCCTTTATGGCCATATCTGTGACCCAGAAACGCAGAAGACTGTGGATGAAGCATTACTGCTACTTATGCTTTCTCCCCGTTCCTACACTCGTGAAGATGTGGTCGAATTTCACTGCCATGGTGGAATCATGGCAGTTCAGCAGACTTTGCACTGTTGTCTGGCCCAAGGGGCTAAATTAGCCCAGCCCGGTGAGTTTACTCTAAGAGCGTTCCTGAATGGGCGGTTGGATCTAACTCAAGCGGAAAGCATTTCTGACTTGGTGAATGCTCAGTCGCATCAGGCGGCTCGTACAGCATTGGGAGGATTACAGGGCAAACTGACTCAACCTATTCGCCAAATTCGCTCAGACTGCCTGGATATTTTGGCTGATGTAGAAGCTCGTATCGATTTTGAAGATGACCTGCCGCCCTTAGACCAAGACGCCATTGGTCAAAAATTAGACGAGATTCTGCAAACGGTGCGCCATATTCTAGATACCGCGCACCAAGGTGAACTATTGCGCTCAGGACTAAAAGTAGCAATTGTGGGGCGACCCAACGTTGGCAAATCCAGTTTGCTCAATGCTTGGAGCCGCAGCGATCGGGCGATCGTAACTGACCTACCAGGGACAACCCGTGATGTTGTGGAATCCCAGCTTGTGGTTGGAGGCATTCCCATACAGGTTCTAGACACGGCAGGCATTCGCGACGCTGCCGACCAAGTTGAGCAAATCGGGATTGAGCGTTCTCGGGCCGCAATTGAAGCTGCCGATTTAATTTTATTAATCCTTGAAGCCAACACGGGATGGACCGCCGCCGAGCAAATTCTTTATGAAGGGATGCGGCATCGACCCTTAATTGTCGTCATTAATAAAGGTGATTTGGTTGAGGATCCAGCTCAAGCTCGCCTTTTCGACATTGAGGTTCCTCAGGTTTATACCGCTGCTGCTCAGAATCAAGGTGTTGAGTCCTTAGAACAAGCCATCCTAAACATCGTCCATAAAGATGGCCTGTCTGCCGCTGACTTAGACATAACCGTTAATCGTCGCCAAGCCGCTGCTCTAATTCGGGCTCGTACCGCCCTAGAACAGGTACAGGCCACCATCCGCAACCAGCTTCCCCTTGATTTTTGGACGATTGATCTGCGGATTGCGATTCAAGGGTTAGCAGAGATCACTGGCGATGAAATTGCAGAGTCCATGCTGGATGAAATTTTTAGTCGCTTCTGCATTGGTAAATAGCCGCCAGGACTTTGTGCTTGTTCCATAGGCTTTTTGCACTGCTCAAGGGACCCGCGCTCCACACACTAATTTGCAATCACTAAGGATTCACAGGTAAACCAGGTATGCCTGCGCCTTTTGGCCCCCTCAAACCCTCTTCCGTAGGGGGTTTGAGGGATTTTAAAACCACACCAGACAAATCTGTTGACAGTGTTTAAGGGAGCCGTTATATTAGTAAAGCGCTGAAGGGAGACGCGCTACGGCGTTAGCTCCCGAGGCAAAGAA
>JBHJIP010000147.1:0-48682 GCA_050043365.1 Leptolyngbyaceae cyanobacterium
TGTCACCTGGAAAACCGCCTGCTATCAGCGCAACCTAGTCCTTGAGAAATATATTGCGTCCCTCGACCATTTGAATAAACTCCTCAGCCTCTCGCTCCATTGGAGTGAAGTGCAGCCTGAGCTATTGGATTCCTTGGATCAAGATCAGCTACAAATGCCAGAAGTTTATGAGCGTTGGGCGATTCGCTACCGTCAAGAGCCCTATCGCCTCAAGCTGGCCTACATGGAAAAACGTCTGCTCAACACCCTAGAGCGGGGTCAGCGTCTTTACCAGGGCGAACCCCTAATGGAAGAGCGGACTGATGGCATGGCTGTACCGCTCTATCAAAACGGCAACGAGTTTTTAGCAGAGCTACGCCTCATTCAAACCGATTTACAGGCCACAGGACTCGTTTGCCAGGATTTAGAAACCCTCATTTGTCAGGTGGAAATCTACGGTTTTGTGCTGGCACAGCTTGATCTGCGTCAAGAGAGTTCGCGCCATTCTGATGCGCTTAACGAGATTACTGAGTACCTGCAGATTCTGCCCCAGTCCTATGACAGCTTGTCGGAGTCAGAGAAAACGGATTGGCTGACGCGAGAACTCCAAACCCGTCGTCCGCTGGTGCCCGCAGAGTTGCCATTTTCTGACAAAACCTGTGAAACCGTCGAAACTTTTAGAATGGTGCGGCGGCTCCACCAGGAGTTCGGCGCTGGAATTTGCCGCAGCTACATCATCAGCATGAGTCACGATGTGAGTGACTTACTCGAAGTCTTGCTCCTAGCCAAAGAAGCCGGTCTCTATGACCCAGCTACATGGCAATCCAGTATTCAGCCTGTTCCGCTGTTTGAGACGGTCGAAGACTTGCAGCGGGCACCGCAAGTGATGCAAAAGCTGTTTGATTTGCCGTTGTATAAGGCGGTGCTAGATGGCGGTAAAGATCAAACCGTTGAGCCTGGAACACCCCCGCCGATTCAAGAGGTGATGCTCGGGTATTCGGACAGCAACAAGGACTCGGGCTTCCTCAGCAGTAACTGGGAAATTCATAAGGCACAGCAAGCTTTACAGGCTGTAGCAGATCGCTATGGACTCGCCCTGCGCATTTTCCATGGTCGCGGTGGCTCGGTGGGTCGAGGCGGTGGCCCTGCTTACGAAGCAATTTTGGCCCAGCCCGGTGCTAGCCTAAATGGCCGTATCAAGATTACAGAGCAGGGAGAAGTTCTAGCCTCGAAGTATAACCTGCCAGACCTGGCGCTCTACAACCTAGAGACGGTCGCCACTGCAGTCATTCAAGGTAGTTTGCTGCACAGCAGTGTGGATGAGATTGAGCCTTGGAATGAAATCATGGAGGGCCTAGCGGCGCGATCTCGCCGTCATTATCGAGAGCTGATTTATGAGCAGCCCGATTTGGTCGACTTTTTTCACCAAGTTACCCCGATTGAAGAAATCAGCCAGTTGCAAATTAGCTCTCGTCCCGCCCGACGGGGTGGCAAGAAGACCCTATCAAGCTTGCGGGCGATTCCCTGGGTCTTTAGCTGGACTCAGGCCCGCTTTTTGCTGCCCTCTTGGTACGGGGTCGGTACGGCACTGCAAGAGTTTTTAGATGAGCGGCCAGAGGAGCATTTGCGGCTCTTACGCTATTTCTATCTAAAGTGGCCTTTCTTCAAGATGGTGATTTCCAAGGTGGAAATGACCCTAGCAAAAGTTGATCCTCAGATGGCTGAGCACTATGTTCAAGAGTTGACCCAGCCTGACAACCAAGCGCGATTCCATGCTTTGTTTGAGACTATTTCTGCGGAATATCAACTGACGCGCCAGATTGTCTTGACCATTGCTGGCCATGAGCGGCTGTTAGAAGGGGATCCTGATTTGCAGCGCTCGGTCCATTTGCGCAACGGCACGATTGTTCCCCTGGGGTTCTTGCAGGTGTCTCTACTGAAACGGTTGCGGCAGTATCGAAATGCCATATCTGGCGTCGTCAAGTCTCGCTATAGTCGCGAAGAATTGCTGCGGGGGGCCTTACTGACCATTAACGGTATTGCCGCAGGAATGCGCAATACAGGGTAACTTCAGGTAATGCAAACTTTTGTAACGGTTTTCTTGCGCTTCCCAGAGGATTTGCTTGAATTAATCGGTGTCTAGGGATTAAAGCTGCTGAAGTCCTTACTTGATAGGGTTTCTCGCTATTTTGAGTTAACCTATGCCATCCCAATTGTTGCTCTTGGTACGGAGTCAGGGGGGCAAGGCTAGGGTTGACTGACTAACGCTGTCCCTTGCGTTATTGGTATTTGTGCCTGAGGAGTGAGCCAAGATGAACCATATTGTGCGCCGATTATCTCAATGGGTTGTCGCCTCAGCCGCTGGTAGTGCGATCGCTGTGGGTGCTGCCTTGACAACAGCAGAGCCGGTTCACGCTCAAGCTGCCTACGGTAGCTATATTGGTCTTGGGGCTGCTTTGGGGCTCACAGACGACGCTGCTACCGGTCAAGGGAGTGGGCTGTCGGGGGTGATTGCGGGTCGTTATCGCTTTTTAGAGATCCCGGTATCGATCCGGGCTCAGGCCCTCGTTTTTGGGGATAGCTTTGCCTTTGTGCCGACCGTGTCCTACGACTACGCCTTGAATTGGAATACAGATATTTATTTGGGCGCAGGGGTTTCCTTTGCCGGTGGAGATTCCCCTTCTCCAGTGGGTAATCAGACAGCGTTTGTTTTACAGCCAGGGATCGACTATATGTTCCCCAATAGTCGGGTGGTGCTATTTGGGAATGCAATTATTGCCTTTGGGGCCTACCGCGATGGTGGCAATACAGCCTTAGCCTTACAAACTGGTGTGGGCTATCAGTTCTAGCGCGAGTGAATGCTAGCCGATTCAATGCTTAGAGCTTGCCTTCAAACTGTTGATACCAGATGAAGTTGCCTAAAACTGTCAGACTCAGCGTGATCCCGCCGCCGACCATCGCTAGTATCGGTCTGTAGCCACCACGGGCTAAATTGGTCATCCAAAGGTGGGTGCGCTCGCTCGGAAAAAACAGGTCTAAAAAGGTGGGCACGAGATACATCAGGGCTGCACCAATAATCAACCAGCCGACCATTGAGGTCAGTAAAAAAACGGTTTTTGCAGTGGATTGCTGGCCCATTTCGCCCCTCAATTGTGAACAGCCAAGGTTGAGCCTAGCATAGGTATCCATGCAATCAGTGCTGGCCACACGTTAGCCGCCTCCCTCAAAAACATTAATCGTGCTGGAGCTTATCAGTAGGATGGCTGACGTTTACCTGTTTAGGCATCCATGTCGCTAAAGGCAGTCGCGAGAAGGTTGCAAACACCCTCTAAAGCTGGGGGATGAACAAATGAAAGACGGTATGACCGTTACCAAATCTGAAACCTCATCCCTGAGCTAAATTAGGCCAGCCATACTGATATCCATAACGCTTTTGATGCGAGGGACATAATGTTGCAGCGCCATACCAAACCTTGGGAAACTGCTTATCGGATCATGGGGCCGCTGAGCCTATGCCTCTTAGTCAGTTGCGGTGCTGCCCCCGAGAGTTATTCCAGCGCCGAGGTTGAAACCGATGTGGTTGCTGAATCAGTAGAAACAAGCGCTTCCCCCAGCGCTGGGGATAGCACCGCTCAACTGGTGAGTGATACGAGCCCCGCTCAAAGCAAACCGCTGTTGATTAAACGGGCCTCACTTACCCTCCGCCTGGATGACCTCGACTCTGCAGTCGACGAGATTGGCAGTATTCTGGCTCAACAGCAAGGGGATATCTTAGAACTGCGAGACGAAGGAAACGCTCCTGAGCAGGGCATACCGCGACGGGTCGAGATGCAGTTGCGCGTACCACAAACCAACCTAGAGCTCACCCTGCGTAGTCTCAAAGCTTTGGGAGAAGTCGATTATCAATCTGTCACTGCAGATGATGTTTCCAATCAACTGGTTGATCTGCAGGCCAGAATCCGTAATCTGCGCAAATCAGAAGAAGCCCTGTTGGAGATTATGGAGCGCTCCGGTTCCGTAGCGGATATTCTGGCAGTTTCCCAAGAATTAAGCGTCGTGCGCGAAACCATTGAGCGGGCCGACGCCCAACGCAGCAACCTGCAAAATCAGGTGGCCTTCTCAACCATTACGCTCACCTTAGAGAGCGCTAACCCACCTGCGCCGACCGTGACGCCCATTGGCGCGGCTCTAGGCGAAACTTGGCAAACCTCGACCCAATCTTTTCGCGCCGTAACAGTCGGGTTCCTCCGCCTGGGTCTCTGGCTACTGGTGTATAGCCCCTACTGGGCCATTTTGTTAGGGGGTGGATTCTGGGGAATACAACATTTGCGACGACGGCGATCGCTCCGAGATACCCAGGCTTAAAGCCCCAGTACTCTTGCTGGGTGACAAAGCGGTTGTAGATTATATTCTCCACCGGGTACCTCCCGTGCTTTGCGTCGCTAATGCCAGAGCCAAGGGCAACAGCGAGCGTAATCTATAACGCTGTTTGCTTAAGACACCTCGGATCGCTCTGATCCTTAGCGAATAAGCAAAGTGGGTCGCAGCCTTGTCCTAACCGGACTGGCGGCTGCTATAAAGCATCAGCGCTGCCGCAACGGGACTCGGTGCTGGCGCTCTTCTCCAAGCGGATTGCGTACTTTGAATGTCATCACCCAATAGTTTTGTGACACAGGAAATACTGCAGTAAACGCACCAGAGCGGTCAATTTCAACCTCATGGTCACCGATCAATAGGGTGTTGGCAGCGTTAATTTGGCCATGCACATGTAGAGAAGGGCCGCGCCGATCAAAATGTGTTAAGTTCAGTGCCAATTCTCGGTCTAGTGGAATGGGCTGAATGGGCGCTTCTCCGGGCAAAGCAATAGAGGCAAACCCTGCTCCCACCTGCACCGACTCGCCTTGAGCACTGAAATCAACTGAGCCCTCTAGGGTGCCGATACCATTCTTGCCATTACTGGATATGCTGACGCCAAATTTAGTGCCTCTGACCGCTGATACACCGCTAGGGGTGTGTAACTCTAGGCGAGTATTGGGATTGGTAAATGGCTGGGCCTGAACGCGAACCTGGCCTTGGGTGACTGACAAGATTGTGACGTATGCTCCGTCTGCTGTAATGCCGAGCTGCTGCACTGAAAAGCGAGTGTTCTCAGCAACGGTAACCGTGCCAACGCTACCGTCAATGCTCAAAACAGCACTCGAACCGCTACTGGTATAGAGGCCATGGCCACCTTGGGTGAGGCGATCACCTGTACGAGCAGCCCGCACACTGCCCCCCCGGTAAGTAACGCTACCAGAAAGCCGTCTGACCTCTAGCCAGCGACCGGACTGGGCGTATAACGGTAACCGGGCTCCTAAACCCGCTACAGCAAGGCCAATGCCAGTTGCAAAAAACCGGCGGGTAATTTTTCTAGAAAGGAGATGGGAGTCGGTAGTATGCATCATTGGGAACCACAGCGTTTTGCCTATGATTCCCTGAGAAGTTGACCTTGTGATCCTCGTGAAACTACTGAGGCAGCAGCTTAAATCGTTGAGAAAAAGCTGAAATATACTTGGAAACCCGGATCAAAATAGCTTTTGAAAAATCTGAAAAATTGACAGAAAGTATGTTGTACTATTCCTGATTACGCCACCCAATTGTTCAGTATTTTGACGCTGACAACACCAAAAAGTCTGTGACTCAAGTTAATTGGGGACTGACAAAAGTGCTCCTGTGTCTTGAACAGGAGCACTGGTGCAGCCCTTAGCCTTTGCTAATCTGCCACAGCAGGAACTGCTGCGTGGGCTGAATGGCCACCCCGCCGACCCCATCCTGGGCAAACACATAGTCCTTGTTTTGCCACAGTGGAATGTAGGGCACATCTTCTTTCAGCAGGGTCTGAATATCCTGCACGATCGCATCCCGTGCTGCCGGATCCTGCTCTGCCCGCTGAGCCACAATTAGCTCATTGGCTTTCTCACTGTAGTAGAACGAACCGTTGCTCTGGCTGGCCCCTTCTGCACAGAGGGTGGCCTCAGAGCCCTGGTCACAGCTTAAGAAAGGCTGGATAAAGGTATCGACATCGTAGTAGTCGGGGTACCAGTTGGCCAAGACGGCAGGGTAGATACCCTCGGAAATATTGCCCCAGAGTGTGGCGCTCTCAGCGGTTTGGACTTCCACTGTAACGAGCCCCGGCAAACCCGTTTCAAAGGATTCTTTCAGGGTATTGGCCACGACAGAGCGCGTCGTTGACGCCGACGGATACCAAATTTCAAAGGTGAACGGATTTTCTTCTGAGAAACCGGCCTCTTCTAGCAGGGTACGGGCGGTTTCAAAATCGCCGTCTCCATTGGGGCTCTCCATCACGGGCTCGTAAACGTCAAAGCTCGTCGGAATCAGGCTGTACAAAGATTCTGCCTGACCCTGAAAGACCCGCTCATTCACCAGAGGACGGTCAATCAAGGCGGCGATCGCCTGCCGCACCCGCACATCATTCAGCGGCTCAATCTTCTGGTTGAGACTCATGTAGTTGACCACCGTCGTCCCCGCCTCAATCACTTTCCAACCTCCCCCATCGGCTTCCCGCTCTAGGCTGGCAATTTGATCGGGATCAAGGGTCTGGTAGGCCACATCCACACCGCCGGTCTTAAAGGTGTTGTAGAGGTTGGCAGCGCTGGTAAAAATCTGAATATCAACGCCTTCATTGGCCGGGGTTTCACCCCAGTAGTCTTCGTTGACATCTAATTTGATGGCATCGCCGCTGAAGCTAGCCAACTTGTAGGGACCCGTCCCGATAAAGTTGTCGGGCACAAAGCTGCCCTCAGCAATCTCGTAGTCTGCCTCTGGTACGGGCGTCACCCCCCAGAAGGTGAGCAGCGAGGTAAAGGCAGCGAAGGGCGTCTTGAGGGTGAGGGTGAGTTCGTAGTCGCCAGTGGCTTCGGCCGCGTCAATTTTTTCAGACAGCAAAAAGGCAGGGCGACCGCCGTTCTCCATAAACCGCTGAATCGAGAACGCCATGGCCTCGGCATTGAAAGGCGTACCATCGTGAAAGGTGACATCTTCTCGCAGCGGAATGGTGTAAGTCAGGCCGTCATCACTGACGGTCGGCAGTTCTGTTGCCAATTGGGGAATTAGCTCGGTGCTGCCTGGTTCGTAGGCATAGAGTTGATCACCCAAGTTATGGAGCAAAATGCCAGGAAAGATTTCGTAGGCGTCAGCCGGGTCGAGGGTACGAGCCGTCAAGGTCGTACCCATTGTGACGCGATTACTAATGGGTGCACTGCCCGTGTCTGTCGCGTCATTATCTGGGGCAGGACCGCCGCAGCCCACGATCAGGGCGAAACAGAGACTAAACAGGGTGGCGAATTGCCAGATCGAACGCCAAGGGCGGCGTTGCAACCGCTGATACCCACTCCAGTTATGAAACCATCCCATCAAAACCATCACATAGCCCCTCGCAACATAGCCATTAAATGCAGTTGTATCACCCTGCCGCATCCGATTGTCAATTTAGCTCGAAACCGGTGTGGCTTCAGCCGTTTCTTCGGTTGACTCACCCTTCTGGAAAAAGGTTCGGGTAATAAAAGCAGTTGTTAGATGGGTGAGTAGTCCGATCGGCCCTGCAAACAGGCAGAGGGCCAAAGAGTGGCGGGTGAAAATGCCTTCGGTCTGTCCCTGCAGATAAATCCAGCGGCCCACAAACAAATCCATCACCACAAAGTGGACCCAGCCCGTGGCCATGACTTGGCTATTGGCAAACATCCCGGCCAGTCCTGTGAGGGATAATTCTGGATCGGCAAACGCCTCTAGAACGGACTGATCTAGCGTCACAAATAGATAGAGATAGAGTCCAGCCAAGGCGACATAGGGCAGGTACGAATCCATAACTCGGCGAGTCACGTACCAATTGGGCAGCAGCACCATCAATCCCCAGAAGGGCAACACGAACAGGTTGGCTCCGTTGAAAAGCAAGTCAAGTAAGGCTGGGGAAGGGTGCATAGGCTGGGCCTGTAGAAATCAATGTCACAATAGCTAAAGAAATATTAACGTTATCTGTCCTATGGGTGAGTCTTCTAGTCAGCAAATTAAATGGTTTAAGACTCTGGGGCTAGGGGCTTTAGGGGGCTTTGCGATTGCCTTGGCTTGGTCTTTAACGGCGTTTTGGCGTGAGATGCCTGCGGACGAGCAAACGGCTACCCCCACGACCGATCAGGAAACCGTGGCCCAGACTGCTGATTCAGAAACTGTGGCCCCTGAAGCCCCCACCGATCTAAGGGACCATCAGCAGCACGTGAGTGAGGTCCTGGCCGATCTTGATCGCGATGTACTGGTGGCCAATTCGCCGACTCAGGGTAATCCAGAGGCCGATATCGTAGTTCTGAAGTTTTCTGACTTTGAATGTCCTTTCTGTGCCAGGGCCACAGCAGAAGTTGAGGCTTTTCTGGCTGACGCTGGGGATGAGGTGCTGTTTGTTTATAAACATCTACCTTTAACTCAAATTCACCCAGAGGCTATCCCTGCTGCCCAGGCCGCTTGGGCGGCGCAGCAGCAAGGCCAGTTTTGGCCTTATCACGATGCCCTCTTTGCCCGTCAAGCTGAGCTAGGTGAAGATCTGTATGTGGAGATTGCCGAAGAGCTGACCTTAGATATGGAGCAGTTCAACCGCGATCGCATTAGCGAAGGCGCGAATGCGGCGATCGCCCAAGACTTAGCCCTCGCCCAAGAGCTCCAGCTCACCAGCACCCCTACCTTCCTGATGGGTGAGCTATTGTTACCCGGCGTCATTCCTGCCGATCTCTTTTCAGAGGCATTGGTTCGGTTGAAAGCGTTCTACGAGTCCCAATCCTAGGCATCGATATCATCCATAAAGTCAGAGCGGCGGTTCTCAGGAATGGGCCAATCAGGATTTTCGCCGCCGATAATCACTTCTTCGATGGCTACATAGTCTTGGCTAAATTGGTTCAGGGCATTGATCAAAATATCCAGGGCGATCGCGTCTGCGGTGCCCAGGTCAAACCAACACCTTGCCCAGACCCCCCTGTACTCTAGCTCTCCCATGTTGTGCATCAAAGAGACTAAGACATTTCTGCTGTCTTCTTCCCGATAGGGCATATAGCTGACCTCTAGACCAGTATCCTGCACCTGTAGATTCTCGGCGTTAAAGCCTCCTAATTTGCCTAGGAAAAACCAGGAGTCGAAGATTTCCTCAATGTACTGCTGTTCCATCGGTGAAGGGCTGGTCACAAATTGCAGCCAAATCCAGATATTGAAAAAATCACACTCGCGAAACTGAACCTGCATGGCAAAGCTGATGGAAGGACAAGGGAATCAAACCTGAAAATGACATCACAGCATAGTTCAAAAGGCAAAATTAAAAGTTCAAAATGCCATTCGGCAATTTTAAATTTCTAATTTTGAATTCCAGTGGATTCTAGTTGGATGCCGGTCGGCAGCAGCTCAGTGACCCAGATCCCCAAATCCGGATCAGCTATTTTTTCCTGAACCTGCTGGGCGATCGCTTCCGCTTCTGCCCGTGTTGAGGTCAAGGTAAACACAGTCGGCCCTGAGCCAGACATGAGTGTACCTAAACCACCCACCCCAGCCATGGTGGTCTTCAGGTCAGCGACTTGGGGGTGGGCGGGGAGCACTACTTTTTCTAAATCATTGTGGAGGAGCTGGCCGATGGTCGGGCCGTCTTGATGGGCGATCGCCCCCAAAATGGGGCCAGAATGGATGGCTTCGCGGCGCTCGGCACCCGTGGTTGCCAAATCTAAGTAGGTGTCGCCAAAGTGGTCTCGGTAGGTTTTGTAGGCCCAGGGGGTAGAGACGGACAAGCTGTTGTATTTGCCCAGCACTGCATACAGATGGGTGAGGCCGAGGTTATCTAATTGTTCGCCTCGCCCCGTGGCCAGGGCAGTGCCGCCGCTAATGCAAAAGGGAATGTCGGACCCCAGTTGAGCGCCGAGTTCTTGCAGTTCCTGCTGAGCGAGTCCCAACTGCCAGAGCAAATCAACCCCGACGAGGGTGGCGGCAGCATCGGCAGACCCCCCTGCCAAGCCTGCCCCAATTGGAATCTGTTTCTGAATGGTGATATCAATGCCCCCGTGATGGGCCGCTGCTTGGGGAAAGGTCTGAATCATCAGCGCCGCTGCTCGATAAGCCAGGTTGGTGTGATCTTTGGGCACCTGTGGATGATCACAATGGAGGTAGATGCCTGAGCCGACGTGGCCCTGAACCGTAATCACATCAGCCAGGTCCAGGCTTTGCATCACCATAATCAGCTCATGGAAGCCGTCGGGGCGGTGTCCCAAAATTTCGAGATAGAGGTTGATTTTGGCTGCAGCCTTCAACTTATACAAATTCATACCTGAACCTCTGCCACTGACCGCTTACCGATTGGTCCCACTTCACCCGCCAATCGTCCCAGAGGCGACAGGCTAAGGGAGGCGATTTAGCAGGATTGTTGTTCCTTCAGAATCTTATTACTCAATGCCACCCAGGTTGCGACGCTGAGGTCTTCGGCCCTGACGTTGGGGGTGATCGCTAAGTCATCAAAATAGGCTAGGAGCTGTTCGCGCTCGATCAGCGACGACAGGGTATTGCGCAGCATCTTGCGCTTTTGCGAAAAGCCCTGGGTGACCGTCTGGGCCAAAACGCGCACATCTTTGGCCTGATGTTCAAAAGGACGAGGGGTGAGGCGCACCACCGCCGACGTGACCTTGGGGGGTGGCGTAAATGCTTTGGGGGGGACCGTGCAAATCATTTCGCAATCTGCTAAATACTGCACCCGTACGGTCAATGCACCAAACGCCTTCTTCCCTGGCTGGGCACAGAGCCGCTGGGCCACCTCCTGCTGCACCAGCAATACAATGCTGTCGAAGGGGGCTGGATTTGGTTGGGTAAAGGTGCCCAGCAACCGCTCTAAAATCGGTCCGGTGATGTAGTAAGGGATATTGGCCACTACCTTATTCGGGTTTTGAAAGGCGGCGTGATCACTCAGCAGGTTAGATAAATCCAGTTCGAGAATATCCCCCTGGAGGAGCAGGAAGTTATCCGCCACGGGAAACCGACCCCGCAGCTTACGGCAGAGATCGCGATCCACCTCTACGGCAACGACCGTATTGCCTTGGGCCAAGAGCCGCTGGGTGAGTGACCCAGTACCGGGACCGATTTCTAAGAGGCGATCGCCCGAGTGCAAATCTGCCGCCGCCACAATTTGTTGCAGGATTTTGTCACTGGTCAGCCAGTGTTGGCCAAAGCGTTTGCGAGGGCGGGCTTGAAAGGTCACAGACAAATCGTTGACATCACCTCAAGACTGTACCGGAAATGTGATTCGAGGGTTGCATAAAAATAGGAGAGCCCTGCCACCGGCCCTTTCCAGAGATTGCTAGCCCTTAATCCTGCGCCTTGCTATCTGCAAGTGCTGAGTTCTGATAAAGCCTCTGGGTCACTTTGCAAGCGTTTTGTACTGTAGGTGATGTCCTACGCCGTTGCCTGATTCTGGCTACGCTCGACCCATCCATGTCTCGCCTCAAAATTAGCCAACAAACCAACGATGCCTTGGTCTTAAGGCAAGAATTTGAAGCGGGAGAATTGGAGGGATGCGCCTGGGTTGGCATCACGCTAATCGTCACCGTAGTGATGATGGTTATTACTGGCCATTGGGGCTGGCTCATGGTCGGCGTGATTGTCGGCATCACCGGCTCCAATATCGCCGCTGCTAATACCCCGTCACCCGGCTATCGGCTCTATCAATTTGCGTATTCTTGCCTCACCATCCAGGAATGCAACCCTTCAGGTCGAGTCGAGCATGAGCAAACCATCCTGCTTAGCCAAATCCAAGCTGCCCAAGTAGAACAGAAAGAATATCGGGATTGGAAGGGCGTTATCGTCTCTGAAAAGCGGGTTTTATCACTTTTGGTGGGCGATCGCACCCTGCATCTCACTTCTGAGGGCGATACCTCCTTAGAAGATTTAGCGACCCTAGCAAACGCTATTAATGATTTTTTGAACCCTCCATTACTAGGCAAAGGTAACGGCTGAGTCACCGTTGGCATTGAGGTTATCGATAAAGGGCAATACCTCGGTTTCAGTTGTCGACGCTTCAGCCCAAGCTTGGATCGAGGGTAACGCCTGGACTGCGCTCACAAACTGCTGGGCTTCCGGTACGAGTGCAATCCCATAGGTGACAAACCGCAGCGCCACCGGGGCATACATTACATCTGCCACTGAAAACTCGCCCCCTAACCAAGGTCCACCATAGGTTTGATAGCCCGTCTGCCAGATGGTCTCAACCCGGTCAATTTCTTTTTGGGCCGCGCTAGAGAAGTCAGAGCGATCGCGGTTTTGACGGGCGCGAATGTTTTGCGGGAGCTCTTCTCGTATGGCCAAAAAGCCAGAATGCATTTCTGCCGCAACGGAGCGGGCATAGGCCCGAGCCGATAAAGCCTGGGGCCATCCCACCGCTTCGGGGTACTGCTCTTGCAGGTGGGCCATAATCGCGGTGGAATCCCAAATCACCTGGTCACCATCCAGCAAAACCGGCACTCGACCGGCTGGGGTATATCGGGCAATATCTTGATACCACTGTTCAGTAAAGAGCGGCAGCATCACCTCCTCAAAGACCAAGCCACTCTCCTTGAGGAAAAGCCATGCTCGCAGAGACCAAGAGGAATAGTTTTTGTTGCCGATGACTAGCTTGAGTGCCATGGCGTCGTGGTGTTGTGCAACCGGCGAATGGCTTGATTACTGCTTGGGCTTTGTGGAGCGGTCTAGTTCTTGGAGGGCTTGGGCATCGCCAAATAAATTCTCTAAGGCGGAAAAATCTAGGGGCTTTAGCTTGGCTTGACTCTCGGGTTTCGGCAACCGCCAGTTGTAGGGCTGATGTTGGGGTTGGGCTGGAGATTTGGGAGTCATCGTGCTGATTCCTGAAGACAGACTGCACTTTACAATTGCGCTCAAGTTTATCATCCCGGAAATTACGGACATTGACCGTGATAACAACGAAATCGTAATGAGATTCCATCTTCATATCGATGTGATTTGGATCAAGGCTCCGTGTCAACACTGATTCCTTTTCGGTTGGAGGCGCAAAGGACAGGTCTCTACGCGCTCCATTCAACCGTTTTCAATCCGTACTTCCTATCCAGGGCATATCAATCAATATGAGTCCGCCAAATGCTTGGGCTCAAAACTCAAAAGCCTTTTACAGATCGCTACAGTTCATTCACGGTTCTTAGCCTAGTGAATTTTTTCAACAGCCCGCTGATCCCAATTAGATGGCGGCGTTAATGTGAGGTTAAGCCAGGATGTTTAAAAACCTGGGATCACGATAATCCTTATGCGTTACGAGGATTGGGTGGTCGGCTTTGCCTGATTAAAAAGGGGTAAGTTCATGACCCAGAAAGTGCTTTCGGGACCGCGTAATGTCGCTATTGTTGGTCCTTATTCCAGTGGCAAAACCTCTCTTCTAGAGAGTCTGCTCTATGTGAGCGATGCAGTTTCCCGCAAGGGCAGGGTAGACGATAGAAATACGGTTGGGGATGCTTCACCTGAGGCCCGCGATCGCACCATGTCTGCCGAAATTAATGCCGCCAGTACTGAGTACGGCGGCATTAATTTTACGTTTATCGATTGCCCCGGTTCGGTCGAACTACTGCAAGAAACCCACAATGCCCTGATTGGCGTTGATGCAGCCGTCGTCGTCTGTGAAGCCGACCCGAATCGGGTGTTAACCCTCTCACCGCTGTTCCAGTTTTTGGACAGTTGGGAGATTCCGCACCTAATTTGGATCAATAAGCTGGATCGCGCCACTGCCCCATTTTTAGAGGTGTTGGAAGCCCTCAAAACCGTTTCGAGTCGCCCGATTATTCCCCAGCAATACCCCATTCGCCAAGGTCCAGACCTGATCGGATTCATCGATTTGGTGACAGAGCAAGCCTATCAATACCATTCAGGTGCTGCCGCTGATCCAGTTCCCATGCCGGAGGCCCTGCAAGCAGAAGAACAGGCGGCCCGCACCGAAATGCTGGAGGCGTTGGCCGACTTTGACGATCACCTGCTCGAAGAACTGCTAGAGGAGATTGATCCGCCCCAAGAAGAAATCCTGCAAGATCTGCGCCAAGATCTTAGGGCTGACCTGATTGTGCCTGTCTTTCTGGGTATTGCTGCCGAAGACTATGGGGTTCGCCCGCTGTTAGATGCCCTAGTCAAAGAAGCCCCGGATGCGTCTGTGACGGCGGAGCGATACTTGGCTGGGGTCAAAACCCGAGCGCCGCTGGCCCAGGTGCTGAAAACGTACTACACACCCCAGGGGGGCAAGCTCTCATTGGTCCGCATTTGGCAGGGCCAACTCGAAGATGGTGAATCTCTCAATGGCGAACGCATGGGCGGTCTCTATCGCCTCATGGGCCAGCAGCAAACCAGCTTACCTAGAGCCGGTGCCGGAGAGATTGTGGCGATCGCCCGCTTGGAGAACGCTAAAACCGGCCAAACCCTAGCGGTTGGTGATGCGCCTGAGCTGGAACTGCCCACCGCTGAGCGGATTGCGCCGGTCTATGCGCTGGCGATCACCCCCGAAAAGCGCAGTGATGAAGTCAAGCTGACCGGTGCGCTCGCTAAGTTATTGGAAGAAGACCCCAGCCTCTATTGGGAGCAGCATGGTGATACCCATGAGGTGATCCTCTGGGGGCAGGGAGAGGTGCATTTATACATCGCCCTGGATCGATTGCGGCGCAAGTACAACTTGCCAATGGCGACCCATCAGCCTCGGGTGCCCTACAAAGAAACTATCCGTAAAGCCCGTACTGATGTGCGGGGGCGCTATAAGCACCAAACCGGTGGCCATGGCCAATTTGGCGATATCTATATCGATATCAACCCACTGGAGCGCGGTGAAGGCTTTAACTTTGGCGAAAAGATTGTCGGTGGGGTGGTGCCCAAGCAATATATCCCCAGTGTTGAGGTCGGCATTCGCGAGTACCTTTCCCAGGGGCCGCTTGGTTTCCCGGTGGTGGATGTGGCTGTGACCCTCACCCATGGTTCCTACCATTCGGTGGATAGCTCTGATCAAGCCTTTAAGCAAGCGGCCCGGATTGCCATGCAGGAAGGGATGCCCGGTTGTGAGCCAGCGCTATTAGAGCCGGTGGATCGAGTTGATATCTCCGTGCCCAACAGCTTTACCGCCAATGTGCTGAAGATGATTAGTGGTCGGCGCGGTCAGATTCTGGGGTACGAAGCCAAGCCTAAATGGACCGGCTGGGATGTGGTGTCTGCAGACATCCCCGAGTCAGAGGTGCAGACCATGATTTTGGAGCTGCGCTCTCACACCATGGGCGTGGGTTTCTTTCACTGGCACTATGACCACCTGCAGCAGGTGCCCGATAAGTTGCGCGATCGCATTCTCGCAACGACTGATCAGACCGATAACTGATCTGCCGCTGCTGCCGTCGTCGACCGCAGCGATTCTGAACGGTTATGGCCTGATGGCTTAGGGTCAACCTTCAGAATGATCTGAGGAGACAAATTACAGTCCCGGTTTCAGCACTGCTGAGGCCGGGTTTTTCGCATGATCATCACAGACCTGAGCGATCCCCACCAGCGTCTGACCCTAGCAACATTACGGAATCCATCCCGATTAGCAAATGTGTTTCGGCTCAATGGGCACACTGAAGCCGAGGGTCTAGCCAGCTTGGAAATCTTATGTGGCAAGCATTTACCAATTTTGTCCAAAGCTTGCAGACCTATGCCGATCTGAGCCCCGATGCCACGATTCGCCGTCAGGTCAACCGTCGCCTCAAACAAACACGGCCTGCACTCACTGTCGAAGCGTGGACGGACACGTTTCAACAATCCCTTGGTAGACCCATGCTGCCTGCCCTCGGCAAATTTCTGTTTGAGGAATTGGGCCGTCACTCAGGGTTAGAGGTGGGGTGTCTGAGGCCCAGCGATCGCCTGATTGAAGACCTACATTTGCCCTTGGTGTGCTGGTTTGACTGGCCTAATCAGTTTTGTGAGGACTTTCTCGAAGCCTTTCAGATCGATCTGAGTGAAGATTTTGATGAAGCCGAATTTGACACCCTGCAAGAATTGGTGACTTTTCTGCAAGAGCAATTGATATCGATGGACTCCTGTCCCTCCTGCTAGGGCAGCGCATCTCAACCGCGACCCGATAACGCTAAAGTAGGGGGTAATCAAAACCATCTTTATTGTGCCTAACCATGCCCAGAAGCCAACGCAACGATAACTTTATCGATAAGACCTTTACGGTAATGGCGGACATGATTTTAAAGATGATGCCTGCCAAGCACAACGAAAAACAAGCTTTTGCCTACTACCGTGACGGCATGTCGGCCCAGGCCGATGGGGAATATGCCGAGGCGATGGATAACTACCAAGAGGCTCTCACCCTAGAGGAAGACCCCTACGATCGCAGCTTTATTCTCTATAACATTGGCCTGATCCATGCCAGCAACGGTGAGCATGAGCAAGCCCTCGATTACTATCAGCAAGCCCTAGAGCTGAACCCGCGCTTGTGTCAGGCCCTGAATAATATTGCAGTGATTTATCACTACAAAGGAGAAAAAATTGAGGCTTCGGGTGATCTAGAAGGGGCGAATGAGTTTTTTGACGAAGCCGCTAAATATTGGATCGAGGCGATCAACATTGCCCCCAATAACTATATTGAGGCTCAGAACTGGCTGAAGAACACGGGTCGCCTCAAGGCTGATGTCTTTTTCTAAGAGCTGTGTCAATCAAGCTGAAAATGCTTGTGCTGAGGGTTTATAGCTCCTAGTAATACTACAGAAAAGGGCGCGGTAATGCTGGGGCTATGGTGCTTTCAGGGTTAGCTCAGCCTGATTGTCAATGGTGCGATAATTCCCCTGGCTATCCATTGCCCCAAACCTATGCAGATAACGCCGCACGGGCTCTGGCAAGCTTGGATAGTCAATCGCGCTATCTCCTGAGGCCACCGCAGCCCAAAAGTCACTGATCATTGGAGCTAACTCAGCAGCCTGATGCGGCGGTAGGTTCAACGGGGCACAGCTCAAGAAACGACTCATAAAGGGGCCGGAGCGATCGCCCATACGTTGGCGAGATACCGTCTGTAAATCAGGCCAATCGGGCAGCGTCTGCACCCGCTCTGTGGTGATCTGTACCTGCAGGTCGCCTCTGTGATGGGGAGTCACCGACACCCGCCGGTAAGGATGGGGATAGCTAACCAAAGAGCCCGTTGTCACCGCCCAGAGGTCGCCCGATTCCATTACATCCTGCACGTGCAAATGGCCAGTCAACACCAACCGCACTGAGTGGGCTTGCAAGCAATCGATCAATACCTGGCGATTTTGAATGATGTAACGCTGCCCCATCGGGTGCGTCGTCAGTCCCCTCATAAGCTCCAACACATTGTGAAGCACCATGGCCATCACCCATTCCCCTCGCAAAGTCTGGAGTGTCTCTGTCAGCCACTGCAGCTGAGCCATGTCGATATAGCCCGTCGGCAACTGCTGCCCCTGCTCATCAAAGGCAATGGAATTCAGGCCAACCAAATGCACCCCTGGCACCAGCTCCTGATGGTAGTAGGGCTGGTCCTGCTGACCATAACCAAAGGCGCAATAGCGATCGGTAAACTCTGACAGGCTGACGGTTTTCTCATCGCCATGGGCCGTAATCACGTCATGGTTGCCAGGCACCACGTACACCGGAAACGGCAACTGGCTCAGACGCTGGGTCAGCCACTGGTGATTCTCTCGTTCCCCATGCTGGGTCAGATCCCCAGGGAGGAGTACAAAATCTAAGGGTTCTGCTGCTAGGGCGTCCAGCACCTGCTCTAGGGCTGGGATGCTGGCTTCTACGAAGTGAAACTGGCTGGGATAAGCGTATTGGGTGTGGGGCAGGGTGACGTGGAGGTCACTGATGATGGCAAAACGGAATGGGCGCACCATAGTCAGATCCGAACAATCCAAGCAATTGCACCCACAACCCTAACCGATGGGCCATGTCGGTTGTTTAAAACTGCTGGAGAAAGCGCAAGTCGCTGCTGTAGAGGCGGCGAATGTCATCAATTTCGTGTTGGACCATGGCCAAACGCTCAACCCCCAGGCCAGCCGCAAAGCCGGTGTAGACCTCTGGGTCGTAACCGACGGCCTTCATGACATTGGGGTCGATCATGCCGCAGCCCAGCACCTCTAGCCAGCGCCCTTTCCATTCCACATCCACCTCTGCCGACGGCTCAGTGAAGGGAAAGAAGCTTGGGCGAAACCGGATCGGGATCTCGCCGAACAGCGCATCAATTAAGGCCCGAATCGTGCCTCGCAAATCAGTAAAGGTAATGCCCTTATCAACGGCAAAAAACTCAATTTGGTGAAACACGGCTGCATGGGTGGCGTCGACCGTATCGCGCCGATAGCAGCGACCGGTCGCCAGAACCCGTACAGGAGGTTCATGGTCCTGCATGTAGCGGATTTGGGTGTTGGAGGTATGGGTGCGCAGCAGGTCTCCATTCGGTAAATAGAGGGTATCCTGCATGTCCCGAGCGGGGTGATCGGGCAAGAAGTTGAGCGCCTCGAAGTTGTAGTAGTCACTCTCAATTTCGGGGCCGCTGGCGACGGTATAGCCTAAACCGACAAAAATCTCGGTGAGCTGATCAATAATGCTGTTGATGGGATGAACCCGGCCTTGAGGGCGATAGACTCCCGGCATGGTCACATCTAAGGTTTCTGCAGCCAGTTGGGCCTCAATTGCTGCGGTCTGTAAGGAGGCCTTGCGATTCTCAAGCTGGCTTTGAACCGCCGTTTTAACGGTATTTGCCAGGGCACCCAGGCGCGGACGTTCCTCGGCAGATAACTTGCCCATGCCGCCCAAGACTTTAGAGATTTGGCCCTTTTTGCCCAGGTAAGCCACCCGCAGTTGCTCTAAGTCCTCTAGGGTTGCCGTTTGGGCAATCTCAGTCTCAGCGCGATTACCCAGGACATTTAGCTCAGCTTCTAAGCTACTTTGTGATGATGTCGTTGCCATGTCAGCGTTTAATTCTAGCGGTCGTCCCAGCCCGGCCAGGGTGATCGTCTCACTATGGGGTAGGGGAAGCAACCCCGTCATGCTCGGGATCTCTATGTTAATCGCTATCTTGTAGTACCGATGGGTGCTTGAACCGCTATCGTCGTGGCTATCAGCCTCAGCACTATCTCTAATGCGACTTTTGATTAGTAATGATGATGGGATTTTTGCCAGTGGCATCCAGGTCTTAGCCAACACTTTGGCGGATGCAGGGCATCAAGTTACGGTGGTTTGTCCTGATCAGGAGCGATCGGCCACCGGCCATGGCCTGACGCTACATGATCCGATTCGCGCCGAAGCGATCGAGGGTATATTTGCGCCTCAGGTCAAAGCTTGGGCCTGCTCGGGCACGCCCGCCGATTGCGTCAAGCTCGCCTTGGGGGCGCTTTTAGCGGCTCCCCCTGATATGGTCCTCGCTGGCATTAATCAGGGGGCAAATTTGGGCACTGACGTGCTTTACTCTGGGACCGTTTCGGCAGCTATGGAGGGTGTTATTGAAGGCATCCCTTCTATCGCCTTTAGCCTCACCAGCTTTGCCCACAAAAATTTTCATCCTGCTGCAGAGTTTGCGCGATCGCTTCTAGCAACGCTAACGCGCCATCCGTTGCCCATACCGATGCTGTTAAATATCAATGTTCCACCTGTGGCCCAGGAGGACATCAAGGGGGTTGTCTTGGCACGGCAAGGGATCCGTCGCTACTTCGACATGTTTGAGAAGCGAGTTGACCCCAGGGGAAAAACCTATTATTGGCTGGCTGGAGAGGTCTTAGAGGAAATCGAAGATATTCCGGACGGGTATCAAGCGTTGGCTCAGTATTTACAGCAGTTGCCCCATTTTCAAGGTCTTCACGATATTCCTACGGATGTACGGGCAATTCGGGAACACTGGATTACGGTTACGCCTCTGCAATACAACCTGACTTCGTCTCTAGGGCTGATTGCCCTACAGAAATGGCAGGAAGATGCAGGTTCTTTGAGCAGTTCGTCCTGATTCCGTGCAGTCCACAGCGAAATCTTAGAAAGACCCGAGCCCCATGACTGACTGTGATGTAAGAGACTTTGTAAAGATTCGCCACGGCGACTCAGCCCGAGATTTATCCTGGGGCAATACTTCAGACGGGCGATCCCTGGATTTTTTTAATACCATGAAAGATACTATCCAAGGACAGTGGGGTCTCTTCCACCGCAACCTGCTAATTTCGATGCAACACACCCATGTCTGACACACAGAACCAGTTTCTGATTCGCTTCTGGGGCGTAAGGGGTAGCATTGCCTGCCCTGGGCCTGGGACAGTGCGATACGGCGGCAATACCTCCTGTGTTGAAATGCGAGTCGGTGGCCACCTACTGATTTTCGATGGAGGGACTGGGCTGCGAGTATTGGGCTCCAAGGTACTTTCAGAGATGCCTCTGGAAGCCAGCATGTTTTTTACACATTCCCATTGGGATCATATTCAGGGCTTTCCCTTCTTTGTGCCTGCGTTTGTACCAGGCAATAGATTTAACATCTACGGTGCCGTTGCTCCGAATGGTTCCACTATTGAGCAGCGCCTCAATGACCAGATGCTGCACCCCAATTTCCCGGTGCCGTTGCAGATTATGGGGGCTGATCTAAAGTTCTGCGATCTGGAGGTTGGAGAAACCGTCAAGATTCAAGACATCACGGTGGAAAATGCGTTGCTCAACCATCCCGGTGAATCAGTGGGGTATCGGGTGAGTTGGGGGGGGCATGCGGCAGCTTACATTACCGATACTGAGCATTATCCCAATCGGCTGGATGAAAATGTCCTTTGGCTATGTCGAGATGCGGATGTGATCATCTACGACGCTACCTATACCGATGAGGAGTACGATCATCCCAAAACCAGCAAGAAAGGCTGGGGACATTCCACGTGGCAGGAGGCTGTTAAGGTTGCCAAGGCTGCTAATGTTAAGCAACTGGTGATCTTCCACCATGATCCGCTCCATGACGATACCTTCATGGATGAGATCGCAAGCGATACAGCCGAGGTTTTTCCTGAGAGTGTCGTTGCCCAAGAGGGCATGGTTATCGATCTAATGGAGGCCAACCAGCCTGCGGTCTATGCTTAACCCCACTGTGGTCAAGCCTCATCACCTCACGTTTCAGGGACAGGTGAGCTTCAGATTTAAATTCTTATTTCATTAAACCTATCGTTGTGTGGGTGACTTCTTCCCTATCGCTGGTGCAGACGCCCACTGTTGTGGCGCTGGGCAATTTTGATGGTGTTCATCGTGGCCATCAGCAAGTCATTCGAGCGATTACAGCCGCATTGCCAGAACAAGATCCACTGCGGGTCGGAGATATTGGCCTGAATGGGGCTGTGCTCAATGTGCGGGGCTATAGCGATCGCTGTGCTCTCTTATTTGATGACTGTGCAGGGTTGGCGTCCCTCCCCAAAATACCGTCCGCGTCAGATTTATATCCAACCGTCGTCACGTTTTACCCCCATCCTCGGGAATTTTTTTCAGGCAAACCCCAACCTTGGCTCACCCCTCTGGAAGAAAAAGCAGCATTGTTACGAGTCCTCGGGGTAAAACAGCTCGTGCTGTTGCCCTTTAGTCAGGAATTGGCGGCGCTGAGTCCCAAAGCTTTTGTCGAAAAAGTCTTGATTGAACGTCTTAACGCCCAACATATCAGCGTGGGTGCTAACTTTCAGTTTGGCCACCGACGAGCCGGGACCGTGGATGATCTCACCCGTCTGGCCGCTACCCATGGGGCGACGGTATCTGTACTGGATCTCAGCCAAAGTGAGGGTAACCCAGTGGCAGGCGCTATGTCAGACCGCCGCATCAGCAGTTCTCGCATCCGTCAGGCCCTGACCGCAGGAAACCTCTCTGAGGTAAAAACGCTGATGGGACGCCCCTATCACATTACCGGGCGGGTGGTGAAAGGACAGCAACTGGGTCGGCAATTGGGCTTCCCGACGGCAAACTTGCGGCTTGCACCTGATAAATTTCTGCCAGGGAACGGGGTCTATGCCGTACAGGTCTATGGGATGCCTGATCTTGCGCCTGATCTCGCGATACCGGGCGTCATGAATTTGGGCAATCGGCCAACCATTGCCGGTCAAGGCCAAACTTTAGAGATCCATGTGCTGGATTGGCAAGGCAACCTCTACGGACACACACTCACGATTGCCCTAGTGGATTTTTTGCGCCCAGAACAGCGATTTGATTCGCTTGATCAGCTAAAAGCCCAAATTAAGCGGGACTGTGAGCAGGCTGCTGCCATGATGACGGTGGGCAATCGACCTATTGTCAAGGCATGATGAGCCTAACGAAATCTAGGGAGCGGCCATGGGCGATCGCGTTGCGGCACTGATTCAAAACTTGAATAAAGCCATCGTCGGCAAAGATGAGGCCATCCGCTTGGTGCTGGTGGCTTTATTTTCGGGCGGACATGCCCTCTTGGAAGATGTGCCGGGGGTGGGTAAAACCCTGTTAGCTAAGTCCCTGGCGCGCTGCATTGATGGCAAATTTCAGCGGATCCAATGCACGCCTGACCTCCTGCCCGCAGATATTACCGGCACCAATATTTGGAATCCCAAATCAGGGGAGTTCCAGTTCATGGCGGGACCGGTGTTTACCCATATTCTGCTGGCAGACGAAATTAATCGGGCCACACCCCGGACCCAATCCGCTTTGCTAGAAGTGATGGAAGAGCATCAGGTCACCTTAGATGGGGTATCGCGCCCTGTACCGCACCCATTTTTTACAATTGCCACTCAAAATCCGGTGGAATATCAGGGCACTTTCCCGCTGCCAGAAGCCCAGATGGACCGCATTGCCCTGTCTTTTAGCTTGGGGTATCCCAACGAGGCGGAAGAACTGGAGATGCTGACCCGCTTCTCAGCCCCGTCAAAGACTCAAGAACTCCAAGCCTGTATTACCCCTGAGGAAGTGGCGGCGATCCAGCAGAAATGTACCGCCGTTCGGGTCGAAGCTTCTGTACAGCAATATTTACTAGCGCTGGTCAGAGCTACCCGTCAGCATCCAGATATTGCCTTAGGGGTGAGCCCACGGGGCACGGTAGCGTTTCAGAAAGCGGCGCAAGCGTGGGCCTTTTTGAGCGATCGCGACTATGTTCTGCCGGACGACATCAAAGTGCTGGCCCCCCATGTCCTTGCCCATCGCCTCATTCCCGCAGGGGGGCACCGTGCTGCTACCTTAGTCGCGGATCTATTAGAGACTGTCCCTGTCCCCTAAATTCCTGTGCCACTCAATTCCTAAACGCCCATGGCTTCATCGACCTATCGGATCAAAACCATGGATCGCCAAGACTTGGATCTAGCCATCGACTGGGCTGCTGCCGAGGGTTGGAATCCGGGATTACATGACGGAGATTGCTTTTACGCAGCTGACCCAAATGGATTTTTGATGGGGGTTTTGGGCGATGAGGCGATCGCCTCAATTTCTGTCGTCAAATATGATGACACCTTTGGATTTCTCGGTTTCTACATCGTGAAGCCCGAGTTCCGGGGCCAGGGCTATGGCTTTCAACTCTGGCAGGCAGGGCTTGACTACCTCCAGGGCTGCAATATTGGTTTGGATGGGGTCGTTGCCCAACAAGAGAACTATCTGCAATCAGGCTTCCAACTGGCTTACCGCAATATTCGCTTTGAGGGCAGTCGTACCCACTCAGGAGGATTAAACCTGGCAGCGGCAGTTGTGCCCTTAGCTTCGGTGCCAATTGATGTTGTGCTCGACTATGATCTCGCTTTCTTCCCCGCCCATCGCAGTCGATTTCTCAAATGTTGGCTGACCCAGCCCGACAGCAAAAGTTTTGGGATTATGGAGCGTGGCAGTCTGGTGGGCTACGGTACGATCCGCCCCTGCCGCAGCGGCTATAAAATCGGCCCTCTATTTGCTAATACACCCGAGTTGGCAGACATGCTATTTCAAGCGCTAACAGACCAGGTAACGCTAGGGCAAAAGTTTTACCTGGATGTGCCTGAGGTCAATGACGCAGCCATCGCCCTAGCCAACCGCTACAAGCTCACTCAGTGTTTTGAAACAGCTCGCATGTATATGCAAGCCCCACCTGCGTTGCCCCTCAATCGCATTTTTGGAGTGACGACGTTCGAGCTGGGCTAGGGTAAGTCATCAACACCGGGTAAAAGCCTTACTGGGCAATCATTTCCGCTCCCAGTTTCATAATATTGCTATTCACTTACCTGAAGCGCTAGCCCTGACTGCAAACGGGTCCAAGCCCCATACAACCATTCATCAGAGTCAAGACCACTAAAGGCAATGCCCTGGGTCTCGTCCAACAGCAGTAGCATTGGGAACGGGCCTGGAATCATCAGAGGGGGGGCTAAGGGTGAGCGCGATAGTCGTGTCGCTTGCCCTGTACCCTGGTGATAGATGACTTGCTCGTCAGTCACCATCAGCCGCTGGTTTTGAAAGAGTCTGGCTAATTGCATCAGCACTACCCCAAGGGCGATCGCGGCCTCAGCTAAATCAGGCCAATCTGGCGTCAGATCTAATTGTTGGATGGCCCCGACCAACATCAAACGGGTGGCTTCATGGTCAGCATAGACCTGAACGGAGCCATGGAGTAACGCCCCAAAGTTTTCCATAAACTCTGTCATCAACAGCACAAAAATCAAAAAGCCAACCGACCCTAACAAACGCCTGAGCACGAGCTTAAAACTGGCGTGGGACCATTGGGTGCGCAGTTGCCACCCTTGGGCAGTGGGTTGGGCTTTGATGGTAGATACAGCGCGACGGTGGTAACGCTCTGCGAGTTGAAATTGGGGCAAAAGCATCGCGTAGGGGCCACTGCCAATACTCCCGACAAATTTCACTGGCGTTCCTGGTAAAGCCGCAGCAATGGTTTGGGCTCGCCTCAGTGCCACCCGAGGGTTGGCTTCTTCATACATGCGCAGTTGGGTGCGATCGCGCAGATAAAGCGTCACCTGCCAGCGTTCATCCACCACTGACTGAAATGCTCCGCCGCGAATGCCGGTGCGGGCAATCCAAACCTGCAGGAGCTGGTCAGGATGAAACTGGCGATTATGATCGGTTTGATCTGGGGTAGAGAGGCGATAGAGGCAGTGATCGGGCTGAATCGTGAGCGCCACCTGAGTCCGTTGGCGGTGATACTGCCAGCGTGCCCACTGGTAATCACCGCCCCAGATTCCGATTAATACTAAAAAGATGATCGCTTCATAGGTGCGCAGATAAAAGATCACCAGCGATAATCCGCAAAAGAGCAGGAACAATGCCCCCAACTGCATCGGTCCTGCCCTTTGAGAGCGTCCTGTCAGCTCTGACCAAATCAGCGCTAAAAAGGTTTGATATAGGGCATCAAAGATGCGTTTGACCTGTAGCAGAGGCCACAACAATAGAAACAGGCGACGATTTTCGGTCGAGCCCAGTTGATTCTGCAACCTGATGTTTGCGGGCACGCACCCCCCTTCGCACAGCGGCCTCAGGCCCACCCCTGACGAACGAAGGCGATAGGATCAGCGCTGAGTGCAATTGCTGATTGTTTTTGCAGAGTACCCGACGTTCTTATACCCGCAACAGACGGATGATCTCAGATAGCCCCTCTGTCCTTAGTTCCCGTAATCAAAACATTCGCATCGCAGCGTTATCACTCCTCGCTGTCATTACTCTCGGTTGTGGACTCTTGACTGTTCTCCACCGACTGGAACCGGAACCCCATGTCCTGAGTGGGGTGATGCCGGTAGTTAACGGGATTTTTTACCTGATCTTGCTGATTGTGCTGTACCGACAACCCCAGAAATTGAACATGGTTTTGTGGACAGGGGTCTTAGGCGGGTTGGGTAGTCTGCTGTTTGGAGTTTGGTACTTTACCCTTCAAGCTGCGTTCAGCCGGGATATTCAGCTGATTGATACCTTGCCGCCCATGAGCGCAATGCCGCTAGGCATGATCATGGGCATGTTTGTGTTTGCCCGTAATCGTCAAATTTTGATTGCAGCGATCGCAACCTGGTTACTCATTGCACTGCCGATCCTGATTTATTTGGCTTGCCATCATGAGGAGTTATTTACCCCCAGAGGTTTAGACTTAACGATCACCTTAGGTCCGGTAACGGCCATATTGTCAGCGCTGATTCCTTTTCATAGCGGCGTCGAGCAAACCGTCACATCTCTTCGCAGTGAGCGCGCTCAGATGCAGGCTTTAGCAGAGCGCGATCCCCTCACACAGCTCTACAACCGACGGGGTATGGAGTCTTTTTTTACAGCCTTATTTTTATCTCCCAACACCAGGCTGGGGGTGATCCTATTCGATATTGATCATTTCAAAACCGTGAACGATCGCTATGGCCACGACATGGGTGATAGGGTGCTTCAGCGGGTCACCCAGCGGTGTAGTAGAGTACTGCGCCAGGATGACCGCTTTGCCCGCTGGGGAGGGGAGGAATTTCTGGTCGTGATCCCTGGGGTGGGCGATGGTCAAAGACCGGTCCCTTGGGACCATCGCGTCCTCAACGCTATTGCAGAAGAACTCAGAATTGCCATTGCCACCGAAGCCATTGAACCCGTTGGTCAGGTCACCGCCTCTTTTGGCGTGACGCGACTGGGTGCCAATGACACTATCGATTCAGTGCTGAAACGGGTCGATCAAGCCATGTATCAAGCCAAGCAGCAGGGGCGGAATCGAGGCGGCAACCTTTAGGCGGGGGGGCTTTCGTTAAAAAGGTACATCCTTGAGCTTGTCACGTCCCTCATTCGAGCTGCTGTTACCCGTGGCTTTACCCTCACCGTTCTCGTCACCGCTGGGGTCGTCTTCGTCTAGGTCAACGATTTGACCATTGAAAAATTCTGCAAAGCTCTTGACCGCCCGGTCTAAATCAGTTTCTTGGGTCCAGTCGGGTGGCGCTGGGTCTGGGGTTGGTGCAGCAGGCACGGGGGTAGACGCAGCAGGCGATTGGGGCCGTGGAGCAGGTTGTGGAATTGTCTGTGGCGCAGGCCCTGGAGCAGATGCGGCAGGGGTTGAAATGGGTGGCGCGGCAGGGGCTTCGGCCACTTCGATAGAAACCTTGACGGGATGCTGATACACCTGCTCAAAGGCGGCTTCAATATTGGTGATTCGCCCCTGGGCCATCTTGAATAAAGGCTTTGAGCGGATGCCGATGCGGGCGCTCTGGCCCTCAAAACTGAGTAGATGGCCCTGCTGCTGCATCAGGGCGCGGGTGCCAAGCGGCTGCAATTGCGCTACCACTTGCGCCCACACTGGGCTGAGATCAGCGGCGGGGGTCGTAGGGACGGGCTCAGCCTCCGGTGCAGCGGCAGGGGCTGGCGGGGCGGCAGGGGGTACTAAGTCGGGGGCACCAGACTCCCTCGCAACGGGAGCTGAGGCCGTTAAGGGAGCCTTGGGCTGACGGACCGGTGCGCTAACGGGCGGTGCGACCGGTGCTGGAGCTGACGCAGCAGGCGTCAGGGGAGCGACTGGGGCAGCGGGTCTTGGGGCTGGAGCGGAAATTTTAGGAGTAGTTGGGGCAACTGGGAAGGCAGTAGAAATCGCGGCAGGGAGTAGCCCCAACAGCGTCACCTCTAGCCATAATCGCGGCTGGGTCGTGTTTTTGATTTGTACCTCTGCCTCCCGTAAGCGGGTTTGGCCGCTAAGCAATGTGCTCAGATCGACGGACTGGCTGAAGCGCTCCATTTCAGTCCAGGTGTTAGACGTGACGGCTACTAAGTCGCTGCGGCTCCCAGCAGTTTTGGCGATCAGCAAGTCCCGGTAAAATCCGGCCAAGTTTTGTAGCACAATCAACGGTTCGCGGCCTCGATCCATCAGGGTGCGGGCCTGGTCGAGCACGGTGACGCTGTCATTGGCGGCGATCGCCGCCACGAGGGCCAACAAGTCCTGTTCGGGCACCGCCCCCACCAAATCCCACACTTTTTCGACCGTCACCGGCGGCACTAGCAAACTCAACTGGTCGAGCAGACTCTCCGCATCTCGCAAGCCGCCTTGGGCGACCTGGGCCACGAGCCGCACGGCATCAGCGTTAATGGCGATCGCTTCTTTTTCAACAATGGTCTGTAGGTGAGAAACCATCGCCTCAAGGGGAATGCGACGAAAGTCAAACCGTTGACAGCGAGAAATAATCGTGGGCAGCACCCGCTGAGGATCAGTGGTTGCCAGCACAAAAATCACCTGTTCCGGCGGTTCTTCTAGGGTTTTGAGCAGGGCATTGAAGGCGGCGGTGCTGAGCATGTGACACTCATCGATCACATATACCTTGTAGCGACATTGCACAGGGGCAAATTGAGCCCGCTCAATTAGCTCACGAATGTTGTCAACGCCGGTATTACTGGCGGCGTCAATTTCGACAATGTCTAAAACGGCTCCGCTGTTAATGCCTTGGCAGATATCACAGGTGCCGCAGGGTTGGGCGGTGGGTGCCGGGGCGCTGAGGCAGTTGAGGGATTTGGCCAGGATGCGGGCGCTTGACGTTTTGCCGGTACCACGCGGGCCACAAAACAAGTAGGCGGGGGCAATGCGGCGTTGCTCTAGGGCATGGGTGAGGGTTGTGGCGATCGCGTCTTGCCCTACCAGTTCGGTAAAGGTTTGGGGGCGGTATTTATGATGTAGGGGTTCATAGGCCATAGCGCTACGATACTGGCGGCATGGACAAGACGGCCTGAATACAGGTAGATCAATTGTATCTGGTCGGTCAAGCTGGTCGTCGCTTGTCACCCTGGTGTAGCCCAGTCAATTACACGCTAAAACTAAGGGCATCTGCGGTTAGGCCCAATATTGTGCAGCTCAAGCAAGTCATCATTGCCCACAAAGCCGGAAACCGACTCAGCAAACGTCAGGCTGAAGCCTGTGCCCGTCAACTCGAAGCCCTGGGCTGTAAAGTGCTGCTGGGTCCCAGCGGCCCTAAGGACAATCCCTACCCTGTTTTTCTAGCTTCCACCGCCGAGAAAATTGATTTGGCTCTGGTGTTGGGGGGAGATGGCACCGCACTGGCTGCAGCCCGCAATCTCGCCTTTGAAAATATCCCAATTTTGGCGATTAACATTGGCGGCCATCTGGGCTTTCTCTCTGAGTCGCCCGAAGACCTAGACTTTGAGCAAATTTGGGTGCGGTTGCAGGGCGATCGCTTTGCGGTGCAGCGGCGAATGATGCTGAGAGCCGAGGTTTTTGAAGGCCCCCGTGACTCCCAAGATTGCGAACCTGTGAGTGATCGCTACGTGGCCTTGAATGAAATGTGCGTCAAGCCTGCGTCCCCTGATCGGATGATCACCTCGGTTTTGGAGATGGAAATCGATGGCGAAGTCGTAGACCAATATCAGGGAGATGGCTTACTCGTCAGCACCCCAACGGGCTCAACCGGCTATACCGTTGCGGCCAATGGCCCGATTGTGCATCCCGGCATGCAGGCAATCGTGGTGACCCCGATTTGTCCTCTAAGCCTCTCCAGTCGTCCGATTGTGCTCCCGGCGGGCAGCGTGGTCAGCGTCTGGCCCTTAGCCGATCCGGATCATGCCACTAAGCTCTGGATGGATGGGGTGTTGGCCACATCGATTTGGCCAGGCCAGCGGGTGGATATTTCCATGGCTGATTGTCTGGCCCATTTCATTCTGCTCAATCAAAACTATTCTTACTACCGCACCCTCAGGAGCAAACTGCTATGGGCTGGGGCACGCATCCGCTATGACAATAACCATCGCAATTAGCGTGCGGCCACCCGCTCAACCATCACCTGTGATTTCATCTGTGGCTTCGGTGAAAGATTCGATGAGGGTGACTGCTTCTTCTGGGGTGATGTCTTGGCAGGGGGGCTCAGGGGATTGACGATCGTTGATGTAGGCGGCTCCGGCGAGACGGTAAAAGCCGCCTTCATATTCCAACCAGTCGGACATGAGTTCTGGTTCGGGGAATTGCGATCGCAGATCCGGGTCTACAAAGGAACCATAGTTGAGGCCGTAGTCTAGGGTTGGGAAAAGGGGCGGCTGCAAAGGCAGGCGAGATTCCGTCTCAGGGGTTCCACCCACACCTCCAGCGGTGTACTCCACCACAAAGCAGCGGTTCTCGGGGTCTTGATACCAAATGCTATAGCCCTGATCACGATCATTGCTGCCCGCTAGGCTGATCTGGGCGACGCTAAACCCCTCTGGAATCGCAGTCGGAATAATCACCGGAACCCCCAACGTTTTGAGCTGAGCCATGTGGTCTGGGGTTAGCAAGGCCAGGAAGGCATCTGCAGGGGGGGGTGGGGGACCTGGCGGGGGAACCAAGGTCTGGTCTGGTACAGGGTTGCTTGTAATCGGAGCAGGTGGTGGGTTTGGCGTAGCACAGGCGATCGCCCCGCCCCATAGGCCCAGAGCGAGAAGACGCAGGCCAGTTACCGTCAGCGTGTTGATCACCATGGATTGATTCCGTTTAAGGCTCAGATCTTAGTGGCCGCTATTGTATCGGACCAGCATAAATGCTTACTGTGAGGAAGGGGGTTTCATAGAATGCGACAGAGCCGCTTAAGGGCAACTGGCATCTACTGGTTTTCGGAGGTCGATCTTGCTGTTTAAGGGCGTGGTGCTGTTCATCTCTTTTTGAAACGCTGGCTTGGGCTGAGAAGCGAGTCGCCTGCAAACTTGAATGGGCAATGTGAGGCTGCTAGCAGTTTGTGGGCTAATTAAAGTATATATGGATACTTTTTTCCTAGCCCTGAGATGCATTGCTGCTAGTCTCACTGCCCCCTTGAGGCTTGTATCGCATGAATTCTGTCGATAACAAACCATCTACCCTGGCAAGCTTGTTTTGATGTCTCGCTTTTTCGTTTTCCAACGTTGCAGGTTCGGTCTTGTGATCGCCCTCGCGAGCACATTGGTCATCTCCCTATGGGTGGCTTCGGTCCCTGCTCAGCGCTCCATTTCAGTGCAGGTTAACCGTTGGCTCTCGGTTCAGTCTTTGGGTGGAGAGGTTTGGTACCTGAATCGACAAGGAACGCGACGGGCGCAAACGGGCGATCTCCTCACGGTTGTCAATGACGGCTTACGTACGGGTAGTGGCTCTACCGGTACCCTGCTGGTTGATACCGGCATTGGTACCATTCAACTGCTTCAAGATACTGAGATCAGGGTGCAACGCTTAGATTATGCCAGTGACAATGGACACATTACCCACCTCTACGTACCTCGGGGGCAAGTCCATGTAAATTTACGCCGGTTTACTCACCGTGGATCTGAACTAGAAATTGAAACCCCGGCTGGGGTGAGTGGGGTGCGTGGCACCGAATTTGGGGTCACCGTTCAATCTGATGGATTCACTGGCATTGTCACCCGCGAGGGGGCAGTGGCAGTGGAGGCCCAAAGCCGTCAGGTCCTTGTGCCTGCTGGATATCAAACCACAATTCGCCCCGGAGAACCGCCCTTAGAACCGCTTGTGCAGTCCCCTCCCACAATCGATTACCGCATTGACTATCGCACCAATGGTTCCCGTCGCTGGGCATTGTTGATTGGCCAAGTGGATTTAGTCAATCGCGTTTATGTGAATGGTGAGCAGCAGCAGTTGAACTATTGGAGGGAGTTTGTATATGAGGTCTCTGCAGTTCGCGGTACCCGCGTGGAGGTGACTGTTCTTTCTCCCCTCAACGAACGAGCGGACTATGATATTGCGCTTTTCTAAGGGAGGCTTATGGCGCTTGTTGCCAGGGATAGTTGCGGCGATCGCCACGTTGGGATTAACCGCTTGGGGCAAACTTGAAGGCTTAGATCAAGCTCTTTATCGGTCGCTATTTCAGGGGCGAGGGACCCTTGATTGGCACAGTGACATCGTGCTGATCACCATTGATGATGCCAGTCTGGCTCAATTGGGGCGTTTCCCTTGGCCACGCCGTCTTTACAGTGAGTTACTCGATCGTCTTTCTGAGGCTCCTCCTCAGGTGATTGTGTTCAATATTTTATTCACCGAATCCTCTGCCGACGATGAAATTTTTGCCCAGGAGATCGCGACCCAAGGCAATGTGATTCTGGCAGAATCCTACGGTCAAGAAGGGCAGATCCTCACGGTGGTGCCTCCTTTAGATGGCGCTGTAGCTGCGACGGGACACATTAATCAAGCCGTTGATGACGATGGTTTAGTCCGGACTGTCAGATCGGCCAGTGCAGGGCAACTGGCCCGCGGGCTGTCTGCGGTGGCACGGCTTGCTCAGATGGATCCATCTGAGCAAGCGCAAGACTATGGCACTGAACTTTGGGTGAATTGGCCAGGGCCGATTCAAGGGCTGACCCAGTATGCTTTTGCGGATGTGGTGGCAGGCGACATTTCTCCATCCCAGTTTGAGGACAAGATTGTTCTGATTGGAGCGACTGCTTCAGGTTTGGATGATTTGTTGACCCCGTTCAATCAAAATCCGCCTGCTAGCGGCCTCCACCTCCATGCGGCGGTGATCGATAACCAACTGCACGATCGCTCTCTTTACCCTGTGCATGTGCCGGGGGGGTGGCTGTTGATTATGCTGGCAGGTCCCGGTCTGAGTTTTGTCTTGATGGGTCGCTCCAACTATGAGCAGATGTTGGTTTTTGGGGGTGGATTAGCGGCCCTATGGACCGTCGGGCTGCTGGTTTTTTCCCAGCATTATCTATTGCCCTTAGCTCCCGTGATGGTGGTTTTTGGCTTGACCGGGTTGACCACGATCACGGGGCAGCGCCTCCAGGAAGACTGGATGTTGCGGCGATTGTTGCAGGCCCTCTGGCAAGATTATCGCCGCGATCGCAACATGTATGACCAGGACAACGCCTTTGCCAGCGGCTCCTTAGAGGTTATATCGACTCCAGGGACTGGGAAAGCAGTCTCTCAACTGATTGCTCTATCTGAGCACTTGGGTCACGGCCAGTCTATCCAAAATACGATTGCCCGCAATGTCTCGGTCGGTCTTTTATCGACAGATACCCAGGGCAATATTAATTTCTGTAACCCGCTGATCACCGCAGCGCTACAGGTTCAGCCAGGGGATCAATTGCAAGCGATCCTCGTGCCAGACTGGCTCGATCTGGCCACTTGGCACACGACCTGGGCCAAGCTCCTGAAGGGAGAACTGCTAGAGCCCATTGAGATCCAACGTGGTGAACGATGGTTTAAGCTCCAGCTTGAACCAGCCCTGACGCAAACCCCATCGGTGAGAAAGTTGATGGCCACCCAACCCGCTCAGGGGGGTGTCTTGCTCTTAGAAGATATTTCGCGCCAAAAAGCGATCGATATTCAGCTCCAACGTATGAATCAAACCCTGGCGCGAGAGGTGCAACAACGCACGCTCGAACTAGAGCAATTGAATGCCAACCTCAAGCAAGAAATTCTTCAGCATCAACAAACCCAAGGGGAACTGGTTCACCGTGCCCGCCACGATGTGTTGACCGGTCTGCCTAATCGCTACGGATTTTCGGAACGCTTAGCCCAGGCGATACAACAGATTCACCAGGGATCACGCACGCTGTTTGCAGTCTTGTTTTTAGATTGCGATCGCTTTAAACAGGTAAATGATTCCTTTGGCCATCTGGTGGGCGATCAGCTCCTGCGGGCGATTGCTGAACGGCTCAAAAGCTCGGTCAAAAAGGCGGACCTGATTTCCCGCTTCGGGGGGGATGAATTTACGATTTTGCTGACAGACATTCATCGCTTGGACGATGCCACCCAAGTCGCTCAACGTATCCATCATCAACTTGAAGCCCCTTTTGATATCGGCGGCACGCAACTCTTTAGCGGTGCCAGCATTGGCATCGTCGTTAGCAGCGCCAAGTATCGACAGCCCGATGAAATGCTGCGGGATGCCGATATTGCCATGTATCGCGCTAAGCAGGGGCAATTGGGTTATACGGTCTTTGACCCAGCCATGCATTTAGAAGAGCAATATGCCCTCAGCCTAGAAATCGATCTGCGTCAGGCTTTAGCGCGTCAAGAGCTGCAGGTCAATTACCAACCGATTTTTGCCCTAGATACCCAAGCCATTCTTGGCTTCGAAGCCCTACTGCGCTGGCATCACCCCCAAAAGGGCCTGATTTCTCCCGAAGTGTTTATCCCCATCGCTGAGGCGACGGGCCTGATCATCCCCATCGGCCAGTGGGTGCTGCAGCAGGCTTGCCAACAGCTTCGCTACTGGCAAGTGGAAGGGTTTTTAAATGCAAACTGCTTCATGAGCGTCAATTTATCAGTTCAGCAATTTAGTGAATTTGAGCTGGTGGAAAGCGTCGATGCCATCCTGGCAGAAAGTGGCCTCAGCAGTCATTGTCTCAAACTCGAAATTACCGAGACTGCGATTATTTCTAACTTTGAGCAGGCGCGCAATCTTTTTTGTCAGCTTCAGGCCCGAGGGATTCGCCTGGGGATTGATGATTTTGGCACTGGCTATTCATCCCTCAGCTATTTACATCGATTCCCCATTGATACGCTGAAAATTGATCGCTCGTTTGTGAGCCTAATTTCTGAAGATCGGCGTCACTTTGGGATTGTGCGCACTATTAATGATTTGGCCCATCATTTGAATATGACGGTGATTGCTGAAGGCATTGAGCATCAAGATCAACTGGACCGGCTCAGGCAGATGGGATGCACCCTGGGGCAGGGCTACTATTTTTGCTCACCTGCCGATCCTCGAACGCTGGAGTCCATCCACCTGCAGGGCTAAACTGTCGAAGCCAAACCCATAAACCCATATCGCTTGCCCCGTTTAAAAGAGTCGTCATAGAGCGAGAAAAAGCGCTGTAGAGTGGGGGATGATCGGGGTAAGAACGATAGCGAAACGGTGAATCTATGCTGGCCTACTTATTGGCCCTAGTCGTTGCTGCGGGGAGCTTGGTGTTTTATCTGGCTGCGTTTTTTCTGCCAGAAATCCATCGGCGACAAGACTTTATCTGGAGCGGCGTGGGGTTGTTTTACGCCCTCGTGCTTTGGTCCTGTGCGGGGCGCCTTACCGGTGCTGTTTTGCTTGGGCAAATGGCCAGCGTGGCCCTGTTAGGGGGCCTGGCTTGGCAAACCTTAGCGCTACGACGCGAGATGACGCCTGTGGCCGTGCGGACTGTGGCGACCTGGCAAGACGCTGAGCAATGGCTTGAAGCAAGCTGGGCTAAACTCCAGAGCTATTTTCAAGGCCAGTCTCTGACAGCAGCCTTGGGGACACTCATCCAGGATTTACTGCGGGCCAGCGACGTTCTACGTCAACGGATTGCCGGTCCCAGGGGACAATCCATGCAAGTTAAAAAAACTAGCGCGGCTGCAATGCCGTCCACTCAGCCTTTGCAAGGACTGCTGATGCAGATCGCCACCCTTACGGGTTGGGTGGGTAAGCCATTGCAGAATTTCCGTAAGCCTAAACCGAAGCGAGCCGTAATCGACATTCCCCCTAGAGAACCGTCTATCCCTCGTTCCCCTGGGGCTGAGACCGTTGCGTCTGAATCTGCCGCCTCGGTTGATCGCTCCCAATCTGCAGTTGCAGAGCAAGGATTGGATCAGGAAGGAGCGATCAACTCAGACAATACGGAAGCCACTGGAACCCCTGAGATAGAGATGTTCTTCGTCGAAGGTGCAGCAGAAGTCCCTAACAGCCCTGATGCCGCTGCTGAACTAGGGGAGCCACCCCTGGATGAAGTTACCAATTGGGATGACGAATAGTGGGTCCAGGGCAAGGGCTGGCAAAGCTATGGCCTAGTTTTTGTCGTGAATGATTAACGTGCCCTAACAATTTTGAGCGGGTGCCACCCGGATTGCTTCCGATCGCGGACATGGCTGGTTACACTGATGGCTATAAAGTCTACTGCTACAAACCGTAAGCCCTAGCCCAAGGGGTGGCTTAAAAGATGCCTCACCAGAACTGCTAGAGGGATATCGATGAGCGACCAAACTTCTTCTTACAAAACCCTCGGACTAACTGAAGCCTCGACCTTTGATGAAATCCAGGCGGCACGCACTCGCCTAGTGGAGGCCTGTGATGGCGATCGCAAGCAGATTGAAACCATTGAGGCAGCTTACGACGCCATCTTGATGGATCGCTTGCGTCTGCGCCAGGAAGGCAAGATTGAAGTGCCGGATCGGATTCGGTTTGCTGAAGAAAAGCCGGAAAAACCCGCTCCATCGCCTGTGCAAGAAACCCTGCAGGCTCAAGCTGCTAGGTTTAGTGACTTTCTAGATAGCCCTTCGCGGGAGGAGTTAACGCTGCCCTCCACGCTGTTTGCGGTTTTGGTGCTCGCCAGCCTCTTTTTAGCCCCGTCTTTGGGCTTAGCGGTGGGGGTTGCCGCTACCCTCTATTTCCTGAATCGTAAAACCAACCGCTTTTGGCGGTCCCTGCTGTTGACCATTGCCGGTCTCACGGTGGGCTTATTGCTGGGGGTCGGGCTAGGACAATTGTTTGTCGGCCAAGGGGCGCAGCTACCCTGGGGTAGTCCAGAAGCAACGATACAGATGATTGGGGCAACCGTCACCCTGATCGGGCTGTGGGCCATGAGTAGCTTTTTGCGCTGATTTTGCCCATAGAGCAGTTTGATTAGGCCACCACTCCTGGGGGGGTGCGGCCGTATTCAATGCTTAGGAGATTTCCGAAGAATAACTTACCCTGATGCGTAGGATGGGCAACAGGTCTAGATTGCTGGCATTTTATCGAGAATCACCTTGACGGCTTCGAAGAGATCGTTGGCGACCCAGGTGGGGTTACAAGCCGTGAGGCGATCGCGATCTCGAATGCCGCTCAGAACGGCAACGATGGGAATATCGTGGGCATGGGCAGCGGCCATATCCGCTTCTGTATCCCCTACCATCCAGGTTGATTGAGTTGGGTGCAGGTCTGTCAGGGCCTGACCCATCAGGCGTGGCTTTTCGACCATGTCAGACTCCTTCAGATAGTCATCAGGAATGCTGTAGCGATGGTCTGGGGCAAAGAAGCGCTCAAGGTTGTGCTCGGTCAGGGCTTGGTTGAGGGTGGCGGTGCGGCGCATGGTGATTACTACCAGTTCATACCCTAAGGCTTGTAGATGCTCTAGGGCCGCGATCGCCCCTGGTAAAACTTGGTCATAAACCAAGTACTGGGCATTGTGAACGGTATCCCGCCGCAGCCGAGCAAAATATCGGGCTTGGTCATCATAGAGTCCTGAGAATTGACCAATTTGCCGCTCTGGAATCTGGGCTCGCTTTAAGCGCCAAAAATCTGCCTTAGGGAGTACGGTCAGCGGCTGCCCTACATCCTGAACCTGACTCAGACAATCCTGGTACACCTGATAGTATCGTTCCGACACATCCATAATCGGACCATCGAAGTCGGTAAAGATACGTTGCATCGCAATGGCGCTCCCCAGGCTACGGCGTGATTCGAGACAGCGGCATCTATGAATGGAAATAAGCCATTAGGACTACTATGCCATTTCCTGATCGGCTCATAGATTGCCCCGCTCTCGCTGCTGCCGCTCAATTGCTTCAAACAAGGCTTGAAAGTTGCCGGCACCAAATCCTTCCGCCCGCTGCGGAGAGTCTGGTCCCTGAGTTTGACGCTCAATCAGCTCTAAGAAGAAAGTGGGTTGAGCAAATAACGGCTCAGTAAAAGTTTGGAGTAACCGAGCTTGGGGGGTTTCTGGTGCCCAATCCACCAAAATTTGCTGCTGGGCGATCTCCGCCCAATCCGAAGCCGCCGCCCAAAATCCAGGCCGTTGAGAGAGCTGCTCATAGTAGGAACGCGGCACCGACAAAAATCGAATCCCCCGCTGCCGTAGATTTGCCACGGTTTCAATCAAATTTTGCGTCTCCCAGGCCACATGCTGAATGCCAGTGCCACGATGGTGATCCAGAAATTCCTGAATTTGAGAGGTGCTAGAGGTGGGTTCGTTAATGGGCAACGTGGCCCCGCCTTCTGGATGTTGAAGGACTAAGCTGCGGAGTCCAGAATGGGGCGTCGAGATTGCAAAATGCTGCTTTCTCCGGAACCCTAGCGCCGTCTCATACCAAGCGATTGCGGTTTCTAGTTTGCCTTGAGGTACGTTCAAGACAGCATGGTCAATGGTCTGCCAAGGGAGGTCGTTAGTTGATTGGGCAACTCCGGTTACGGATGCAGCGGTTTCAACCAGCGTATGGCGCACCCCCCAACCCTGAATCTGACCCCAACGCCCCCAGTCTGGGTTTACTTGAATGGTTTCGAGAATTGCACCATTTGCCTTTTTCACCCGGTCCATCCAACAATCTAAATCTTTCACCCTGAACGCTAAATCCCCAACTCCAGGGGCGCGGGTGTGCAAAAACTGATTCGCAGCCTCAGAGTGAGAACCATCAGAAATCACAACCTGGATTGTGGCTGCTTGGAGCACCTGTGCTCCTGGCAGATGCCAAGGCTTGGGGGCAACACGGTCAAAATCAAAATGCTGAATCAACCAATCACGCCAAACGATGGCGTCATCCACATAGAAGTGCAGATGATCAATCTCCATATTGGGGGAAACCATGCACTACAGAAGCCACTGTAAGCAGTTGTGCCTGCCTTTGCATTACAGCGCGATAAGTTTTGCCTCTCAAACTTGGCAGCTGAGCCTGTTTTGGCGATCGCCTAGCCGTTTACGGTGAATCTTGCCTGAGTTAGCCTTTCGGTTGAGCTTGCAGCAGAGCAATGACTTGGTCATTGGATTTGGCCCGATAGGCACTTCCATATTGATCAAGATGACGAAAGAGCGCTACGGGGGGTACGACCCGGCAGCTAAAAAATTCCACCATGACTGATTTTTCATCAAGGTATTTGAACTTAGGGGACAGATCTTTTGGGGCATTTCCTTTCCACTGCCAACTGTACTGGGTGGGTACAGCCGGAATCAGACGGTGATGGCTCCAACGGCGTAGTTTGCCGGTGCGGCCCAATTCCTTGAGGTGACGCAACAACAACGAAGCCGATACGTAGGATGCCGGACGTTGATCCCCTGTGAAGCCATCCATAATGTGGCCTAGGGCACCTCTGGGGCGAGGGGGGGTCGGTTGATCGCCAGCCGCTTCTAAGGCTTCCTCTAAGTGGGTGGTGGTGCTCATTAATTCAGGCAAGGCCCAGGTCACTCCCAAACCGCCATCGGGGCGTCGCTGCAGATAAGTCACGAGTCGAACCCCTGGCTTTAAGCTCAGCCCTGGCAGCTTGTATAGGGCTGCACCTGGATCGATCGTACTGATAAACCAGCGTCCTTTGGTGTTGGGCGCAGGGCTATCTTCTTCTTCAAATCCACCGGCTCGAAACATATCCCCCAGCATGTCCAGAGAGCTAGGCTCTGGGGGCTCTTCGGCGGCCATGGCTGCTCGGGTCTCTAAGGCGGGTTGCTGCTCAGAAGCAGGCAGTACGAGTTGAGTTTGAACGTACTGATTCAGCTTCTGGACCGCATCAAGTGAGAACGTTTGCAGGGACATAAAAGAGGGGCGCAAGAATCACGGTCCAGTCTAGCCCTTAGTAATCCCGCCCGACGGAGAAGAGTTGCGTTTTGTTGAACTCTGATGCCAGCACCACTACCGCAATAATTTTCGCTATGGCACGGTGACCCAGCGCCCTTGTTGGTGGGATTGATGGGCTAGGTCCATGAGTAGTTGAGAATAAATGCCTGCTTGCATGGCTGGGGCGGTGGCGATGCCCTGATCGATGCAGTTGACCCAATGATCAACCACGCGCACAAAGGGGGCGAGGCGACCATCGTCATAAACCTTTGGAAAGGCCAGCCGCTCAGGAATCGGAATCTCTGCTAAGTCTTCGCTAGCAATCGCACCCGAGAGCTGAAAGCCGTGCACATAGTCTTTAAGATTGCTGCTGCCGAGGATGAGGGTGCCGCGATCGCCATACACCTCAACCCAATGTCCGCGCCCGCCATAGGTGACGGAGCTAATGGTGATTTGGCAGGGGGTACCGTCAGCCAGGGTGAGCATCAGGGTGCAAGTATCGTCGGCGTCTACAGGCTTTAACGCGCCGCTGGCAGGATCAGGGCGCTGGGGAATGGCGGTGGAGAGTTGAGCACAGATCCGCTGAACGGGGCCAAACAGCCAAGCGATGTAGTCGAAGGTATGGGAGGCAAAGGCCCCGAGGGTGCCGCCCCCTTGCTCTTGAACGGCATACCAACTCCAGGGCCGCTCGGGGTTGGCTCGCCCAGGCACCATCCAATCAATTTTGATCAGGCGCTTGTTGCCCACATAGCCTTCCTGCAGCAGTTCTGAGAGCCGCTGCCAGGCAGGTACAAATCGAAATTCAAAATCCATCACGGCGATCGCCCGATTTTGCTGGGCCAGATCGGCAATAGCCTGGGCTTCTGCCACGGAGAGAGCAGTGGGTTTTTCCATCAGCAGATGCTTGCCCGCCTTGAGAATATCTGTGGCCATCTCCCGATGCAGAAAGGGTGGGGTGGATAAGCTGACTGCGTCTACCTCTGGGAGGGCCAAAATATCCGCTAACGTGCTGCTACTTTTGGGGATATTGTGGGTGGCCGCGATCGCCTGCGCCTTTTGAGGATCACGATGATAGACCGCCACCACGTCGGTGCGGTGATGGGCTTGTAAGCCAGGGATATGAACTTTTTGCCCAAACCCTGTACCCACAACGGCAACGCCTAGTGATGTCGTGGCCATGGTTACGCCTCCCGCTTGCTCACTCCCCCAGAGTACTGGGTTCTGAGAGCGCTCTACAACGGACCGGGGCTCACTGCCTTTAGGAGTCGGCCCAGCCGCGATGCCAGTCAGCCGATGGAAAAAGCTTCTGAATTTTGAAGCGGACCGAAGGCTAGCTGATCCCAGCCATAGAATGTAGGTATGAGCTATCGTTCAACAGCTTCAACTGCTGCAGCGTCTTTCTGTTCATGGCAAAGCATCGTCATTAGACAACGATATCTTGCACTATCAACGCATCAGGATGGCGCTAAAAGCAACGATTACCCTGAGGCAAAACAACGACGCGGCCATTTTCTCTTGGCCTACTGTTTCTTAGCCTACTGAGTGAGGTTGGCACCATGATCCAGCCCAACAAGATTTACCTTGATGTTTGTTGCCTCAACCGCCCCTTTGATGATTGGATACAGCCGCGCATTCGTTTGGAAGCCGAAGCCATTGTTGCCATACTTGACCGAGTTCAAGCTGGTGATTGGCTGCTAATCTCCAGTACAGCTCTAGTCGTAGAAATTGCCCGAGCTCCTGACGTTAGCAGAAGAGCGCAGGTCATGGACTTATTGGCTGTCGCTAAGATCAAGCTACCCATGACCACAGAGCATATTCAACGGGCAGCACATTTGCAAAGCTTAGGGTTTAAGCCCTTTGATGCCTTGCACATCGCTTGTGCGGAGGTAGCCAACGCAGATGTCTTCATGACCACCGATGACCGCTTACGTCGCAGGGCGAAAACTTACGCTAATCAACTCAACACACAGGTACAAAATCCACTCACTTGGATGATAGAAGCCGGTACTAATTTGGAGGATGAAGACGATGATGACCCCAGTTGAGCTGAACCGCAAAGGCTTTCAAGCATTGGTTAGTGCTCTAGGGGTTGCCAATGCGATTCGGTTTATCCGCCAGTTTGATTATGGTAGTGGTGACTATTCCCAGGAACGTCATCAATGGCTTGATCAACTCACTTTGGAAGATATCTGGGCCGATATTCAACGACGGCAAAGTAAGGCCGGAAACCCTGCAAGCGCACTTCACGACACCGATTGAACCGTCTCCTCAACGTCACTCTTCCCATATTTACTTGAGATTCTGATGCCGTTTAGGCAACCCATCTGCGAGTCAACTTTGCCGCCATTTTTTATTGACTCAATCTAATATTGACTCGATCTACAGTTTTGATCCGCCATCGCTATAGTGGGTGGGGAGATCTCGTCACAGCAACCGAGTTAAAGCGAGATTGTGAGGTATGCAATTACCACTATTGGGTAAGGTGAACCGACCTTGGCCCTGGGTTTTGGCAGCAGTTTTAGCAGGATTCGTAGGGCTGGGGGCGATCGCTGTTACCCTCAGCCGCAGTCGGGGGCCTAGCTACGATAACGAAACCCTGACTGTACCTGTAGATCGCACCGCCCTGACCGTTCGCATTAGCGCCAGCGGCACCGTAGAGCCGGTCCAGACGGTAAATTTGAGCCCCAAAAATGCGGGCATTTTAGAAAGTCTCTTGGTTGAGCAGGGGGATAGCGTGGCCGCTGGGCAGTTGATTGCCCAAATGGAGAGCAACGACATTGCGGCGCAACTGCGCCAAAACCAAGGGGTTGTGGCCGAAGCCGAAGCCCGCCTAGCTGAGGTGAAGCGGGGCAATGTGCCCGCAGTGTTAGCTCAAGGGGATGCGGCGGTTGTTGCAGCCGATGCAGCGGTCCAGGATGCGCAAGTGCGTCTAGACCTGGCCCAAAGCCAGTTTGACCGTAACCAGCAGCTCCAGCGCCAGGGGGCCATTTCTGAGAACGAGCTAGACACCTTTCGTCAGCAGGTGCGTAGTGCCGAAGCCGCTCTCGATCAGGCCCAAGCCAGCGCTGAAGAAACCCGCCAGCGTTTAGTCGATCTCGCAAACACCCCCGAGCCCGAAGCAATCGCCCAAGCGGTTGCCCGCCTAGAACAGGCCCGAGGCCAGCTCCAAGCCACTCAAGTACGCCTCGAAGACACCCGCATTCGCGCTCCTTTTGCAGGGGTAATCACCCAGAAATTCGCTACGGAAGGCGCTTTTGTTACGCCCACCACCTCTGCTTCTGATGCTTCATCGGCGACCTCAACCGCGATCGTCGCCTTGGCCAGCGGTCTAGAGATTTTGGCCGAGGTACCTGAAGCCGACATTGAGCAAATTGCCGTAGGGCAGCAGGTTGAGATCGAGGCGGATGCTTTTCCCGGTCAGACTTTCGCAGGTCGGGTGCGGTTGATTGCCCCAGAAGCGATCGAGCGCCAAAACGTCACCCTGTTTCAGGTGCGGGTCGAGCTGGAGACCGGCAAAGATATTTTGCTCTCCAATATGAATGTGACGGTGGCCTTTATTGGGAAGCAGTTGAGCGACGCCCTGGTGGTGCCCACGGTGGCGGTGGTCACCCAAAACGGTGAAATCGGTGTGCTGGTGCCTGCAGAAGGCCGTGGCGATCGCATTCAGTTTCGACCGGTCACGTTGGGGTCCCAAGTGGGGGAGCAAATTCAGATTTTAGACGGGGTTGAGGCTGGGGAGCGGGTGTTTGTGGATCTGCCGCCCGGTCAAGAACTCGAAGATATTCAGTTTTAAGGACATGGGTGGTCGCTCTGCGGTTGGCCCACGCTGCAGACTCTGTCGTCTTGTTTGCATTCACGACCTAACCCGCATTCCTTACAAGGCATCAGGCGGCTGCCCCCGCCGCTGTTCTACTACTAAGGCCACCTTTCCATAGCGGGGATCAATCTCAACAGCCAAAATCAGGAGCTGCTGCTGGGGCTGGTCCCGGTGCTCTGACAGCGTAATTGTGGCAGGCTCCCCTGCCGGTAAAGCCAAGCATTGCTCAAATAGACGAGGCCGCGTCAATGGGGGCAAAAATTGCACATCCCCCAGATCTAAAGCCGGTTGATTGAGAAAAGAGAGCTGCCCCGTGCTGGTCAAAATGCCAGCGGGGGTGTCGTGCTGGTCGCACCAACGTACCGCCAGAAACCATTTAGCATCGGCAAAGCGACGAAAGACTTTATCAGGTTTGGGATGCTGTAAGGCGCGGTAGCCGCCCTCAACGGTGACGATGGTGCCGCCTAAAAAGCCCACCATCATGCCTATGGGGTCACTCATGGAATGGCCTCCTCAGGGATGACGGTCTCGATCTTAGCGCCAGATCCATTGCCCGAGCCGATGGCTCCAAGACAACCCTTGAGGTGAGACTCACGTCCATAGATTCATCAGAGAAAACTTGCTTATCACAAATAATTTCTATTAAACTCGGCTAACGCAGTTTATTAAATTCTCAAAAATCTTAATGAAGCTACGATTTTACGAGGGTATTGCCGCCTCATTCCTGTTGACCACGGTGATCGGCTGCGCCAGTCCGGCACCAGATGAAAACGCTACCGAATCGCAAGAAGAGGCTGCCCCGGCATCTCAGGAAGAGGCCGGTGTGGTCAATGTGTATTCTGCCCGGCACTACGATACGGATGAGGATCTCTACTCCCAATTTTTTGAGCAGACGGGGATTGAGGTCAATGTGCTTGAAGGGGAATCAGATGAACTCCTAGAGCGCATTCAGGCAGAAGGGGAAAACAGCGAAGCTGACATTTTTATTACCGTGGATGCTGGCAGGCTATGGCGCGCTGAGGAAGCAGGTATTTTGCAAGCGGTTGACTCAGCTGTGCTGGACGAAAGCATCCCAGAAAGCCTGCGTCACCCAGAAGGATTTTGGTTTGGCCTGACCAAGCGGGCTCGGGTGATCGTTTATAACGTCGATACGGTGGACCCGGCGGAGCTGTCCACTTACGAGGCACTGGCGGAGTCGGAATGGGAGGGGCGGGTTTGCATCCGCAGTTCTGGCAATATCTATAACCAGTCGCTCCTGGGTTCCATGGTGGAGACGATTGGGCCTGAAGCTACGGAAGCCTGGGTAGAGGGCTTGGTCGGCAACTTGGCCCGCGATCCAGAGGGGGGTGACACTGATCAAATTAAGGCGGTGGCAGCGGGGCAGTGTGATGTGGCGATCGCCAATCACTATTACTGGGCGCGCCTAGCCAAATCAGATGAGGCCGAGGATCAAGAGGTGGTGGCTCAGACGGCTATCTTTTTCCCCAATCAAGACGATCGCGGCACCCACGTGAATATCAGCGGGGCTGGGGTGGTCGCCAACGCGCCGAATCGCGACAATGCGATCTCCTTCCTAGAGTTTCTCGCTAGCCCTGAGGCTCAAGTGGTCTTCGCTGAAGGCAATAACGAATACCCAGCTGTTGAAGGGGTTGAGGTCGAGCCGATTGTGGCCGAACTGGGTGACTTCAAGGTGGATGAGGTGAATGTGAGTTCATACGGGGCCAATAACGCCGAAGTAGTGCAAATCGTTGATCGCTCTGGTTGGGAGTAAATGCCTGCGCAGGGCTGCAAATGCGTTTTGCGTTTCGGGTAGGAATGTATGTAGGGGTAGGTCTAGTGCCTACCCTCAGTGGATTGCTGAATAAATCGATTCCATTCATGTCACCCGGTTAGTTATCCAGGGCACCTACAAGAGGTGCCTTTACATCTGTGATGGCGGGGCATAACGCACCACAGCCAGGCATTTTCTTCTCAAGAAATCATGCCACTGGTAGTGCTAAGGCCACCTGGGGGCGTATCACAGGCTTCATGCCTAGTTTCATAGCCTTTCTGCTGTGCGGCATTGGTCGTGATACTCCGGTGACCCCCTGAAATTTCACAGAATTTCAGGGGGTTTTTAATGGCGTGGCATTGGCGCTCGCGGTCTAATCCAGGCATGAATGTTCAGGCTTGCAAAAAAGAACTAATCGCATATGTAAACTTATCAAAAGTCAAAATTATCTTTGTTTAATCAAGACTAAGTATCAATAAAACCCATGCCTGTGGATCATTTTTGCGACTGACACAACCTTTCTGGCGCTCGTGAGTTGTTGAACTTCGCCCTTCTCAACCCGCTTGAGGTCAGCATTAAACTTTGAATAATAATTAAATCAAGGCTTGTGTAAGCCTTGATAGAAGGTTCGTGAATTGACCTTGCCATTAAAACCAAGCTGTTTTAGCGGTAGATCAGGCATGCTCAGTAGATATCTTCGACATAAAAGTTAATTTGACTCTTATTGAAACCCACTCCGATTTGTGTTGAGATTGTCTTGTTGATTTTAGTTCTCAATAATTAATTTTGATTCGTCCTCTTTTTGAGAAGGAATAGTTCTCCATGCAGACTTACGGCAATACAAATGTTGCTTACGATTGGTGGGCTGGCAATGCCCGCTTTACGGATAAGTCAGGGCTCTTTATTGCGGCCCATGTCGGCCAGACGGCGCTGATTACCCTTTGGGCGGGTGCCTTTACGTTGTTTGAGTTGTCCTGGTTTGACCCTGCTATTTCCATGGGTGAGCAAGGGTTGATTTTGTTGCCCCATTTGGCCACGTTAGGTTTTGGTGTGGCTGACGGCGGGCAGGTGGTTGATACCTACCCCTACTTTGTAATTGGGGCGCTGCACCTGATTTCTTCGGCGGTTTTGGGGGCTGGGGCACTCTTCCACGCTTTTAAAGCGCCTGAAACCCTTGAAGAAGCTAAGGGGCAGGCCAAGAAGTTTCATTTTGAATGGGACGATCCGGCTCAGGTGGGCATGATTTTGGGTCACCATCTGTTGTTTTTAGGGGTCGGTGCGCTGTTGCTAGTGGCGAAGGCCACCACGTGGGGCGGGTTATATGACGCCACCACCCAGACGGTGCGCACTGTGCAGCCCACCCTCGATCCTGTGGTGATTTTTGGCTATCAGACCCACTTTGCGAGTGTAAGCAGCCTCGAAGATTTGGTGGGGGGTCACGTCTTTGTGGGTGCCCTCCTTATCCTTGGAGGCGTCTGGCACATTGCGGTGCCGCCGCTGAAGTGGGCTAAAAGGGTGCTGATCTTTTCGGGGGAGGCGATCTTGTCTTACTCCCTCGGTGGGATTGCTCTGGCTGGGTTTGTGGCTGCCTACTTCTGCGCGGTAAATACCCTGGCCTATCCGCCAGAGTTTTATGGACCTCCGCTGGCGATCAAATTAGGAATTGCCCCTTATTTTGCTGACACGATCGCCCTGCCCCTCAATGCCCATACTTCTCGCTGTTGGTTGGCGAATGCCCACTTCTTCCTGGCGTTCTTCTTCTTGCAAGGGCATCTGTGGCATGCGCTGCGGGCGCTCGGGTTTGACTTCCGCCGGGTGGAACAAGCCTTGTCTGTGACGGAGTAACCGTCATTTAATTCTCTCCTCTCAACTGTTAGGGGCCTAGACGTATTGGGGTTCTGGGCCTCTTTTCTTCACCCATACCCGTGGAGATTATCGATGCTTTTGCAAGCGTTTTCTCATCCTTTGGCGATCGTGATGCCCTTGGCAATTTGGGGGATTCTGGTCGCATTTATGTTGGCGGTTTCGCTGGCGCTGGAAGACGGTCTAAAGCGACTACGGCGCTTACACCAAATTCCTTGTCACCGCTGTCAGTACTACACCGGTAGTCCTTATCTGAAATGTCCGGTGCATCCCATTGAGGCCCTATCCGAAGCGGCAATTGATTGTAGGGACTATGCGCAAGTGATGCAGCCCCGTTGTCCTCGCCAGGCTAAACCTGGGCTCAAGGTCAACGTTCCGCTTCGACTCATTCCCGTTTTGAACTTTTTGATGCGCAAGCGTCCTGACCCTCGAAAAGGTCAGGCTATTTAGGTTATGCCTCTTGCTTAAGGGTTTGAACCGCTGCATCCCCTATCTAAAAATTTTTGTAGATGTATTTGCCGTTAAGGAGCTGAGTATGGCGAACGGAATTTTTTGGACACCGCTTTTGAGATCGCTAGGCTGGTCATTTTCCAGTAATGCACAAGAAGGTGCTCCTTTATTAGCAGGCAATATCCGCTTTCAGAATCTTTCTGGGCGCTTACTCGGTGCCCATGTTGCCCATGCGGGGCTCATCGTGCTCTGGGCTGGGGCCATGACGCTGTTTGAGCTGTCTCGGTTTGACCCGAGCTTGCCGATGGCCGGACAGAACCTAATTTTGCTGCCCCATTTGGCCGCCCTCGGAATTGGCGTTGGGGCCGGGGGTGAGATTGTTGATACCTATCCCTATTTCGCCATCGGCATGGTGCATTTGGTCAGTGCGGCGGTGTTGGGGGCGGGTGGCCTCTACCATGCGGTGATGGGGCCAGAACGACTTGATTTAGAAGTGTTTGTTTACGAGCGGCAAGCCGGAAACAAGATGACCACCATCCTGGGGATTCATCTGGTGCTGTTGGGGGCCGGGGCGCTGTTGCTGGTGCTCAAGGCCACGCGCTTTGGCGGTCTCTACGACCCCCTGGTAGAGCAGGTGCGGCTGGTGCAGCCAAATCTCGACCCAGGCCGGATCTTTGGCTACTTGTTTGGCTTTGGTCCCCAGGGCTGGACGATTACTGGCATGGCCAGCGTTGACAACCTCGAAGACCTGGTGGGTGGCCATGTGTGGGTGGCGCTGCTCTGTATCGGCGGCGGCATTTTTCACATTTTTTCTAAACCGATGGCCTGGGCCAAACAGCGATTGGTGTGGTCGGGGGAGGCTTATCTCTCTTACAGCTTGGGGGCGCTGGCCATTGCAGGCTTCAGCGTGGCCGTGTTTGTGTCTGTGAATGAGGTGGCCTATCCCAGCGTGTTTTATGGTCCCGTGGGCGGCACCACCGAATCGGTGCGGGCCGCTCTGTCGAGTGTCCATGCCACCCTCGGTTTCTTAGCGCTGCTGGGTCATCTGTGGCATGCCTACCGGGCGATCAGTTCCTCGGTGAGCCCTAAGTACGGCACCTTCTTTGACTTTATGACGAAGACCCCATCAGCGATGGGTAGCTCAGCATCTTAGGGCTGAGTAGATGGCCCATGGCTGCAAGCAGCCATGGGCCGAGTTTTGATGCATTTTCTGGAGGAGAATTGCGATGGCGATCGCTGACAAGATCGATACTTCAATTCCGTGGCGGGCCGGTAATGCCCGACTCGTCGATTTATCAGGCAGGCTGCTGGGGGCTCATGTCGCCCATGCCGGGCTGATTGTGCTCTGGGCTGGAGCGATCACCCTATTCGAGGTGGCTCGATTAGGGTGAACGCTCCA
>JBHJIP010000148.1:0-34096 GCA_050043365.1 Leptolyngbyaceae cyanobacterium
TAACTGGCGAAGATGGAACGGTTGAAATTAATGTCCGCAATAATCTGGAAGCCCAAGAGCTCCCCAGCGAATTCCTGGACAATAGCCTTGAGCAAAGCTGCTCAACAGGCGGTCAGGCAACAGCACAAGAACGTAGTCGCAGCACTTTCACCCACACTGGTCAAGGTGGCCTAGCCCCTAATTCCGACGCCCCCTTAGGTGGAGATAGCATTCGCATACCGCTTGCCCACTGGCCCGCTACTGAAACTTCCCTTGCCCCAGAGACACTCCCCATCTCCCAACAGCCCCCCAACCTCGTCACCGCCTCCTGTGCAAGGGACTAAATCCCGGTTTCTTCCCAGCATCTATCATTCCGCTGCACCATCATGAAGATCCTGCCCCAGTATTTGAGCCTGAGATCGCGCTTTTACAGTTGGCTTTGTTTGGGCCTGCTGCTTAGCCTTCTCACCACCATCGGTAGTGGCCTGCTGCCCAACCATTTCCATCCCCATACCGCCAGCGCCCAGACCGTCCCAGCCGAATTTAGCCAAGGGCAACAAGCCTACGAACAACAAGACTACGCAGCCGCGATCACCCTCTGGCAATCGCTTTTGTCCGCAACCAATCAACCCGATCAGCAAGTCGCCTTGCTCAACAACATTGCCCTTGCCCAACAAGCCCAACGGCAATGGTCAGAAGCCCAACAAACCATTCAACGCAGCCTCTCCTTACTGGGATGGACTGAGAGTAGCGCCATCGATACTCCCTATCCCGCCCTGCTGGCCCAATCCTTGGATATTTACGGCCAGTGGCTCTACTACCAGAGCGATGCCGAAACCGCCCTACTCACCTGGCACCAAGCCGAGGAGTATCACAGTCTAAGTGACAGTCGCACCCTAGAGGCGATCGCCCATAATCAACTCAACCAAGCCCAAGCCCTCCAATATCTAGGCCGCTATCTCGACTCCCAAGCCCAGTTGCAACACCTCTATGAAATGCTGGCAAGTTTCCCAGATAGCGTGCCAGCTACCACTGCTATTGATGTGCGTCTCAGTCTAGGACGTATTTTGCGTCTAGTTGGCAACCTAAATGACGGAGATACTGGACCAAATGCCAGGGATGTTTTGCAGGATGCTCTGGCTTTAGCTCGAACGGTTGGGAGCGATCGCCTAAGCGCAATCCATCTAGAGTTAGGCAATACCTACCGGGTTTTGACAGAGCGTGCCCGCAGCCTTGAAGCACTCAGCGGTGGTCGTGAAGCCATCTCACTCGGCATAGAAGCGACCCAAGCGGCAACTGATACCCTAGACCATTATCGCCAAGCGATTGAAACCGCTCCTAATCGACACCAACGCATTCAAGCCCAACTCAACCAACTCAGCTTTTACATACGCAGTGCCACTGATCGGTCGGTGATTCCAAATCTAGTCAGTACGTTGCAATCTGAGCTGGCCCAATTACCCAGCGATCCCTCTAGTCTGCAACTTCGCCTTGCTTTCACGAGTCATGCGTTGACGTTAGCCCAAGAACAGCCCCTTTACGCCCCCTCAGGACTAACGTTAGCTGAGTTGTTGGCAACCACGGCCACTGCAGCAAAGACCCGAGATGATGCTCGCATTGAGGCTGAAACTTGGGGCCTTTTGGGTCATCTCTACGAGGTAATGGGTCAGTCCTCTGACCTGGAGGATGCCCTGCAGTCAACCCATCAAGCCCTGAGTATCCTTGTCAATGTCGAATTACCAGAACTCAACTATCGCTTGCAGTGGCAGTTGGGGCGCATTCTTAAACAACAGGGCAAAACCGAACAGGCGATCTCGGCTTATGAGGCGACAGTTAAAACAATTCAGTCTTTGCGGCGAGAGCTGGTAATTCTCAACCCAGATGTACAGTTCTCTTTCCGCAAAGACATAGAGCCTGTTTACCGTGAGTTTGCTGATCTCCTCTTAAAGGATGCTCAACCCAGCCAAGCTCATCTCAAAAAGGCCCGTAAAACCATTGACTCATTGCAAACCCTAGAGGTCGAAAATTATCTACGTCAGTCCTGTTCTAACAGCACCCTTGAGGAAATCGATCAGCTCATTGCCGAGCGAGATCCAACCGCAGCCTTTCTCTACACCATTATTTTGCGCGATCGCTTAGAAGTCATTGTTAAATTGCCGGGTCAGGCAGACTTGGCGCACCACCGAACAGCAATTCAACCCGACGAGGTTAACAGTACGATTGACAGGCTAAGGGGGGAAGTCGAATCTCCAGACTCAATTCAATACTATGCAGGGTTTTCCGACCTGGGTAAACAGTTATCTGAGCAGGTTTTTAACTGGTTAGTGCGGCCCATTAGCCCAACATTAGAGTCGAAGCAGATCCAAAACTTAGTCTTCGTTTTAGATGGGGTACTCAGAGACGTTCCATTGGCTACGCTATTTGATGGTGAAAAATTTCTGATTGAGCAAGACTATGCAACTGTTCTTTCTCCGGGCTTACAGTTACTTCAACCAACGCTATCAGATCATGAAGACGCTGGGGTCCTAGCATTTGCCCTATCAACAATGCGTGATGGTTTTCAGCCCCATCAAGGCTGGGCTGATCTGCCCTATGTTGATACTGAGATTGAAGAAATAGAGGCTATCAGAGCTGCCCAAAGCTTCTCTAATGAAAAATTTACGCTAGACCAATTTCAGCAAGAAGTCATCTATAACCCTGCGGCTATTCTCCACATCGCCACCCATGCCAAATTTGAGCCGAGACTCGAAGAATCATTTATTTTGGCGTGGGATGGACCCATTTCCTTAAGAACCCTAGGTGATCTGCTCCGTCCCCGAGACATTACGTTAGAGCAACCGATTCAGCTAGCGGTTCTCAGTGCCTGTGAAACCGCCGCTGGCGATGGTCAGGCCAGCCTCGGCTTGGCGGGCTTTTCGGTGCAGTCTGGCGTTAGAACTGCCCTGGCATCTCTCTGGGCTGTCAATGATGAATCTACAAGTCAACTGATGGGTTACTTTTACGAAGCCTTGTCAAACCCACAAAACAGTCAAGCAACATCACTGAAAATAGCGCAAACGAGGCTATTAAGGGACACTTACTTACCCCATTACTGGGGAGCCTTCACAATGATCGGCAACTGGCTGTAGAAAAGAAAATTCAATTATTGCTATCAACACAACAGTCTAGGATGGACTGCTGAGACAGAACGCTTAACCCTGCTTGAGTGAAGAGGCTTTGCCACTCATCAATAACAGCAAGGTCTTCAGGAGTCGATACGCGCAATTTCGCTAATTCATTCAAGGCATCATTCCAAAGACCATTTTGCAGATAAAGATTGCTCTTTTCAGCAGCCTCTAAGGAGTTAAGTTTCGCTGCGATTTCGGCAGTGACCGGTTGACGACGGATAACGCCATTGACTGTAGGATTTCGAGAACTTCCAGACCCTGAATAAAGCTGAATCTCAAAATCCCAACCATAAATATCACCTACATTGAGTTCGTGGTCAGATTGAATAGCGATTAGACCAGCTTGTTCAGGTAAAAGCACATTTTTGGTCGCATTGACTCGGGGAGTGCTGATATTGACCAGCGTTAAAGTTGCAACTGTGTTTGGTGGCAATGTATCTGGCACATAAAACCAAAATATTGGCCTTGCCCCAACAGTGTCCGTAGAAAAGGCATCGGAGCCATCACCACAGTCGTCCTCACCTAAGCCGATTTCTTCTGCCCCAGGCATTAAAGCAATGAGCTGATCTAGACAAGGCCCCCGACTCCCTCCTGACGCTCGTTTAGGCGGACGCCCTGTATCACCCAGATCATCTTTGAGGAGGAAATTTTCATTAGCCCAAGTAGCATTTGGAAAATGCAAACCCTCTACTTTTTGTGACTCAACCCCACTAGAAGCAGCTAAAGGAGTCACGCTGACTGATACAGTAGTTGCCAATAGAAGTGCTTTTAAACATTTAGATGAAATGTGCATTAGTCGATCCATACCCATGAATTATTCAAATATTATCTTCGTCAACACTAATAGTATCAGTGCGGCCTTTGAGCTAATAGTGAGCTAGAAAAATCAGCTCATATCTGCAGTGATTTTTTCAAAGAGATATGTCTATTTGGGGTTTAAGGTTTCTAGAGTGCCCAACAGGGTTTGAGCGATCGCCGCTGACCCACCCGGCAAACCCACCCGTTCCTGGCCGTTGTCTACACAGGCTTTGAGATAGTGCGTGTCAGCCAGCATTTCACCGATGCGATCGGCGGCGGTCTCTAAGGTGGCCTGATTGGCTGGACAATGGCCGATTGTCACCACCGAGGGTCCTAAGAGCCGCATCTGGGCTTCGGCAAATAAGTAGGTAAATTGCGGCCCCGCCCCTGGAATTTGCACCACGGGCTTTCCTAAACCCACAGCTTGCTCCACCGCTGTGCCCGCCATCCCCACCACCAAGTCGCAGTGATGGAGAATGTCGGCAAAGACGCCATAGTGGTAGCCCACAGTGACGGAGCCAAGGGTCAAGGTGCCAATCTGAGGGGAGTGCCAACCCTGCTGTTGGGCTAAAGTCGTGACCTGCTCAGCATCGAATTTAGGAACCAGGGCCACCTCAAATTGGGCGGGGAACCGGGCCGCGATCGCCTCACACAAACGCAGCATTAACCCTAGATTGTGACGAGCTTCCGGCAGGCGACTGCCCGGCAATAGCGCAATCAGGGGACGACAGGGATCTTGCTTAATGGTCTGGCCCGTGGGCTTGAGGGTATCCATAATCGGATATCCGGCAAATACGGCTCGATGGAAGCCGCGCCGCTGTAAATCTCGGGCAGTGCAGCCATCTCGGGTCAGGATTGTTTGGCAGCGTCGTGATTTCAGCCCCCACTTCAACACCAGCGGCAGCTTCACACGGCCCTCGTAATAGGCCGATGTGGAGACCAAAAACACCGCAAAGGGACGCCCGGTCAACAAAGCAAACACAATTGGGACGATATCCCCGGTGGCAAAAAGCAAATCACAGGTACGGCTGTGGCGGCGCGTGGCCTGCAACTGCCGCCAAATCAAGCCCACCAGCCCTGAGAATAAGTCTTGGCAGAGGCTAATGGGGTTTTTATCCCGTACCCAATTACGCGGATTCCAAAACCGCGCGAAATTGATGTAGTTAAACCCCCCCGACGGCATCGATTGGGTGGGGCCAATAATCGGGATGCCCAGCTTACGGTAGGCTTGCCCTTCCCCAACGATGGGCATGGCCGTCACCCTGACGCTGGGATCAAGCTGCTGCAGAGCACGAATGATCAGCGTGGCATTGAGATCTTCGCCATGGCCATTGCTCAGGCAGAGGATGCGCCGTCTCACCATTACTGCGGATCCCTGAGGGCCAATCCAGTTACTCCGGGTGGATCTGGAGTGGCGACCGGCAGCGATCGATGGGGGCCACCTGTGGGATAGGCTGAAAACCGGTTTGCCAGCAAACGCACCATGAAAGACTCTCGACTGCTCTGCATCTGTAACGGCCACGGGGAGGATGTAATTGCGACCCGGATTTTGGCAGCCCTTCACCGTCAGGCTCCCGATTGGGCGATCGCAGCATTACCCCTGGTGGGTATGGGCCATCCCTTCCGGGAGCAAAACATCCCCCTGATTTGTACCACTAAGCAGTTACCTTCTGGGGGCTTTATCTATATGGATAGTCGCCAATTGGCCCAAGACCTGAAGGGGGGCTTGATTCAGCTCACCCGCACCCAGATAAAGGCCATGGGGGATTGGACCGGTTCTGGGGGGATGATCTTGGCAGTGGGGGATTTGATCCCGCTATTGTTTGCCTGGTGGAGTGGTCAGCCCTATTGGTTTGTGGGTACGGCCAAGTCAGACTACTACCTGCGGGATGAAACCGGGCCGCTGGCGACGGTGAGCTGGGCGGAGTCATGGTTGGGGCAGCGTCCGTCCCGTTATTTTCCTTGGGAGCGCGGGTTGATGGGGCATCCTCGCTGTCAGGGGGTGGTGGTGCGCGATCGCCTCACGGCTGATCGCTTACAGGATTTGGGCATCAAGCGGGTCTATACGGGCAACCCGATGATGGATGATTTGGCCCCGACGGATCAGGCCAGTCGGTTAACTGCGCAGTCTGCGGGCTTAACGGTGGTGCTATTGCCTGGCTCCCGCGCGCCGGAGGCTTACGATAATTGGCGGCTCATGGTTGAATCCCTGGCGGGGGTGATGGCGGCGATGGCTGAGCCGGTGAATTTCTTAGGAGCGATCGCCCCCTCCCTAGATCTCGATACCCTTGCCGCGCCGCTACTGGCCCAGGGCTGGGTACAGACCGGGGCTACTCCTTACCTCACCTACCAGTCTGAGGAGTCTCAGCTCTTGCTCTGCCAAGATGCCTATGCAGACTGTTTGCATTTGGCCGATTGCGCGATCGCCATGGCGGGTACGGCGACAGAGCAGGTGGTGGGTCTGGGGAAACCGGCGTTTACGCTGCCAGGAGAAGGGCCACAGTTTAATCCGCAATTTGCAGAATCCCAGACTCGATTGTTGGGGCGATCGGTGACGCTGGTGCCGACCCCTGCAGCGGTAGGAGCAGCCATTCAGCGGGTAATGGGCAATCCTCAGCTTTTGGCCGTTATGGCTGAGAATGGTCGTCAGCGGCTGGGGGCAGTTGGGGCGGCGGAGCGAATTGCCGAGGCGATTTTGAAACAAACCACTTAAACCAGTTATGCCATATATCAATATTCAGATTACGACCGGAGCGACGCGGGCTCAGAAGGCTGAGTTGGTGAAGGAGGTGACGGCGTCGCTAGGGCGAATTCTAGGGAAGCAGCCGGAGCATACCCATGTCGTGATTCAGGAGATTGAGGAGGAGAATTGGGGGTATGCAGGGTTGTTGACCGATGACTGGAAGCAGCAGGCTCAGTGATCAACGCTAACCGCGAATCACCTGCACCGATCGCCCAGCGGCGGTCACAGCAGCTTCGGTGGTGGTGCGATCGGAGATCGAGGGCAAGTCAGGGCGGCGGTCAAAAATCACCAGCCATCCGGTAGAGAGATCTAAACCCGCCAAATAACGATCCAATTGTTCCAACCCAGCCTTAAGCGGGTCGGGTCGGCGCGATCGCCACACTTTCAGTTCCATAGCCAAGGTGGTATCGCCGTAGCGCAGACAGAGATCCATTCGATCTGTGCCAATGGCATATTCCCGCTCTAGGGTGCCGCCGCCATTCACCACCCGATGCAAAAATGCCATCAGCACCAGATGGGGGGCGATCTCGTGATAGGGCGCACTTTTGAGCAGGGGTTCACCATGTTGTTGCCAAAAGCTGAGAAAGGCCCTCAGCAGTGAGTCGGGGTCGAGCTGACCCGCTGGGGTCAACCAACTGGGTTGGATCACCGGCAAACTATCCTGAGGTCCCCTGGCTAAAACCCGAGGCAATACCTCCCGATAGATCGGGTTAGCCAGGGTCAAGCCGCCCGCAGGGTCTCGTCTGATTAGCCCTAAATCAATCAAAAATTGAACATCATCCCTGGCAATGTCCCCCAGCTCCTGACCGGCCAACATCGGGGCCAAAATGGCCCGCACCCGGTCTTCTCGCAAGAGGTTGGCCAAACTATCGAGGTGTGTGTCTTGCCGCTGAATCAGGATTTCCTTGGCCCGGTTGAGATGGGCTTCTGTAATCGCCTCGGCGGGGTTAGGGGCCAAGCGCTCGACGATTTCTTTGGCCAAAGCATTGACGAGCCAGGGTTGGCCTTGGGTGAGATCAAAGGCCCGCTGAGTGGCGGCAGGGGTAAAAACTTGGCCCGTGGCGGTGGTGTGTTGGCCATACAGCTCGGCGACTTCGGCAGCAGTAAAATTCCGCAGCGTGAGTGAGGCGATTTTGATATTAAAGGGGCTAGCGGTGTTGAGGCGCTGACTACCCCCAGCGGCGACTTTATAATCGCGCACATCCCGCACCCCAATTAGGGCGACGGATTGGGGAAAGTTTTGAGGCCGTTGGGGAAAGCCCGAGCGCAGTTGCCGCAACAAGGACATCAAGGTTTGGTCTTGCAGCCCATCGACTTCGTCAATGAAAACGACTAGGGGGCAGGGAATAGCTTTGGCCCAGGCCCTGAGGGCAGCTTGCAACTGTTGGCCTGTTTCAGCATCGGGCCAGGGCGGCGGGCACAGGGCTGGGGGCAGATAGTCTGCAGCAACATCACGCCAACTGCCGAGCAGGGCTTTTTCGGCGGCACCGGGGTCATGGGGAAAGATGGCGGCAATTTCGGCGGAGACCATGACGGCGGCGTATTCACCGCTGGCGGTGAGTTGCTGGGCGAGGGCCAGCATGGCGGTGGTTTTGCCGGTTTGGCGGGGGGCATGGATAACGAAGTAGCCCCGCTGGCGAATCAACTGGGTGAGTTCTGGCAGGCGGGCCAGGGGGGAGAGGGTGTAGTGGATGTCGGCTTGGCAAGGACCGGCGATGTTAAACCATTTGGGCATGGGATCAGCCGTCAGGGGCAGATAATCGCCATGGTAAAGGACTTATGGCCAAACGCTATGGCGGGTAAGTCAACAAAGCAGGTGGTGGGTCTCGGCAAACCGGCGTTTACCCTGCCGGTTGGGGCGATCGGTGACGCTGGTGCCGACCCCTGCAGCGGTGGGGCCAGCCATTCAGCGGGTGATGGGCAATCCTGACCTTTTTGCGCAAATCCAGGAGAACGGTCGCCATCGGTTGGGTGAGGCAGGTGCAGCAGAGCAGATTGCTGAGGTGATTTTGAACTCACCTCCAGCGCACAATACCCCTAACCTATAGGTTTACGGCGATTGGATGCTATCTTGGGGGCAGCGTCTAAAAAGGGCGGAATCGGGCAATCCAAGGTGATGACAACCACCCGCAGCAACTCCGCTTCCCGGTGGGTGACCTGGTTATCTATCAAGACCGTATGGGCAGCGGCATCTACAATAGCTTGTTTTAACTTCGGAACCGCCGCTTCTAATCGGGTCAGACTCTTACCCAGATCATGCAGCTTTACCTGAGGAAATTGGGTGGGGGCCTCGCGCTTGTGGGCATCGGGGAGCCGACCCAGCCCTGATTTAAAGGCATACAAGGCGTCGTCAGCTTTGGGATGACCGATGCGGGCCAAGATCGTCAGCACCACCTGGCAATCATGCCAAACCTCATTTAGTTGGGTGACGGCCTTGGGCGGTTCTGCTTTTTTCTGAAAATGGGCACGGAGTCGCTTTTTTAAAATCAACTGCAGCACATACTCCGAAATGCTCAGTCGCCCATCGGCTTGCACGAGGGCGTTGACCTGCTTAAAGAATGCGGTGCATTGCTTGGCGGACAGGGTTTTCAGGGCGGGAATCGAGAGATCTAACAGCGGTAAATGATGGCGAACATCAATTGACGTAAGCAGGTCAGCCAATTGGTTGACCTGTTGGGTATCTACCAACCGGGGCTGCTGGAGATGCTGCAATTGTCGCGATCGCACCTTGGGCTGACTGTCGATCAACAGGGCATAGACCAAGGCCATGGCCCCCTCCGGAGAGCGCACTGTTGCTTTTAGCTCGGTGGGTAAGGTCTGCAGAAAGGTCTGCGCCTGGGAAATTTGCTGAGCATTCACCGTCCCCACCTTGGCCACAAATTGATTGGCAACCATGGGTGGCGTAGCAGGCGATGCCTTAGCGGTTCTTTGGGTCTGGTTGACTCCTGGGGCTAAACCCATCCCATGGGCCGATCCCGTTTGAGTACTTTGATTACGCTGGAGGTGAGAGCGCACCTTCAACGTTCTGCCCGTCAACCGTCGCATCCGTTCCTGTAACGGCGGATGCGTAGCGAACCAATCCTGCATCAGGTTCAACCGCAGCGCCGTCCCGAAAAACATATGGCTGGCTTCTTCTGCCTTGGGGGTTTGGAGGGTGGAACCGGCGACTAATCCACCGCTCCGCCGTAAGGCCCCGGCTAAACCGTCGGGATTTCGGGTAAATTGCACCGCTGAGGCATCGGCCAAAAATTCCCGCTGGCGAGACACAGCACTTTTAATCAGCCGCCCAAACATCAAGCCAATCCAACCGATCACCGCCATGGAGAGGCCAATTGCGATAAATGCACCATCCCCCTTGCTATTGCGTCGTCGCGAGGAAGAGTCGCTCCGTAACAACATCCGTCCCAAGATGTGAATGAATAGCAGCCCCTGCAGCACACCGATCAATTTGAGATTGAGGCGCATATCTCCATTGAGAATATGGCTAAACTCGTGGGCGATCACCCCTTGTAGTTCATCCCGGTTGAGGTGGTCTAAACAGCCTTGGGTCACCCCAATCACCGCATTGTCGGGGGAATATCCTGCCGCAAAAGCGTTGATGCCTGACTCATAGGGAAGCAGGTACACCGTCGGGATGGGGGTCCCTGAGGCCAAGGACATTTCTGCCACCACGTTTAGGAGCTGCAGTTCTTTGACATCGTCCGTTTGGGGGTTGACGCTCCTGCCCCCGAGACTGGCAGCCACCGTCGCACCACCGCCTCGCAGCTCGTGCATTTTGGTGAGGCTACCAAAGCCAATGATGCCGAGGGTGATAATGCTGACCAGGAGAAGCAGCTCCGGTTGCCACCACCCCATGTCGCTTTTGAACTCCGCGCGTAGCACCAGGAACGTGATCCCATAAAACGCTACAATCATGGTGGCGATCGCCAAAAAGAAGAGGGCGATGAGCTGAGTCGTATTCCGCCGTGCCTGATCCTGGTGTTCAAAGAAGTTCATCGATCAACCCTAGCCGTTTTGACTAGAACGAAATTCGAGGCACCTCTTTGACTTCGGGAGGGCTCTCTTCCAGGAGTTCCGCAGGCTGAAAGCCAAAGTTATTGGCTACTAAATTACTGGGGAAGACTTCGCGCTTGGTGTTGTACAAGGTGACGGCATCGTTAAAGCCTTGGCGGGCAAAGGCAATGCGATTTTCGGTAGAGCGCAACTCTTCCATTAATTGCGCCATGTTTTGATTGGCTTTTAAGTCGGGATAGGACTCTGACAGTGCAAACAAGCGGCCTAGGGTGCCGGTCAGGGCAGTTTCTGCGCCTGATAGTTGCTGCATCGCGGCGGGGTCTCCAGGGGCTTGGGCGGCCCTTTGGCTGGCGGTGATGGCGCTATTGCGAGCGGCGATGACGGCTTCTAGGGTTTCTCGCTCATGCTTCATGTAGCCTTTGACCGTTTCGACCAAGTTGGGAATTAGGTCGTAGCGGCGGCGGAGTTGCACATCAATTTGGGCAAAGGCGTTTTTGTAGCGATTCCGCAGGGTGACTAAACCGTTGTAGGCGTTCATCACCACTACGCCCACGACTCCTATCAGCACAATTAGAAAGATTAACGGCCCCATATCATCGCCTCTGGTTTGCTCCAATTCAATCTTTGGCGATTAAGCCTGTCAACGCTAATACCCCAAAAGGATCGTTGAATTGTGGCCTCAGCATACCCAGATGAAGGACCAGCCCTTCGCTCCTGCGGTTTTACCAAGACACGCATACAAAATTTTCGCTGATTGTCATGGCGGGTACGGCTACGGAACAGGTGGTGAGGCCCGGCAAATCGGCGTTTACGTTGCTAGGGCACGGTCCACAGTTTAATACGCAATTTGCAGAATCTTAGACCTGGTTTTTGGGGTGATCAGTGACGCTCGTGTCTTCGCCAGTTGATGTGAGGCTAGCAATTCAACGGGTGATGGGAAATCCTGGCCTTTTGGCGCAAATCCAGGAGGATGATCGCCATCGGTTGGGGGAGGCGGGTGCGGCAGAGCGCATTGCTACTGCGATTATGAGCGAATGATACTGCTGTCTCACTAACCCACAATGTCGAGCAGACATCTACTAATGCTTGATTACGTGCGTACCCAAGGCTCTACCGTTGGTGGTTCACAAGCTATCACATCGACTACTTCATTTTCCGTCCATACACGATAATGCTTTGCAGGCCCAATAGCATCCTCAAACCATCCGTGATTGCTCTTCACGTAATCTAGATATTTGGATCGCACAAGCGACTGAAGCACTCCATTGTCGTCGCGCTGTTCGTACTCATCGAACGAAGTGAAAGACTCGTCAACGACCTGCCATGCGACGATTTCGGGAAACCGAACGACAAACAAGCGGCTCTCATCGCTGATATCGATAAGCCGAACACCTTTGATTGTGTGGTCGCCGATACACAAGTCTTCCGTTTCGTTTTCGTTACCCACGAATCCCTCGGTGAGAATTACGCGAAGTTTGTCCTGGTAGACCACTGCGTGAAGGAACCATGTCTTGGCGTCATCAAGTACTGTTCGCAATTGGCACCTAACAATTTTGTTGCAGAGTATTGTCCCTCTCAGGATAGACATGCGAAAAATTTCCGCTTAGTCCACACAGATGGTCAGAAACCATCTACATTTGCCGATTCTCGATACTCACATTTAGGCTGGGTGTAGTTTTTCCAGACCAAAACCTATGGTGCAAGCAACGGAGCATTGTTACATTGTCAGGAATGACGAGATTTTGAACGGTGAACCGATTATCAAAGGGACACGAACCCCTGTCAGAGCCATTGTAGAAATGTGGCGTTTGGGTGTGTCTCCTGAAGAAATTCCTCAGCGACTGCCGCACCTGAAGCTATCACAGGTTTTTGATGCCCTGAGCTACTATCTGGATCATCAATCTGAGATTAATGAGTATATCGAGCGCAATCGGATTCCTGATGAGCTTATCGATCCACGCGTCCAGGAAGTATGACCGATATCTTTATTCACGTTTATCTCGATGAAGATGTTGATGTGCTGATTGCAAGCCTGCTTCGTTCCCGTGGCTTTAATGCCACAACAGCTCTGAGTTCAGAACAACTGGGCAAAACAGATGCAAAGCAATTAGCCTATGCGACAGGGCAAGGTGCCGCAATTCTCACCCATAATCGTATCGATTTTGAGACTCTAGCAAAGCAGTATTTTGACCAAGGACAGACCCATGCGGGCATTATTATCGCGGTCAGGAACCCATATCAAGAAGTTGTGGCAAGACTCCTCAAAATCTTGAACACGACGACTGCTGATGAAATGGAAAATCAGATCCTCTACATCTAGCTAGTCAGCTGAACCATTCATTCATCGCAACTGTAAGCGCATCATCAGCGGCAAATGATCTGATGCCGTCTCGGCTGAGGTCAACACCTGAGTCTCGATCACTTCCAGCGTCTTCGGCGTGTAAAAGCCATAGTCCAACTTGTACTGGGGTTGGTTAGAGGGAAACGTCAATTGCTCCGGTTCAACCAACGCTTCGACTGGCACGACCGGTGCAAATGTCTCCGACGCTAACAGGGTTTGAATCGTAAACGGCTCCCCTTCCTCTGGCCGATTTAGCGAACTGTTGAAATCCCCCAGCAGCACCACCGGGTAATCCTCCGCGTAGGTTTCCGCCAGCTCCAAAACATATTGGGTCTGCTTTTGGCGGGTGTCGTAATCAAACGCTTCCAGATGCACGTTGATCACCACCAGGGTTTGCTCGCCCACGGCAATCTCCGCCACTTGGGCGAGGCGGTCCAAATAAAAGGCGTTGTAGATCCAGTTGTTGCCCGCCACTCGATCCAGCACGTGGCGCTCATGGTTTTCGATGGGGAACCGACTCAAGATCGACTGTCCCGATAGGGTACGCCCAAACTGCTGGGTGATCGGCCAGTAAGGGAAGGGAACGTAGCGCTTGTCCCAATTAATCGCGATCGCCCCATTCCCCATCTCCAACCCCTGGGCCAACGCCTCCACCTGGTTGACTTGGTAAGAGCGGCGGGCATCCAGGTCCACCTCTTGGAGCGCGATGATGTCGGGGTTGACTGCTTGTAGGGATGCGATCGCCTTTACTTGATTGACATCAAAGCTTTCGCGCGAGACAGACACCTCTTCATCGGTTTCTAGGGCGGCATTGGCTAGCCCCGACAGATAACCAATGTTGTAAGACACCAGCGTCAGGGTTGGTTGGCTGGGGGGTGTCGTTTCACCATAGGTAACGACCTCGGCATAGCGCGATTGGGGGTATCGCCCGGAGCTGGCCCACCAGATGAACAGCCCTAAAAATGCGACTCCACCGCCAATTAGAAGTACTGCCGCTCGAAATGCGATCGCTATTTTCATCCCCATTACCCAATCCAGAATTCAAAGTTTAAAATTCAAAGTTCTCACCTATCGCCCCATCACCCCTACACCCCATCCCCATCACCCTTGCACCCCGTCACCCTTTTATCCAAACCCTACGCCAGAGCCAGGGAGTCAGTTAATCTAAATAGCGGCTAACGCCGCCATTCTCACCCTTGGGAGCCCTAAATCGTGGTCAGAAAACTGATTTTCTTCGGCCTGCTGGCCTTTGTCCCCGTTTCCGTTTTAGCTCATCAGCTTGGGTGGGGCGAGGTCGTGGTTTTTGTGACAGCGGCGCTGGCAATTATTCCCCTGGCGGGCTGGATGGGTACGGCTACCGAAGAGATTGCGGTTGTTTTGGGACCCTCTTGGGGCGGGTTGCTCAACGCCACCTTTGGGAATGCCACCGAGCTGATCATTGCCCTGATTGCCCTAAATGAGGGGCTGGTGGGCGTGGTGAAGGCTAGTCTGACCGGCTCGATTATTGGCAACCTGCTGTTGGTGCTCGGTCTGTCGATGCTGTTGGGGGGGCTGAAGTTTAAGGAGCAAACCTTCCAATCGGTGGTGGCGCGGGTGAATGCCTCCTCGATGAATCTGGCGGTGATTGCCATGCTCTTGCCCACTGCCATGGTGGCCACCTCCGATGGCATCGGCTCCGAGACGCTGCTGACCCTCTCGAAGGCGGTGGCTTTTGTCCTGATCGGCGTCTACATACTGACCCTGCTGTTTTCGATGAAAACCCACTCCTATCTTTACGAGGTGGGCACGGCTGAGGATGAAGAGAGTGCCGCGTCAGCCGAAGGACATGATGGCCATGGTGAAGAACATCAGCCCAATCTATTGCTCTGGGTGGCGGTGCTGCTAGGGGCGACCTTAGTGGTAGCGGTCGAGTCTGAGCTGCTCGTGGGTTCCCTAGAAGCGGCGACTGCACAGTTGGGCCTCAGCAGCTTATTTACGGGGGTAATTTTGCTGCCGATTATCGGTAATGCGGCGGAGCATGCCACGGCAGTGACGGTGGCGATGAAAAACAAGATGGACCTGTCGGTGTCGGTATCGGTGGGGTCGAGCCTGCAAATTGCCCTATTTGTCGCGCCGGTCTTGGTGTTAGCCGGTTGGGTAATGGGTCAACCGATGGATCTCAATTTCAATGCTTTTGAGCTAGTGGCGGTGGCAGTGGCAGTGTTGATTGCCAATTCGATCAGCTCTGATGGTCGCTCCAACTGGCTAGAGGGGACGCTGCTATTGGCGACCTACACGGTGCTGGGCTTTGCCTTTTACTTCCACCCGGCGATCGCTGATTTGGTTTAGAAGTCCCCCTCAATGGACACGACTTGGCAAAGTCTGAGCGATGAAGCGAACGCAAAGCTTGACTGTAGGTTGGGCACTGGAGCCTGAAGCGGTTAGGTCGTTTGACTATGGTATTAGCGGGTCAAGATGGATGTGCATCGCCGCGACCAGGGTTAAACCGAGGATGTTTTAGTCAAAGTTGACGCCACACCTGTCAGGGCTGAGGCGATGTTGCCTGCAAATGTGATTATCACTAAACGTGGATGCCACATTCAGTTTTTTCACTCCCTCGCCAGCGACCTGCTCTCTCATGTTCACCCGCTTCGACCGGTGTCGTTAAAGGCTGATCGCCAATGCTGGCATAGCCCTGATCATGGAGCGGGTTATAAGGCACGTTGTGCTTCAGGGTATAGTTCCAGACCTCTTTACGAGTCCAATTCGCCAAGGGGTTGATTTTCAAGCGTCCCTCGCCATCTAATTCCAGGATGGGCATCCTCTCCCGAGTTGAAGATTGCTCCCGCCGCCGTCCGGTAATCCAGGCAACAACATTCATTTCATCCAACGCCCGCTGTAGGGGCTCAACCTTAGTCACATAGTGAAAGCGAGTGATGTCTTGAGCCCAAAGTTCATCGCCGTAGACTGCAGCAAACTCTTCCCGGTTGCTGACGCCAAGGGCACGGTAAGCCCGAACGTCTAGGTTATAGCGATCTTTTGCCCGCTCTACCGTAGCTAGGGTTTCCGAAAAGTGATGGAGTGTGTCTAAGAAAATTACAGGGACGGGCGGGTTAGGCTGCAGCTCCCGATAGAGCATGTCTGTAATCACTAACAGACTAAAAGAGCTGCTTTGCACCAATCCTGAAGGGATATTTTTGACGGCCCAGGCCAGAATTTCCTGCGGGGAACACATCTCAAACCGCTCGTTCAGGGCTTCAAGATCGAAGGTAAAAGTTGAAGCGACTGCGGGAAGGGTCATGCACTGAACCATGATGTCGTTGCCTGCAAAGCGGTTTACAGAAGCCGATCTAGTTATACACTTTATTTTAACCGATAATCACACATAAGTCGGTCGAGAAAGTGGGGAATTGGTTTTTCCGGATGGACTAAACCGATCAATCGCTGCTGTAAAAACTGGAAGCACTGTACTGGGCAACTGTTGGCCCGTCTGTAGTCTGTAGTGCAGCAAAGGGACGCTACAGGGGTGCCGTGGGTTAAGGTCAGAATCTTTGCGGCGCGATGGTTGCGGCCCCTGGCGCTATTACAGAAGCGCGGCAATGTTGACCCAACAGGCCTTTCACCCGTGATTGATGACGCGCCCTAAGTATCAGGCGCTTGGCGGTAAGATGCCAAGTGATGATGCGTGGAGCCTTGGGGTAATGACGGTACAACTGGTGCTTTACAGCAAGCCTGGCTGTCATCTCTGCGAAGGGTTAGAGGAGAAGCTGGCAGCGCTCTCCCACATGGCGTTTGACCTAGAAATTCGGAACATTACCACTCAATCCGATTGGTTTGAACTCTATCAGTATTCGATTCCGGTGCTGTGTCGGGTGGTTGAAACCCCTGATGGCACCCAAGAAGAACCTTTGCCTCGTTTGTCTCCCCGTGCGCCCGTGACCCAAGTGGAGCGGTTGATACAGACATGTCTGATGGCTGATAGGGCAGAATAACGGCAATTTTGGGATGCCTTAAATTTTGGGATGCTTTAGGAGGGTATTGAGATGCAGTTGCGTGATTTGTTGGCGACACAAGCAGAGGTGTTCGCGTCGGTTGAAGCCCAGGCGAGAGCCAAGCATCCAGCCCTGCAACAGGAGGTGAAGGGGCTCTGTACCAACTCACAGATGTGTGGGCCGGGGGACTTGTTTATGGGTATGCCAGGTACCCGTGTAGATGGGGGTGAGATATGGGAGGGGGCGATCGCGGCGGGGGCGATCTCGGCGATTGTCTCCCCGAGTGCGTTGCAAAATCGGCCTGTGGGTGCAGATAGCGATGCCCTGGTGATTCCGGTCGAGAACATGAGCCGCACCTGTGCTGAGATCGCCGCTGCGTTTTATGACTATCCTGCCCGTGCTTTAAAGATGGTCGGGGTCACAGGGACTAACGGTAAGACCACGACCACCCATCTAATTGATCACCTGCTGCGCGAAACTTTGCCGACCGCGCTGCTGGGTACCCTCTATACTCGCTGGCCGGGGCATCAGGTGACGGCCTTACATACCACCCCCTTCGCAGCAGATTTGCAAAGTACATTAGCAGCGGCCCACCAGGCGGGCTGCACCACTGCGGTGATGGAAGTGAGTTCCCATGCGCTTGATCAACAGCGGGTGTGGGGCTGCCCTTTTGAAGTGGCGGTTTTCACTAACCTCACCCAAGACCACCTGGACTACCACCCCACCATGGAAGATTACTTCCAGGCTAAGGCGCTGCTGTTTGGGACTGATTATTTGACTGGACGCGCCGTGATCAATGGCGAAGATGACTATGGTCAGCGGCTTCTGGCGAGTCTGCCCGCTGAACGGGCCTGGCGCTATGGGGTGAGTGACGCCACGGCAGATCTATATACCTCTGAGTTGACCTACGGCGCAGATGGGGTGAACGGGCAACTCCACACGCCGTTTGGAACCTCGCCCTTTACGCTGCCGTTGGTGGGGCAGTTTAATCTGGCCAATATGCTGGCGGCTGTGGGCGCGGTGCTTCACTTAGGACTGCCCCTAGAAACCGTTGTGGCCCATCTAGCCACCTTTGGCGGGGTGCCGGGGCGGATGGAGCGGGTGCGGGTGAGTACAACCCAGGACATCAGCGTGATTGTGGACTATGCCCACACCCCCGACAGTCTTAAAAATGCTTTGGTAGCAGCCCGCCCGTTTGTCTCGGGACAGTTGCATTGCGTGTTTGGCGGTGGGGGCGATCGCGATCGCACCAAGCGACCTCAAATGGGCCACATTGCCTATGATCTGGCCGATGCCGTTGTGGTCACCTCGGATAACCCCCGCACCGAAGATCCGGACCAAATCCTGGCCGATGTGGTGGCGGGGATTCCGGCCCAGTTAGGAGCCGATCAGGTGATCTGCGATCGGGCCGAAGCAATTCAGCAGGCGATTGCAACCGCGCAGCCAGGGGATGGCGTTTTGATTGCAGGCAAAGGCCATGAAGACTATCAGATCATTGGGACCGAAAAGATCCATTTCGACGACCGTGAGCAAGCCCGGCTCGCCCTCGCTCAGCGGTTGGGTGAAGCGATCTGAATCCCGTCAGTTTGCCGAAAGTTCTCTATAATTCCCACAATGTTCCTGTTCCTGATGGTTGGCTAGGGTCGGTAATCAATGATTGCTAAGGGGATAACCGTTAAATCCCTCAAGTGAGCGGTTCTATCATCGCTTCCCGTTTTGCGCCCGTATTCTCTGAGGAACGGCATAATTCCGCCTTAGCGACTGCCCCCCAACGACGGCTGACATGGTTCACTTAATTGCACCCCAGGCGTATCCCTATCTTCAGCCCGTTGTAATGTCTGCTAGTGGTTTTAAAGACTGCTTAGGCGATTGGCTGACGGCACTGATAGAGCAGAATCTTTCGGCCCGACTCTGGGTTAAATTACCCACCAGCGCCATTTGGCGAGAGACGTTACGTCACTACAGTGAAGCGGTAACCCCTAGACCTCAGATTTATATCCTCAGCCACAAGCCCCTGCCTGAGGAATCTTGGTATACAGTTGTGCCCCTCTCAGATCGCCAGCCCCTGAGGGGGGAATATGGCTTGCTGCTGCTCACTCGGTTGGCAGCAGCTCTGATTGTGGCAGAGCGCCAGGAGGAGGTCTCACCCGAAGCCGTTTCGGCGTCTCGCTCCCATGTGGCCTTGACGACTACGGTACACCCGGAGCGGATTCGTTACGCCTTGGGAGCCTTAAATCAACTGGTGGAACACGCGGCCACAGACCATCCTGAACGCTCAGATTTACAACAGCTTTTGCAAGAATGGCATCAGCAATTTGTGATCCCCCAGGAGGTTGATCCGGTTTTAGTGGATAATCTCCTGGCTCAACAATGGCAGCATCATGAGCAGTGGCGTCAAGAGAGTCAAGCCTTAAAGCAAAAGGCCATGGCTGCCACAGATTTATCCACGCAAAATGCGGCCCTCTTAAATACCCTGCGCCTCAAGGATGATTTCCTTAATTCGGTGGGTCAGGAGTTACGCACGCCTTTGACCACAATCAAGATGGCACTGCCCCTCTTAGGGTCGCCGAATCTTAAACCTAATCACCGGCAGCGGTATCTCGATACTATTCGCCATGAGTGCGATCGCCAAAGCACCCTGATCAACGGTGTGCTTGATTTACTGCAAATTGAGATGAGTCTGGCAACTGCCATTCCAGAGCCGATTCAACTGTTTGATGTGGTTCCAGGGGTGGTAAGTACCTACCAACCCATTGCCCAGGAAAAAGGGGTGCGCTTAGCTTATACCGTCTCCAATACCCTACCCTGCGTGACCTGTCCCGAGGTTTGGGTCCGGCAAATCATGATCCACCTGCTCCACAACAGCATCAAATACACAGCGACAGGGGGTGAGGTCTGGGTCACAGCTCAAGCTAGCAATGAAGATTGGATGACCCTAACCGTTCGAGATACGGGTACCGGCATCACTAACCAGGATTTGCCCCGCATTTTTGACCATTTTTACCGGGGACGGCAATCCCAAGAAGAGGAGGGCGCAGGTCTAGGACTGACAATCGTGCAGCAGTTGCTGCTCTATTGTGGGGGCCAGATTCGGGTCGAGAGTCAAGTGGGCCAGGGCAGCCAGTTCCATGTGCAGTTGCCCCTTTACCAGGGTGAAGCTTGAGCCAGCGCAGGGATCGTCTCAGACCTCACGGGTATCGAGGGGTAGAAACACCGTTAAGGTCTCTCCTTGGCGAGGGCGCTGGCGGACCGTTAGTTTTGCCCCCAGGGCTTCAAAAAGCGTTTTAGTTGCATCTAAATTAAGGCTCACCCCGCCGGTATCTGGGGCAACCGTGAGCAATTGACCGAGGGACTTGAGCTGGGCACGACTATTATCGTGAGGATCGCATAGAGCATTGCTGGCTTCTGAGCGGGCTTTGAACTGTAGCTTCAGTTGGGAGCCAGCCAACGTGACGCCCATTTGAATATGACTCTGGGCCGGAAGCCCTTGGGTAAACCATTCCACAACCCCTGTCAGCACTTGGGATAGCAAGGCGGGGTCACTGGTCACCCTTGGCAGCTTGTTGGGTAAACGCACATCAAGACTGAGGTTGCGGCGGTGGGCCTGTTGCTGCCATTGGGGAATAGCGGCCTCAAACACTTGGGTCAAGGCAATCGGTGCCATGGGTGCTGCCATGGGATGGCGCGCCGCTCCGGTCAGTTCAGCCGCCTTGAAAATCAGATTAAAGCGCTCGATTTGCTGGGTGCATTCTTGATCAATCCGCTGCAGCCGCTGGTTAGCCTTGGCATCGAGATCAGCGCGGCGCAGCAAAGATCGCGTCAAGGTGCGAATCGTAGTCAACGGCGTACGGATTTCATGGGCCATCGCCTGCAGCAACTCGGCATCTAAGCCAGGCCCCTTGCTAGGAGTCGCCTCACTTAAATGATTTCCAATGTCTTGAATCTGATCGGAGTGATGGCTTGCGTTGTGAATCGCTTCAACTGGGGCAGTCGAGGACCAATGGGCAAACTTCGAAGGATCAGGTTTTGAAGAGAAAACTTCAGGGTTGGCGCGATGGGGCAAGTGGGCCATCAGCAATTGACTGAAGCGCGTGATCACTCGGTAGTCAGGCCGAATGCGACTGAGCATGGCCAATTGAGCTGCTAGGTGGCTTAGGGATTGAGCCCGGCTAGGGTGGATCGACGCCTGCAACTGCTCCCAAACCTGGATCAGGATTTCTGGGTCAAAGGAATATTGAAGTTGCCAAGGGCGACCGGTGGGTTTGCCGAGCACCCAAACACCACTAAAGGTTGCCGTAAAAACAAAGCAAAACTGCTCACTCAAAAAAGTATCGCTGGCCTTGAGGGGCAATGCTTGGATGGTGGGTAACGGACAAGCGGCCCCAATGGGCTCGGCAGGTAGGAGCGATCGCGGTCCCATTAATGCCTCTGCCAGGGGTTGGGGGGTGAGCACCCAGGTGGCAAAGCGCTGGGTCAAGGCGGGCTCAGTCAAGATTGGCAGCGGCCCTGACATCACCGTTCCTTCGGCTGTGCCAGTGTGGCCGCCGTTGCGACCCGTGGGTCGGGGGGATTCACTTAAGAGTTGGGTAATCGCCGCGATCGCGGCCCACCACTCCAACTCAGCGGCCTGCAGCGCATTTTGCCGCCCGTAAACATCAGCCCCCTCCGCCGAAACACTGCCCCCGGCTGAAAGGAGTAAATCGCTTAAACTGATTTGATGGTCTGGCATCGTCGCCTCTCCCCCTCAGAGCAGTCGAGTTCCATGAAACCCAACTACATCTCAGCAGTTCATAACGCCTGTATTAAGAGGCTATCGGAAACCTTGAAGGTCCGTTAGGGGTAGAACCGAACGAAGTGCTATGGATTTCAGCCAAATTAGGTCAACTAAACCCACTGGAGGGTGTCGAGGTATTGCTGCGTCACTGTCCTGCCCACCCAGACGATGACGGCCCTGATTCTCTGTCCTGGCGTGCATGATCCTGGCTGGACGGCGGGTTTGATGGCCTGTCTGAGACAGGGGGATTTATGGCCCTCCGGGAAGATGCATCGCTTTTTTCCTCCGGGGCAACGGGCCTGGTCTGCCTATGCCTTAAGACGATGGCTAGAAGCAACTGTTGAGGGCGGAACGCCCCTAGTGTTTCTTGGGTTTAGTGCGGGTTGTGTAGCGGCGATCTCCACCGCTTGGGCTTGTCACCATCAGGGTACGTATCCTGTGCAGGCGGTGATTGCCCTAGATGGTTGGGGGGTGCCTTTGGGGGGTCCTTTCGCCACCTATCGGCTCAGCCATGATCGCTATACCCATCTCACAGGCGGGCTTTTAGGGCAAGGAGATCGCGCCTTCTATGGGGAGCCAGCGGTGCCCCATGCTCAGCTTTGGCAAGCCCCCGAACAGGTGTGGGGATGGTCTACAAGGGATCAGCCAGAGTACATTACCGCAGCCCAGTTCTTGGCCCAGTGTCTGGCCACCCATGCCCTCCAATGAAAAGGCACGCTTTTTAATGTCAACACCAAACCATAAAAAATCCCGATATAGGCTCCGCGATAGGGGGTCTTTCAGGCATGATTTAGGGATAGCTTTTTGACAAAGCCCCTCTGCAGCCGTTCCTCAGACTTCCTGAGGGCGGTTTGATGTTTCTCTCTTTGCTCAATCGTCCATCTCTCGTAATCTGCTCCTCCAGTCCTATGACTTCCTCAGTCCAAATTTCTGCCGAAACCAGCACCCACCGTGTCACTGGGGCCTACGCGCTCATCGACAGCCTCAAACGTCACGGTGTCAAACATATCTTTGGTTATCCCGGTGGGGCGATTTTGCCCATTTACGACGAGCTTTATCGCGCCGAAGCCGCAGGAGGGATTAGTCATATTCTGGTGCGCCATGAGCAGGGGGCATCCCACGCCGCTGACGGCTATGCCCGCGCTACGGGGCAAGTGGGTGTGTGCTTTGCCACCTCAGGACCAGGGGCCACGAATCTAGTCACAGGGATTGCCACTGCCGCGATGGATTCCATTCCAATGGTGGTGGTGACGGGGCAGGTGACGAGTGCCGCGATCGGCAGCGATGCGTTTCAAGAAACCGACATCTTTGGGATTACCCTCCCCATCGTCAAACATTCCTATGTGGTGCGCGATCCGGCCCAGATGTCCCGGATTGTGGCAGAGGCGTTTTACATCGCGCGAACCGGGCGTCCGGGGCCAGTGCTGATCGACGTGCCCAAGGATGTCGGCCTCCTAGAGTGTGACTACCACCCGGTTTCCCCTGGGGAGGTCAAGCTACCAGGCTATAAACCCACGACGAAGGGTCATTTTCGCCAAATCACCAATGTGGTCGAGCTGATTCAAGCTGCCCAACAGCCTTTGCTCTACGTGGGGGGGGGCGCGATTACGGCAGGAGCCCACGAAGAATTGCTGCAGCTTGCTGAGCATTTTCAGATTCCAGTGACCACCACCCTGATGGGCAAAGGGGCCTTTGATGAGCACCATCCCCTCTCGGTGGGGATGTTGGGGATGCATGGCACCGCCTACGCCAATTTTGCCGTCAGCGATTGTGATTTGTTGATTGCAGTGGGGGCGCGGTTTGATGATCGCGTCACAGGCAAGTTAGATGAGTTTGCCTCCCGCGCCAAGGTGATCCATATCGATATCGATCCGGCAGAGGTGGGCAAGAATCGCATTCCCGAAGTGCCGATTGTGGGAGATGTGCGCCTCGTCCTCAAAGATCTGCTGCGCTATCTGTCTGAGCCAGGGGAGCCCGTCAATCAGCAGCAAACCCGCCCCTGGTTAGATCGCATTCAAAAGTGGCGTCAAGACCATCCTTTGACGGTACCCACCTATGCAGATGTGCTCTCTCCCCAGGAGGTGATCGTCGAGCTGGGTCAGCAGGCCCCCCAAGCCTTCTACACCACGGACGTGGGACAACATCAAATGTGGGCGGCGCAATTCTTGAAAAATGGTCCCCGCCGCTGGATTTCCAGTGCTGGGCTCGGCACCATGGGCTATGGGTTACCGGCTGCCATGGGGGTCCAAGCGGCACTTCCCGGCCAAGCGGTGATCTGTATTAGTGGTGATGCCAGCTTCCAGATGAACCCCCAAGAGCTGGGCACCTTGGCCCAATATGGGCTACCGGTTAAAACGGTAATCATCAACAATGGCTGGCAGGGGATGGTGCGCCAATGGCAGCAAGCTTTCTTTGGTGAGCGCTATTCTTCATCCAATATGGAGCTGGGGATGCCTAATTTCATGCTGTTGGCCCAAGCCTATGGGGTGAAGGGCATGGTGGTCACGACCCAAGCGGAGCTCCGGGCTGGGGTGGCTGAGATGTTGGCCTATGATGGGCCGGTGCTGATGGATGCTCGGGTGCGTAAGGATGAAAATTGCTACCCGATGATTGCGCCAGGGAAGAGTAATGCCCACATGCTGGGGCTATCTCAGCCGCAGTAAATCAACTCAAACCCAGGCTACCAGGGCGATCTCAGGGGGTTGTCCTGACGCTTTTCTTACGGATGTGAGGCGGTGAGTTAAAAAGCTTGCTGGGATCGGTCTGTCACGTTAGCATGACCCGTAATTTACCCGGTGTAGCTGTAGGCGATAGGGCTTGAGTAATTGCTGGGATTCAGGAGAGTGGAATGTCCGTGCCGTTAAGGTCTAAATCGACCGTTGAACCTGTCCGGGTGCTGCCACTGCGAGGGGCTCAAACCTTTCCGCAAGAACCATCAAAACGTCGATCTAGTCGTACTGGTTTAAAGGCAAAACGGGCCAAACGTCCTGTAGCTAAATTGGTTCAGGCCCTGCCGAAGGCCCGACGTCCCCTCTGGCTCAGGGGGCTAATGGGATTGCAAGCCCTCTCCAGTGGCCTAGCCCTGGGCACCGTGGGCATCACCCTGGTCATGTATGGCCTCACTGTGCAGGCCGACCGCCGCCTCAACGCTGCGACGCTGACGTTGCGCCAGCTCCAGCAGCAAGAGCAGCAACTCACATCGGCGAAAGCTGTTCTTCAACATCATCTGAACCAGGATGTCATCGATCTCCAGACCGAGTTCGCTGAGCAAAATGTAGTCTTTTTAGAGCCGGCGATCGCCCACAATACCAGCGAGGGTGGGTCTAAGCCGAGCTCTGACCCTCAACCTGCCCTCACCTCACCTCAGCCCTTTCCCTCAGCCCCCATGGGCTACTAGGCTTGACCTGGGCTGTTTTCGATTGTTCAGACTCCTTTGCCCCGTAGCTGATGCGCCACCGAATGGCTTCTTCTGATCTACCAGCGCGTCCTCGTCTCCGGAGGGTGCGTAGTCGCCCCACAGCCTTTAAGAGGCGTAGTCGCCCCACAGCCTTTCAAGGGTCGCCCCGGCGTCGGGCTCGGTTGATTTGGGCCTTACTGATGATGGCAGCCTGTTTGCTGTTGGTCCGTTTGGCGTACCTGCAGCTTTGGCAAGGGGATGCCCTGCAGGAGATGGCCCGCCAACAGCAGGTACGGCCAGCAGTGCTGCCTTTAGCCCGCCGCCCCGTAGTCGATCTCCAAGGGGATCTGCTGGCTGTAGATCGCACCCTCTACACCCTCTATGGCCATCCGATTTTGTTTCGGCAGTCGCCAGCGGTAATTGCCCAGACCCTGGCCCCAGTATTAGACCAACCCCCAGACCAGCTCTCTGCTCTGCTGCGCCAGCAAGATACCGGATTGCGCCTCGCCGATGGCCTCTCAGAAGACATCGCTCAGCGGGTGCGAAAGTTACAGCTAGATGGCTTAGAGTTGATTCCCCTGCAGCAGCGGTTTTACCCCCAGCAAGATTTATTTGCCCAAATTGTCGGGTTTGTAGACATTGATGGTAACGGTCAGACCGGTCTGGAAATGACCCAGCAGAGCCGTTTGCGGGTGCCCCAAACCACGGCGTTGCCTGATTTAGATGCCGTGTTGCCGGTGGCTAATTTGCGCACTGAGGCTCCAGAGCACCTACAACTGACCCTAGACAGCCGCCTGCAGCAGGTGGCCCAGACGGCCCTGCGGGAAACCCTAGCCCAGTACGGTACCGACAAGGGCACGGTCATGGTGATGGATGTTCAGACTGGGGCCATTCGGGCGCTGGCGGTTGAGCCCACCTTTGACCCCAACCGCTACTTTGAGGCGGATTTGGCCCATCTCAAAAACTGGGTGGTGAGTGATTTTTATGAGCCCGGCTCGACCCTAAAGCCGATTAATGTGGCGATCGCCCTGGAAGCAGGCGTGATTTCACCCGATAGCACCGTCTATGATGCGGGCCAAATTCAAATTGATGAGTGGACCATTCAAAACGCCGACTATGAGGCCAGTGGGCGACAGGGCAATCTCTCGATTACCGAAGTGCTGAAGTATTCCAGCAATATGGGCATGGTCAACATCATGAACCAAATGCCCGCCAGTGAATTTTACGAATGGCTGGAGAAACTGGAGCTAGATCAGCTCACGGGCATTGATCTGCCAGCGGAGGCCAAGCCCCCCTTGAAGAATCGATCACAGTTCGTCAACAGTACCGTGGATGTGGCGACGGCCTCTTTTGGCCAGGGGTTGGTGCTGACGCCGCTGAAGCTACTGCAACTGAATGCGGCAATCGCCAATGGCGGCAAGCTAGTCACGCCCCATGTGTTGGATGGCATGGTGGATGAAACGGGGGCGCTGATCTGGCAGCCCTTACGTCCAGCCCCGAAGGTAGTGTTTTCGCCGGAAACCAGTCAGGCGGTGTTGGCCATGATGGAGAAGGTGGTCAGCGAAGGCACCGGTGATACGGCGCAGCTACCGGGGTATCGGGTTGCGGGCAAAACGGGCACGGCCCAAAAGGTGACAGACTATGGCTATTACGGCGATGGCCGCATCACCAGCTTTGTGGGGATTTTGCCGGTGGAAGCGCCGCGCTTTGTGGTGTTGGCGGTGATTGATGAGCCGTTGGGAGACAACATTTTTGGCTCGACGGTGGCAGCTCCATTGGTGAAAGAGGTGATGGATGCTCTGGTGGTTCTGGAAGGAATTCCGCCATCGTCACCGCAGGCCCTGGGTGGCATTTGGGTGCGTCCTTAAGGGCTCCATAGAGCAGTATTTGCTTAGGCTACCCCCCTTGAATAGGTAGGGTGAGTGTAAATTCAGTGCTCCGGCTTGGGATTGAATTAACCGTAATCTGACCGCCATGATTATCCACAATAATTTGTCTTGAAATCGCAAGACCAAGGCCGGTGCCCTTCCCAATAGCCTTAGTTGTAAAGAGATAATTAAAAGCTTGTTTCTGCACCTCTTCAGACATGCCGGTCCCGTTGTCCCGAATGTGGATGCAGACCTGGTTCCCTAGCCATTCTGTCTTAATTTCAATTTGATTCGGATCCGCTTCAATCTCTTCATATGATTTACCCTGGTTTTTCGACTCCATTGCATCAATTGCATTAGCCAGAATATTCATGAAAACTTGGTTCAATTGCCCTGGAAAACATTTAACCTCAGGCAGATCAGCATAATCTTTCTTGATTGCTACGGCAGGGTGATCCCCTTTGGCTTTGAGACGAGGACTGAGAATTAGGAGGGTACTATCTAGTCCTTCATGGAGATCAAAATCGATTTTTTCATCTTTATCTAATCGCGAGAAAATCCGTAAACTACTGCTGATATCACGAATGCGATCACAGCCCTTTTCCATTGAATTAAACATTTTTGGAATATCATCTAACAAGTAGCCCAGATCAATCTTGGCAGCATGTTTCTTGATTTCAGCATCAGCAGTGTGCTGTTGATAAAGAGCAACATGCTCAACGAGATCAGTCACAAACTGCCTCATTTCCGTCAGATTGCCACTCACGAACCCAATCGGATTATTGATTTCATGGGCTACCCCTGCTACTAAATTGCCTAAGGCAGACATCTTTTCTTGCTGAATCAACTGCAACTGCGATTCTTGAAGTTGCGCCAAAGCCTTTTCTAGGGATTGAGTGCGCTCTTCCACACGCTTTTCTAAGTCTTGGTTAAGTTGCTTGAGCTGCAGGTGGGTCTTTACCCGAGTCAAAAGCTCTAACTCTTGAAAGGGTTTACCGATATAGTCCACAGCTCCCAGAGAAAAACCCTTAGCCATATTTTCTACATCAGAAAGTGCAGTAATGAAAATAACAGGGATTTTGGCCGTATCAGGATTTTGTTTGAGCTGTTGACAGGTTTCAAACCCATCTATTCCTGGTATTTGAATATCCAGCAAGATCAAATCTGGATGATAGTTTTTCAAACGCTTTAGAGCACGCTCACCACTAATGGCTGTCGCTACGGTATACCCGACCGATGATAAGGAGGCTGTAATTACCTCCAAGTTAGCAGGGGTGTCGTCTACAACCAAAATCTTCGATTCATCCATCCTGAAAAGTGTCCTTCTCTAGATGAGACTGCAGCAGTTCTTCAATCTCTTCGACCTTGAAATCTCGGCTTAGCGCAATAATTTTTTCGGCAAAGGTGGCGTATGTCGAATCAGAATCGACTAATGTTTCAAGCTTATGTCTAAGAGCAGTTATGTTGGCATCATGGGCCAGGTTTAATAACTGCTCAAGGCTATCCTGAGAGGGGAGAACGAGTCGTTCGTCTGGCGATGTATTTAGTGCCTCCCTGGGCTCATTGTTCTCATATATCCATTGAATCTCTAGATGTTCTGATAAAAGTAGAAATAGGGTTCTTGCGTCAATGGGCTTCGTTAAGACAGCATCGCCCCCTCGGTCTAGGGACATTTTTTGATCGATTGATGAGACTGAGGCTGATGAAACAATAACCTTGGTCTGAGCTAGCTCAGGCGCATTACGAATTTGGCGTAGAAATTCAAACCCATTCATAACGGGCATGACTAAATCAATAATGACTAAATCAGGGCGCTCAGACTCAACTTTTTCATGGGCCTCTTGGCCATTTCTTGCCACGCTAATCTTGAAACCAAGGGGCTCTAACAGATTTTGTAACACCACACGGTTTTCCCAACGATCATCCACCACCAGAATGTGACGGCGATCGCCCTCATAACCGATAATGTCATCAAGATCCGTTTTGGTGATCTGAAGCTGCCCTTGCCCATCCTGTGGCAGGGGAAAATCAACCGTAAAGAAAAATTCACTCCTCTGCCCCAATTGGCTTTCAACCTGAATTTTGCCCCCCAGCAGCTGTACAATCCGTTGACTAATGGAGAGTCCCAACCCGGTGCCTTCTGCTTGACGTTCAAGATCACCCACCTGCTCAAAGGGTTGAAATAAGTGACTGAGATGATCCGGAGCAATGCCCACACCGGTATCAGCGACTTGAAAGTAAAGGGACACCTGGGTATCCGATAGTGCTAGGGGTTCCACGCATAAAGTAACAGAGCCTTGATCGGTAAATTTGATTGCATTGCCGATTAAGTTCAGTAACACTTGCCGCAGTCGTTTTTCATCGGCTCGAATCCATTCTGGCAATCGAGAACTCGGCTGATAAATTAGCTCAATCTTTTTTTGCTCAGCTCGAACCCTAGCAATCGCCAAAATACCCGTTAGGAAGGTGGATAGGTGGAGTGAACTGGGAGCAAAATCTAATTTGCGTGCTTCAATTTTGGCCAGGTCTAAAATGTCATTGATTAGGGTGAGTAGATGGGATGCGCATTGGTGAATCACCCCAACCCCCTTTTGAGTTTCTTCGGAAAGTGGCCTCGTACGGTTCAGAATTTGGGTATAGCCCAAGATGCCATTTAGAGGCGTCCTGAGTTCGTGGCTCATGCTAGCCAAAAAGTCACTTTTAGCCTTGTTCGCTTGATCGGCTAAATCTTTAGCCTGTTGAAGTTCTAAGGTGCGATCAGCCACCTGCTGCTCTAGGGTATATCGAGCCTTATTCACCTCCGTTGACATGCGGCTAAAGGAGGAACGTAAGTCTTGAATTTCACGAGGAATCCAGCCTGATCTAAGGGTGAGGGGCTGGGCTTGCGTGCCTGTAGCCAATTGCCTAGAGGCGCGAATCACTGCTTGAATGGGGGACAGAAGATAGCGAGTTAATTGCCAACTAATCAGGGTAGCCAATAGTATACCGGTTACTGAGATGGCCAGGGCAATGTAGCGGGTTTCGCGGGCTTTCTCTTCGAGTTCGGCATAGGGTTGGGGAATCATCACCCCCCAACCGGTCTCTGGCACATAGGCGTAACCCGCAATCATGTCCGCATTTAAAGCCGGGGTATAGAACTGAGTCACCCCTGTCTCTCGGGCCATCATGGCCTTAACCGGAGGCAATTTGGACATATCCTTAGCGGTATCTTGCCAATCGGCTCGGGGATGGGCGATCGCCTGCCCCGTCTGATCCACAATGGCGGCATGGCCCTGTTCTCCAAAGGTGATCGCGGCTTGAATGTCTCGAAAGTACTCCGTATCAATAGCGGCCAAAGTCAGAATGCCGTTACGGGCAACCCTAACCAGATAAATCATCGGTTGACGACGCGTATTGAAGATGATCGGACTAATGACGACTTCTCCTGGGTTTTGAGCCGCTTCTTGCTGCTGATCTTGAAGGGCGACAAGTCCCATTTCAGGTAAGAAATCTTCACTCCCTAGGGGGTAAGCGAGTGTTTCTCCCTGAACGGCAGCCATCATCCTGATATTAAATGAGGCTAAGAGTTCGATCTCTTCTGGGGAAAAGGGGACCTCAATTTTCTCTGATTTTTCGACAAAAACGGCTTTGAGATCGACCGTATAGCGAGAAAGGGCACCGGTTAAATTTTGGGCCAGCAAAAAATGCTTTTCCTCGACCGCTTTTATTTCTGAGTTGAGTGAACTCTGCTGGACCCAAAATCCCAGAAAGAAGACGGGTACCGTAGCAACAACGGTAAATGAGCAGAAAAGAACTTTTTGTAAGTCAATGAATCGGCTTCTGCCTCGACCACTGGATGTACGCACTGCCATGGCATCAATCTTAGGAGTAGGAGAGTCTAAGGCACATCATCGACATCATGCTGCTGTAGCAGTCGCCAGTCCGGTCAGGACAAGACTGCGACCCACTTTGCTGATTCGCTAAGGATCAGAGCGATCCGAGGTGTCTGAAGCAAAGTAGCCAGCGTTATGGGGGTCAGAACCGATCCCTTGTCAGGAATACAGCCCTCATGACTTCCAGCCTTTGGCAACCAGCGATTCACTACCGCACTATAGCCAGACCTTCAGTACAAGCAAGGACTTGAGCGGAGACGGCCATGCTTTTATAGCCAATATCGCAAAGCTTGCGGCATTGGCGACGCCAGAAAGCCTGTGGATAAAGACTTAGCGCTTTCAAGCGTACCGGAGGCTTTCTGGCCAGAGCTATATATACCTGCACAACTCATTTCTACACCCACAGGGCATAAACCGGGAACTTGCTCGTTCGGCAGGACCATGCTCCTAAAAGTTCGGCACTGGATCGATGAATTCGACCCAATCATTATTCCCTCCAGGGACAGGGTTCGCCCCTGGGTGGGGATCAAGGATTAGGGAGCGTTTGCACCGTTAAGACCTGGGGGGGCGTGGAATCGGCAGGGTAGAGCAGATCCACCTGCACCCGTTGCAATTGGTTGGGCGGAATCAACACCTCCACCAGGGGGCGACCCATATCACCCCGCCGCTGGACGAGGTGAATAAACCGCACTCGCCGCCGCCCGGCTTCATCCCAAGTACTGACCCGCACCGGCCCCCGGAAAAACACCGGAGCAGTGGGGGAATTGACGAACCGGAGGCCAGCGGTACTCAGTACATCTTCTTTAATGGGGGTTTCCAGGGCTACCGTGACCCGTTGGGGGGCGGGGGTTTGGTTGTGCAGGGGCAGGGTGAGGCTGTACTGGATGCCGTAGTTTCCATGGGCTTCGTAGGCGGTATCGTCATAGCGAACGGCCATGGCAGCGCTCTGGTTTTGCCCGGTGCCCAGTCGGCCCTGGTAGAGGGTGCTGATGCCGTAGGAGAAGGCCGCCTCTGGATCAGGGATAACGAGGTGATCACTCCCCTCGTCTGTAAGGGTAGCTTGCCATCGGGAGCCGATCGCCACCCCAGCGACCCGACCGTAGATAAAGGCGTCGGTACTGCCGGGGGGGGGGGGGGCGCGATCGCGCGGTCCCGCGACGGGACGCTCCTGCAGCAGGGATTCCCATTCCGCCAGGGTAGGAGCCCGCTCGATGCCATACCAGGTGATGGGGGCATAGCGGGCGAGGTTGGCCACATGCACCGGGCCACTGCTCTGGAGCCGAATCAAGGTGGAGCGACCATTGAGGGGGGGCTCTAGGGTGCGGACGGGGATCGGCTCATTCATCAGCAGGGTGCTTTGACCAGGGGGAATGATCACCTGGGGGGGAAATCGGTCTTGAGATCGCCCTGCTAAGAAATCTCCGGATACCCGACTTCCCGGTCCGGCAAAGGCTGGAGCCAAGGGGAGATACTCAATAAATTCATCAATGGCGAAGAAGGGCGCATCGGGCTGGCTGAGGTAGCTGTTGCCCTGGATGATGGTCAGGGTGACGGGTTCCTGCCCTGGGTTATGCACCATGATGCCCTGGTACAGGCTGGTGAGGTCATCGGGTTCGGGGGCGCGGGCGACATGGTGGGCAAAGATGTCAAACCGCCCCGAGAGGGCATAGTCCAAATGGGCGTCGGGGTGGGCCATCCCCTCTGGGGGAAAGGTGGAGAGTAAAATTCCGGGCTCTAGTACTAGCTCGGGGCTATTGCTGTTGAACACGGGCACGGTATCGAGGCCACCGGGCAGGGGCCGTACCTCCTGGGGCCGCACAATCTCTGCTGGAGCCTGGGCTATGGGCGCTGCCGCCACTGGGGCCGCAGCCAGCATCAAAACCGATAACCACGCGAACATAGCGTCTGTCTTCCTCTTGCCAGCAAACCGTTTCCCCATCCTACAGAACTCGCCGATGGGAGAAGTGGGGGGGGGACAGGTTCCTGGCCAAATATTTCCGCTTCCATGACGTTTTAGGAAAGGAACCTGTCCCCTTTACTCAAGGGGTTTAGCTGAGTAATGCCTGAAAGCGGGGATCGTCGCGGATAGCGTCAGGCCAAGAATCCATGTCGGCTGACAAGAGTTCTCGATACTCAGGTAGAAGCTGAACCGCCGTCTGTAGTTGCACTATCACTGTTTCAGAATCATCATTTATTGCAGCTATCGCAGCACTAGTAAAACAACCCCAGGCTTCAGGATTTTGCTGAGCTAATGCTTGATACGTTTGCATCTGAGTTTGCAATGCTTCGAGATCCATTGCCTTAGACTCTGGATTAAATGCAGCCCGTATTTCCTGAATACGCTTTTGCTGTCCTTCTGAAAGTCCTGAGCGAAGCCCTCGCTGTATCTGTTCCAAAATCTCCGGAGCTGACATCGCGTTTATCACGTCTGCTAAAGCGTTGGTCTTTTGGCTTTCATCTCCTATCTGTAGCAATATAGAAGCCCTCTGAGCGACTACGAGTTTGTTGTCAGGTTGTAGGACTAAGGCTTGCTCAAAATCATTTAAAGCTTTGTCTAAATCTCCAATAGTCCAATAAACTACGCCGCGTTCACTCAACACTTCAGGGTAGTCTGGTTTGATTTCCAATGCCGTGTTGTAGATGGAGACCGCTTCCTTATAGCGGCTTAAGTTTTTCAACGCATTACCTTTTCTGTGAAGCATTACATGGCTGTCGGGTTTGAGAGCCAGCGCTGAGTCACAAGCAGAGATTGCTGCTTCATATCTGTCCAAATGACTCAATGCCACGCCTGTATTATGGAGCGTTGCATAGTCGTCAGGCTTGAGGGCTAGAGCCTGTTCAAAGCAATTGAGAGCTTCTTCATAGCTACCTAAGAAGTCACATAGCAATACTCCTTTGTTATTGAGCGTTGCATGATCTTCCGGGCGGATCGCTAGTACTGCATCATAGACAAAGATCGCTTCCTCGTAGCGGCCTAAGCTTTTCAGCGCATTACTTTTATTGTGGAGCACCTCGTACCTGTTGGGTTCGATCTCAAGTGCCGCTTCATAGGCGGAAATTGCCTCCTCGTACCGGCCTAAATTACCCAGCGCAAAACCTTTGTTATGGAGCGCATAATGATTGTAGGGATAGATCTAAAGAGCAGCTTCAAAGGCAGAGCTCGCATCATCAT
>JBHJIP010000149.1:0-29427 GCA_050043365.1 Leptolyngbyaceae cyanobacterium
TGACTGATGCTGGCCGCAATACCCACTAAGGGAAACATCAACCCTGCCTCCGGTTGCCTTTGAAACCATCTTCGCTCTGATGCGATGGCTAACCAATTTACTTTGCATATTTTCTACGCGCAGAGTTTGCCAAGTCGTGTATGACACCTACAACAACTCACTGCACTTTCAGTTGGGTTGGCACTTGGCCTGTCTGAGCGTGGTGTGCTCGCTGGTGGCCCAGCATATGTATTCCATGCCGCCCTATGCCTTCATCGCGCGGGATTACACGACGATGTCGGCGCTTTACACCCATCACCAATACATTGCTGGGTTCTTGATGGTGGGGGCATTCGCCCACGGAGCCATCTTCCTGATTCGAGACTATGACCCCAAAGCCAACGAAGACAACGTGCTGGCCCGCGTGCTTGATCACAAAGAGGCGATCATTTCTCACCTGAGTTGGGTGTCACTGTTCCTCGGCTTTCACACCCTGGGACTCTATGTCCACAACGATTGTGAAGTGGCCTTTGGTGCCTCTGAAAAGCAGATTCTCATCGAGCCGGTCTTTGCCCAGTGGATTCAAGCCTTCCACGGCAAGACCCTCTACGGCATTAGCTCGCTCTTGTCGAATCCGGACAGCGTCGCCACTACAGCTTGGCCGAACTACGGCAACGTTTGGCTACCGGGCTGGCTAGAGGGCATCAATAGCGGTGCAAACTCGCTGTTTTTGACCATTGGCCCCGGCGACCTGATGGTGCATCACGCGATCGCCCTTGGCCTCCACGTCACCACCTTGATTTTGGTGAAAGGCGCGTTGGATGCGCGAGGGTCAAAGCTGATGCCCGACAAGAAAGACTTTGGCTACAGTTTCCCCTGTGATGGGCCGGGTCGGGGCGGCACCTGCGACATTTCCGCTTGGGATTCCTTTTATCTCGCCATGTTCTGGATGCTCAACTCCCTCGGGTGGATCACCTTCTACTGGCATTGGAAGCATCTCGCTATTTGGAGCGGCAACGTCGCCCAGTTCAACGAAAGCTCGACCTATCTGATGGGGTGGTTCCGCGATTACCTATGGCTCAACTCGTCGCAGCTCATCAATGGCTACAGTCCTTACGGCACCAATAACCTCGCCGTCTGGGCCTGGATGTTCCTGTTTGGTCACCTGGTTTGGGCCATCAGCTTCATGTTCCTAATTACCTGGCGAGGCTACTGGCAAGAGCTGATCGAAACCCTGATGTGGGCGCACGAAAATACCCCTCTGTCTTTTGGTTATCCCAAAGACAAACCCGTGGCCCTCTCTATTGTGCAGGCCCGCCTTGTGGGGCTCACCCATTTCACGGTCGGCTATATCGCTACCTACGGTGCTTTCCTGATTGCGTCTACGGCCAGCCGCTTTCCGTGACCGCTCTTTGGTTAGGGGTGGGCCGTCTCTCCTCTGACCGCTAAGTCTGTGGACACTCTCCTAGTCCCAGAATGAGTTCTGACTGAGGTTTACCAGCCAGAACTCGATTTTCCAAACAAGTCCTGGCTGCCGAACCTCAGCCAGGACTTTATTTCCTATTCAATATTGAATTTACGCTAGCTGAGAGCGCGATACCATGACCAACACTGCACAATCAGCTTGGGCTGATGCCTATAGCCAAGAAGATTTCATCCAGCCCTACCAGGGCAATCCCTGCTTAGGAAATTTGGCCACCCCCATCAACAGTTCTGGCTGGGCCAAAGCCTATATCAACAACCTTCCCGCTTATCGGCCTGGGCTGACGCCGTTTTTACGGGGCCTAGAGATTGGCATGGCCCATGGCTATTTTCTGGTCGGGCCAGAAGTGGTGGTGGGGCCGCTGCGAGAGACTGCCCATGGGGCCAATCTCAGCGGCCTGATTACTGCCATTTACATCACTGTCTCAGCTTGCTTAGGGATTTCGATCTTTGCCCTCGCCACCTTTCAAGGCAGTCCCCGAGGCGCTTACAACCTGCACTCCCAAGACCGGCTGCGGCCCCTTCGCCAAAAAGAAGACTGGTTTCAGCTTTGCGGCGGCATCTTACTCGGTTCTATGGGTGGGGCCATTTTCGCCTACGTACTGCTGGAAAACTTCGGTGATATCGACGCCGGTTTACGGGGCGCGGTGAATGTGAGTCAGGCGATCGTCAATAGCATGCTGGGTTGAAGCGAATACCCCATAACCCATATCAAAAAGCAACTTTAATTCACGGAGAAACATCATGGCTGACATGACTCAACTGACTGGAGCCTACGCTGCATCATGGCTACCCTGGCTGATGATTCCGCTGATTTTTTACATTCTGCCTTTTCCCATTTTTGCCATCATTTTTCTCTGGATTGAACGGGAAGGCAACGATGCGGCCGCGATGGGACAAGACGCGATCAGCTCTGCTCCAACAATTTCAGCACCTGCGGAAATGGGGGCCGACCCTAAATCTGCCACCTGATGCTTGCGAGGTCTCTGAGATCAGCACTGGGAGATGGCCTCTCAAGACGAAATCGATTATGCTCGCTTGCCTAAGTATCGGAGATTAGAAAATGCGAAAACTGTTAGCCATTATGCTCATGGTGTTTTTCTGGATTAGCGCGGTGCCGCCAGCCGTAGCAGCAACCTCAGACACTCATCTTGTTCCTTGCCAAGAGTCAGCGGCCTTTCAAAAGCGGATGCAGGATGCTCCCCAGAGCTACTACTTTGATGAACCGTACGCGGCCTATTCATCTAATTTGCTCTGCGGAGAAGAGGGACTACCGCATTTGCAACTGCGTTTTGATCGCGCCATAGATATCGTGATTCCATTTGCTATCTTCTTCTACTTTTCGGGTATTTTAGGCAGGTCAGGGCGAGCTAATTTGATCGACAGCAAGCAAAAATCCAAACCTGAAGAGACGGAGATTTTTATCGATATCGGTTTGGCTGTTCGCTCTTTTACTCAGGGTTTTTTATGGCCTATTCTCTTTTTCAAAGAGCTTACATCAGGAAAACTAACAGCCCCCGAACATGAGCTATCGGTGTCCCCCCGATAGAGCTGCTAGCCAATGGGAGCGTCTCATTTCGCAAAAGCACCGTCATAAAGGGCTGCAACCCTTTCTATTGCGGCCATCGAATTTGCACAGTTACAACTCTGAGATACTCCCGCTGGCTAGAAATAGGACAAGAGCTAAACCTTAGAACGCTGGTTCAAAAATTCTTGAAACTCCTGTACTTTCAGGTTCTAATAGCTTCTGCCGTTCAACCTTTTCACCAACTTTCGAATCTTGAATTTCGCCTAATTACTGGAGGATTTTATGCAATACCTTACAAAATATTTGACAAGCGCACCCATCATGGCAGCGATCGCCCTCATTGTGCTCTCAGTGCTCATGATTGAGGCCAATCATCTGTTTCCGGGCCTACAATATGGCACTTATTTCCACTGATTCGCAAAGCCTGAGCTTAAGCAGAAGATAGGAATCTCTTGCTAGGTCATTTACGAATAAATGCCCTAGCAAGAGGAATCAATGAGCATTAAGCTTAGTAGCTTATGTTGAAAATTACATCATAAGAAACTGAATTTCTCAGGAATATGACCCCAAAAACCAACCCAGAAAAGTAAGAAATGGCTGCAAGTAATTATTCTCTAGCAGCTACTTCCAGACAGCTAAACGATCACAGGTCAATTCCTCTTCCTGGTAAATTTTAATTAACTTTAGCAAAATATTAATTAAAAATAATGTCTTATTAAGAAGATAGGTCTCGCTATTTTTTAACTAAATCAGTTTTCATTTGATGTTTGTCTCGGGCAGGTAAAGACCGATGAGGATACTACTGGTTGAGGATGATGGCTCGGTAGCAGCCGTGCTTGAAAAGGGTTTGGCGAACGAGCACTATGCCGTAGATATCGCCGAGAATGGCCAGCTTGGTTGGCAGATGGTCAATTCCTTTGAATATGACCTCGTGATGTTGGATGTAATGCTGCCGGAAATGGATGGTTTACAGCTTTGCCAAAAACTGCGGGATCACTCCTACCATATGCCGGTGTTGCTGCTAACAGCGCTGGATTCGAACAGCCATAAGATTGCGGGTCTGAATGCCGGAGCGGACGATTACATCACCAAACCGTTTGAACTGGAAGAGCTCTTTGCACGGGTACGTGCGCTGCTGCGACGGGGGCAGACACCCCTGTTATCTATTCTTGAATGGGAGGATTTACAGTTAGATCCCAATAGTCAAGAAGTCACCTATGGCGATCGCCCCGTTAAATTAACGCCGAAGGAGTTTCGTCTACTAGAACTGTTTCTGCGCAAACAGTCTCAGGTGTTTACCCGCAGCGGCATCATCGATCGGCTGTGGGACTGTAGCAAAGCACCTGGAGAAGATACCGTAACGGCTCACATTCGCGGGCTACGCCAGAAGCTGGTGGCGGTCGGGGCTCCGGGCGATCTCATCAAAACGGTTTATGGGATTGGCTATCGCCTCAAGCCCGCCCGTTCATCGGTGACCCCTGCCCCATTAACTGTTGACCCCGCATCTGACCCCGCATCTGAACCCGCATCTAAACGCCCTGCCCCCTCAGTCAGACAGCAGCAAACCCAAGTGGCTTTAGCCACCCTGTGGCAATCAGCCAAGGCTCAAAATTTAGAACGGCTGACCCGACTCAAGCAAATGCTGCAAGCGCTACAGCAACAGCAAGCCACTGATTGTTTGCGGCCTGCGGCAATTCGAGCCGCCCATAGCCTAGCTGGTGCGCTCGGCATCTTTGGGTTGCATTCAGGCTCGGAGGTTGCCTACTCCATTGAGAAAATTCTGACGGGGGATGCCCCCATTCCGACCGCATGCCAACACCAGTTGGCCCAGTTGATCAGTACCCTCGAAGCGGTACTCAATCAGGGGGTAAGTCCGGCGCAGTCGGTGCAATCTGGCTGGGCCGATCCGCTCCTGGTCATTGTGGATGATGATTTGCCACTGGTCGCGCAGGTCGCGCAGGCCCTGAGTCAACAGGGCTTAAAAGTCCAAACAGCCTCAGATGAAACTGCCCTATCTAACCTATGGCCAACCCTGATGGCGTCGCATCAAGCCAGCTCGACGGGCAAGCGAGCCCCAACCGCATCAGAGGCGACAACCCTCGACATTATTGTGCTGAAGCTGGCCCTGGACGAGTTAGATTGCAGCGGCGTGCAGCAGTTGTCCCGGGTCATTAATAAAGTGCCTTCCCTTCTCGTTCTGGTGTGTAGCCAGGAGGGTAGTCTGACCCACCGGGTCAAAGCTGCGCAGTTGGGTAGCCAGGCTTTTCTCGCCGATCCAGATGTTGCTGCCGTGCTTAAGAGCGTATTCAGTGTGCGTTCCCAGGGCCTTGGCGCGGCCCACAAGGTCATGGTCGTAGATGATGACCCTCAGACTTTAACCGCTTTGCAAACTTTCCTAGAACCTAAGGGGTTTAAGCTCATCACCTTGAGTCAGCCGCTCAATTTTTGGGCCACCCTACAGAGGTCGGTGCCAGACCTGCTCCTGCTCGACATTGAAATGCCTAGATTTAACGGATTAGAACTGTGTCGCACTGTTCGGCAAGCGCCGTTCTGGAGTCAGTTGCCAATTATTTTTCTGACAATTCACGGCGATGTGAACACCAAAGCCGCCGCCCTGAGAGCGGGAGCCAATGATCTGGTGGAAAAATCTCTCGCTCAGTCAACGCTGCTCGATCGGTTATTTGAGCAACTGAAACAATCTCAGCTCCAGCGAGCCATGGCAGCGATGGCGCAGCCACCGCGCTGAAGGATTTAGCAGCGGACTGTCATCCGTCTGGGGATGGCCAAACCACCAACGCTGCAAAAAATCGCCACACTACCCCCCTGGTCTGCCCCTGGCTAGGCTCACCTAACCCTGAACACCGAACGCCCAACGCTTCTTCCGAATGTCTAGCCCGTCTGCCATTCCCACCCTCGAAGGCCTGCTGCATCGGATTACTGATCGCATCCGTCGCTCCATTGAGCTGCCCGATATTCTCACCTCAACAGCGACGGAAACACAGCGGTTTTTGGCCGCTGATCGCATTAAGGTCTATCGCTTCCATGGTGATGGCAGTGGTGAAGTGGTTGCGGAGGCCTTGGGTGGCCCAAAATTGCCCTCTTTGCTCGGACATCGTTTTCCCGCTGACGATATCCCTGAACGTTCCCGCGAAATGTTCTTGATTGCCCGGCAGCGCACCATTATTAATGTCGCAAAACAAGAAATCGGGATTAGTCCTCTTGCCAATCAGCGGACCCAGAGCGATCGCCAGCTGTGGTTTCGGCCCGTTGATCCCTGCCATGTGGAATATCTCACCGCCATGGGGGTGCAAGCGTCATTGGTGGTACCCCTGCCCCATAGAGAGAGACTCTGGGGACTACTCGTCGCCCAACACAGCACCCCGCGACGGTTTAACCCCAAAGAATTGGAGATGATGCAACTGATTGCTGATCAGGTCACTGGCGCGATCGCCCATGCCAACCTGTTGACCCAAAGTCGCCTCAAAGCCCAACGAGAAGCCACGCTCAATCAAATTACCGCCCAACTACAAGACTTTAGTGAGCACTCCCTACAAGCCGCCTTGCAGCAAACCGTTAAGGCCCTCAAGAGTGCCGGGGGTAGACTCTATCTGGCAGCCAAACCATGGGAACCGGCCCCTAAAATTTTCACCATTGGCCTACAGCCCCAACTTCGCACCCGACAACTGCGCCCCCGACCGTCAACGCCACCGCCTGTGGTTGAGCAGTTGCCCGCCTGGCAGGACTGGCTAGTATCCACCAGCCCTGTGCCAGCCCAAATTCCCCTCTGGGCGATCTCCGACCTGCGGCAAGCCCATCTCCCGCCCCCCCTAGCTGCCGCCTTGCAGCGCCAAGGACTGCGAGGACTCATGGTGATGCAGCTCTGTCACCAAAATCAGGTGCTCGGCTACCTCAGCCTATTTCGTCAGGCAGTCACCATCGAGAATATTTGGGCCGGACGGCTAGATTCGGCAGACCCTCGGCAAAACCGCCCGCGTCAGTCCTTCGAGACTTGGCGCGAACTGAAGCGCGAGCAACCCCACCCCTGGACAGGGCCAGATATTGAGCTAGCGCAAGCCGCTGCAGCCCAATTTGCCTCAGTTATTTACCAGACTCAGCTTTATCAAGAAGTTCAGAGGCTGAACGCCGATCTTGAACAGCGGGTCATGCAACGGACGGCTGAACTGCAGCAAGTCAACACCCATTTAAGACTTGAGATTGGGGTAAGAGAGCGCACCCTCAACGAGTTGAAACAGGCCAAGGATTCACTCAAGCACCTAAGCCATCAAAATGACCTCATTTTGAAATCAGCAGGGGAAGGGATCTACGGGTTAGATACCCAGGGTCATGTCGTCTTTGTGAATCCGGCTGCGGCCAAAATTCTAGAACAGTCTACCCAGAGCCTAATTGGCCAGTTTATGCATGATTTGATCAAGCATTCACGGCCAGACCATACTACCTACCCGTGGACCGACACCCCGATTTTCGAGACCCTGAACTCAGGTCAGACCCATCACGTCTCTGGTGATTTGTTTCATCGTCAAGATGGCACTAGCTTTGCCACCGAGTACGTTAGCACCCCGCTGCAAGAAGCTGGCCACATTTTAGGCGTTGTGGTGACCTTCAAAGATATTACGGAGCGTCAGATGATCGAGCAAATGAAGGATGAATTCATTTCCGTCGTCAGCCATGAATTACGCACCCCACTCACGTCAATTCGCACGGCTTTGGGGCTACTGGCTGAAACCAGTCTCGATATTCAATTGCCCAAGCGCCAGCGGATGATCGAAATTGCCTTTTCCAATACCAATCGCCTGGTGCGTCTGGTCAACGACATCTTAGATATCGAACGGATTAAGTTGGGCAAGGTCACCCTCAGTAAGCAAGCTTGTAACTGGGCTGACATCTCGGCCCAAGCAATTGATGAGATGCGCGCGATCGCTGAAAAAAATCACATTCAGCTCTCTGTCACCCCCCTCTCTGTGCAGCTTTGGGTTGACCCTGATCGCCTCATCCAAACATTGACGAACCTGCTTAGTAACGCCATTAAGTTTTCACCTGCCGGATCAACCGTTACCGTCATCGCTCAAGTGCTGCCATCGGACATAGCCCGCCTAGATCTGCCAGGTTCCCAATCGCAACGCTTGCAGGCTCTGATGAATACCCTCGAACCCACTGCTACCGCTTATCTCTTGGTGCAGGTTAAAGACCAAGGTCCAGGCATTCCCGCCAATAAGTTAGAGGTGATTTTTCAGCAATTTGAACAGCTCAATGTTTCTAACACCGGACACCAAGGAGGCACGGGCCTGGGATTGGCCATTTGTCGCAACATTATTCAGGAGCACGACGGCAGAATTTGGGCAGAAAACAATATAGACGGGGGCAGCACTTTCTTTTTTCTCCTGCCGCTGTCGCCTGAAGCCCACCCCCACCTCCAACCTTAAGTTGCTCGTCACCCATAGATTTTGGCGCTACCGCATTGTTTTTATCTCATCGAAACCGCTATAGCGGGCCACTCGTACTCGACAGTTTATGTAAGGGGGGTTCCCATGTCATCCAAACGGATTCTCATCATTGACGATGAAGCCGATATCCGAGAAGCGACCCAAATTTGCCTGGAAATCACGGGTCAGTGGGAGGTGTTAAAAGCCTGTAATGGCCCAGAGGGTATTGCGATCGCAATGGCTGAAATTCCTGATGCCATTTTGCTAGACATCATGATGCCAGAAATGGATGGGCTCACAATTTTAAAAAAGCTCCAGGAAAATTCGAAAACTCGGGAAATTCCTGTGATCGTCTTGACCGCAAAGGCCCAATCTAGTGAACAGCGTCACTTTAACCAGCTCAATGTCTCCTCAGTTATCGCAAAACCGTACGATCCCATGACCCTATCTGATCAAATCTCGCTGGTCTTGAAGGAGCAATAGGCGGGTTGAAAAACACCAAGGCAGGGACGGCAGCATGTATCCAATATTTTATTCTTGCAATACTCTCGGAAAACACACCCCTCAGAATCAAGGCTGTGACTCCTTCGCAGGTAAAGGCTGGTGCTGCGATGGTTTCCGACTGGCCCTTTGCCATTGCCCCTGGGCCAAAATCCCATACTTTGGTGCAGCTACCATCGCCACCGTAAACAGCAGCGTCAGTAGCACCACAATGCTGCCCCCGGTAGACACATCGAGGTGATAACTGGCATAGGTGCCCAACACACAAGACAGCACACTGCTAGCCACCGAAATCATCAGCATATGGTCAAAGCGATCGGTGAGTAAGTAAGCGATCGCCCCCGGTGTTACCAACATCGCCACCACCAACACAATCCCCGCCGTTTGCAGCGCCGCCACAATCGTCAACGCCAGCACCGACAGCAGCGTGTATTACATCAACTGGGTGTTGAGACCGATCGCCTTGGCATGGTTGGGGTCAAAACTAATCAGTAATAGGTCCTTGCGGCGCAGCAGGATAATTATCAGGGTGGTGATACCGGCGATCAAGGTTTGGACAATGTCCGATTGGGAGATGCCCAACACATTGCCGAACAAGATATGGAAGAGGTCGATATTGCTGGGAATCTTGGTGGCCAGCACGAGGCCAAAGGCGAAGAAGCCGGTAAACACCACCCCAATTACCGCATCTTCCTTGAGGCGGGTTTTGGATTTGACATAGCCGATCGCCACCGTCGCCCCAAACCCAAACACAAAGGCCCCCACCGCAAAGGGTATGCCCAGCGCATAGGCCACCACCACCCCCGGCACTACCGCATGGGAAACCGCATCCCCCATGAGAGACCAGCCCTTGAGGGTGATGTAGCAAGAGAGCACCGCACAAACCGTGCCCACAAAGGCGCTCACCCACAGGGCTTTGACCATAAAGCCAAACTGCAAAGGCTCCAGTAGCCAGTTCCAGAGGGCGATTGCGGTTGTTCCCTCTACCATGGCTGGACCTCGGCCCTCACAGGGGACTGATTCGAAGCCAACTGCTGCAGACTGCTCAGGGGCAGCCCTCCAAAGGTGAGGGTGAGGTTGTCTTCGGTCAGGGTTGCGGCAGTGGGGCCAGCGGCCAAAACGGTTTGGTTGATCAGGATGACGCGATCGCAAAAGGTCGAAATTGAGGCCAGGTCATGGGTTGAGACCAAAATCGTGTGCCCCTCTCGGCGCAGTTGCATCAGCAAATCAATCATCCGCTTCTCAGTTTTGACATCCACCCCCGTAAACGGCTCATCCAGCAAAATTACCTGCCCTTCCTGGGCCAAGGCCCGCGCCAAAAAAGCCCGCTTCCGCTGTCCGCCCGACAGCTCCCCGATCTGACGGTGGCGCAAATCCACCATGCCAACCCGCTCTAGGCTCTCCATCACTAAGCGCCGATCTTTGGCCGTGGGAATGCGCAAGAGATTCATGTAGCCATAGCGGCCCATCATCACCACATCAAACACACTCACCGGAAAATGCCAGTCCACTTCGTCCGACTGGGGCACATAGGCCATGAGTTGCCGTTTTTGGGCCTGCTTAACCGAGTTCCCGCCGACGCAAATGCGGCCTTGACCGGGCTGCAAAAAGCCCATGATTGTTTTGAACAGGGTGGATTTACCGCCGCCATTAGGACCGACCAAAGCGGTAATCGTGCCCGGTTCGACGGCGCAGTTAACGTTGTAAAGGGCGACACGGGCATTGCTGTAGGTGACGCTGAGGCCCTGAATCGCGATGGTTTGAGTTGCGGTTGGCATGGCAGCTGGAGGAGAGAAGGGAACAGTTCAAGAAATTAAGATTTGCGGGTTTGATCACGGAGACGTTTCATTGGCCAATAGCAATCCCTCGGCAATGGTACGGGCATCGTATTCGAGTAAATCCAGAAAGGTCGGGACGGGACCATCAGCAGCCGAAAGGGAATCTACATAGAGATTGCCGCCAAAGAGCGCCCCTGTGGCTTGGGCGACTTGCTTCTGAGCTTCGTCACTGACGGTGCTTTCACAAAAAACGGTGGGTACGTCGCTGGCCTTGACCTGCTCGATCACCCCCTGAACCTGCTTCGGCGTGGCCTGCTGCTCGGCATTGATTGGCCACATGTAGATCTCGGTCAAGCCGTAGTCTTGGGCCAAATAAGAGAACGCCCCCTCGCAACTGACTAAGTAGCGTTGCGCCTCGGGTAGTTGGGCTAAGTCAGCTTTGAGCTGCTGATCGATCTCCCTGAGCTGGTCGCTATAGGCCGCAGCATTGGCGTTGTAGGTTTCGGCATTCTCAGGATCCAGCTCCACAAAGGCCTGACGGATATTCTCCACATAGATCAAGGCATTTTGGGGTGACATCCAGGCGTGGGGGTTGGGCTTATCGGCATAGGGGCCTTCGGCGATGGGGATGGGCTCGATGCCATCGGTCAAAATCACCGCTGGCACATCCTGTAAATTGCCGAGAAACTGCTCAAACCAGCGCTCCAGATTCATGCCGTTATAGAGAATCAAGTCCGCATCCTGGGCCTGGGTCAAATCGCTAGGGGTCGGTTCATAGCCGTGAATTTCAGCGCCGATGCGGGTAATAGACTCAACCTGCAGTTGGTCTCCGGCCACCACCTGAGCCATATCTGCCAGGATGGTGAAGGTGGTCAAAACTTTCTTCTCAGCCGTTTCATTGGCTTGCTGCGTTGCAGTGTCAGCATTCGGTGCAGGCCGATCAGAGGGAACCGGAGCGCAATTGCTTAATCCCAAACCCACCAGAGTGCTGAGGGCTAGGGTCAACCCGTGAGTTAAAAGGTGATTTGCCATGGGTGCAGCATTTCATAATCGTTTCATTTTTCATAATCGTTTCATTTTTGACTGCTGTGGGGCGACTTAATATTTATTTGCAATTTGTTCGGCAGCTTAGTCTGTCTGGGTGGATTCAATCAGGACCTCGGCCCGGGTTACCTTTAAGCTGGGGGACTCAAGGACTGTAGGAGCGATCGCAGGATGCAGCAGGGGAGACAACGAATGCGAATGGTGGGCCGATGGGGATGGGTTGTGCTGGCGATCGCGATCGGGGCCTGTGCGCCAAACGACTTCTCTGATGCCGATCCAGGCTTTGCCGATGGTGAGGTTTGGGATGAGGTTGATCTAGACGAATTGGATGACTTCGCCCGAGACCATTTGGTGGAGGTCCAAGAGATCTCCATTGAAGCGGGTGTGGAATATTGCGGCCTATACGGCTATGACGCCGATGGTGAACTGGCCGCCACAACCGCCGTCCGAGGTGAACCCGATAGCTGTAATCCGTGGAATGAGCCCGACGAATTTGTCGTGATTGCCTCGTACCATACCCATGGCTCCTATTCCCCTGATGCCGATTCAGAAGTCCCTTCCACAGATGATTTAGAAGGGGATATTGAAGAGGGAATTTACGGCTATATTTCCACCCCAGGGGGTCGCCTCTGGTTCAACGATTGGGAAACAGAATCGGCTACGGTAATTGACCCAGGGGCCATTCAGCCCGACCCTGACTTTCAAGACTGTCCAGCCTTTCCAGCCGGTACAGACTATACGCTCCCAGAACTAGAGGCGCGAGAAGATGAAGACCCCGGCGAATGTTAGGGCGCAAAAGGAATTTGATCCTTGAGAACGTGGCGGAGGCGGGGTTATTGCCGTCTTCATCTCCGAATGCAGAGGCACATGGTGGGAGATTGTTGTCACCCTCTTCGCCAGTGTGAGCAAACCCAACTCTTGCAGATGATCTGCAAATACAGAGAAATGATTCAAGGGCCTTGCTGATATTGTATGTCAATAAGGCATGACCTCTATGACCCGTTGGCAGGGATTGGACGATAACTCACCAATGTTTTGAAAAGTTGGGAGTCGATCGCTTTCCCATAGTCAACTTAAATGTTGGTTTATTCTCTCCTCAAGGCTCACAGACCCTGCAAAAGAGCCTTGCCAGGAAGTGAAAAACAGGATGATTAGTTACATAGCTTTGCAATGTCTGCACCAAAGAGGTAGTAGCATTATTGCAATTGGTTCTCTTTAAAGACTAGCTTTCTATTTTCATTCATCAGCGTCCTTTTTGTGAATGGGGCAATGATGATTGGATCTGCCGATCACTCACAATCCTTCTGGGTAGAAGTTCCATGCTGTGACCATTGATGGCTGCAGCAACTGGGTGATTGCGGTAATTTCAGCGCTCTGAATCCAATTGAATAATCCAATTTAAGGAGATAAATCTGTGGCGATTACAGTAGAGGCGGCTCGCCTGGGAACCCTTCCTTTTGCTGAGCAAGAGCCCATAGAATTGCAGCCTGAATGGGATGCCCGTGATGCCCAAGCGGTTATCAAGGCCGTATACCGTCAGGTGCTTGGCAATGACTATCTGATGCAGTCTGAGCGCTTGATCGGACTAGAATCTTTGCTGACCAATGGGGCTTTGACGGTTCGGGACTTTGTTCAAGCCGTAGCCAAGTCAGATTTGTATAAGGCTAAATTTTTATATCCCAACTTCCAAACCCGCGTGATTGAGCTGAACTTCAAACATTTGCTGGGGCGCGCCCCCTATGACGAAGCTGAGGTGATCGAGCACCTAGATCGCTATCAAAATGAAGGGTTTGAAGCGGACATTGATTCTTACATTTTCAATGAAGAGTACGAAACCCATTTTGGCGACAACATTGTCCCTTACTACCGGGGATTCGAGACTCAAACGGGCCAGAAAATCGCGGGTTTTACACGCATGTTCAGTCTCTATCGAGGCTATGCCAATAGCGATCGCGCCCAAGCAGCTGGGAACCAGTCTCGACTAGCTTCAGAGCTCGCCATGGATGGGGTCTCCGCAGTCGTTCCACCCTCTGGGTCCACCGGCGGTGGCTGGGCTTATCAGCCCTCTAAAAAAGGAACGGTTACCACCCGTGTCTTTGGTCGTTCTAGTCAGACGAATGAGCGCGGTAATCTTTACCGTATCGAAGTGGCCGGAGTCAGTTCGCCAGGCTATCCCAGAGTACGCCGCAGCAACAAGGTCTTTGTAGTGCCCTACGAGACCTTATCCCAAACCCTCCAGCGCATTAATAAAACGGGTGGCAAAGTGGCCAGTATTACTCGCGCCTAGGGGCTAGAGGTTCAGGGCTAGGGTTCTGCGGCATCATAAATGGGTGTTGAGATTTTCGTTCGGCCCCTAATGGTGCTACCGCAACCCAGCCCAACTGAACTCGACGATGGGGGTTTGATCCTCACCGTTGAACAGGTGGCGGCCCTAGATGCGCTCCAGGAATTTGTGGAGGGACCCGAAAAGCTTTACTTACTCACGGGCTATGCCGGTACGGGCAAAACCACCCTCTTGCAGATGTTTATTGCTGGCCTGCGGGAACAGGGGGACAATCGCAAAATTGTGCTGACGGCTTTCAGCAACAAGGCTACTAAAGTGCTGGCTACCATGGCCGATCAGTGGCGGCTAGATGTGGATGCCATGACCTGCTGCACCCTGCTGGGGCTGCGGCCCGTGATTGATGAAGACAGCGGTAACCAGGTGTTTCAGCCCGATCGCAAGCAGGGCAGCCAAGTGGATCGCTTTCGCCTGGTGGTGGTGGATGAATGCTCCATGGTGAATGAGGAGCTGTGGCTGCTGCTGGTGAATGCGGTCTCTAATTTGTATGGCACCACTCAGATTTTGTTTGTGGGGGATCCGGCGCAATTGCCACCCGTGAATGAGCCAGAGTCGGCTTGCTTCCGGCAAATCGTTAACAAATCGGAATTGACGGAAGTGGTGCGCTATGGCGGCGCGATCGGGGTGATTGCCGAAGACATCCGCCGCAATTTGGAGCGCGATCGCCTGCCCCGCCTGCGCAGCGATACCAATACCGATCAAACGGAGGGCTGCTTTGTCCTGCCTCGCCCCATGTGGGAGAAGCTAATGCTGCGGGCCTTTACCAGCGAAGCCTATCAGGCTAACCCCGATCAGGTGCGGGCGCTGGCCTACACCAACCGTCGGGTTGCTCGACTCAACCAGATGATCCGTCAGGCCATTTACGGCTCCACCGCTTTTCGCTTTGTCCCCGGTGAGCGACTGATGGCCATGAACCCTTGCTTGGATGACGAGTCGATCATCTTGCCCACCTCGGCGGAATGCGAAGTGATTGAGGTACAGCCAGAACGGGACGGAGAATGGCCGATCTGGAGCCTATTTGTGGAAACGGAGGAGCAAAAATTTAAAACCCTGCGGGTGCTCCATGAATCGGGTCAGGCGGAAATGAATCTCAAGCTCGAATTATTGAGCCGTGAAAAACGCTGGATGGAGTTTTGGGATTTAAAACAGCGCTTCCATCAGGTGGACTACGCCTACAGTTTGACCATCCATAAAAGCCAGGGATCCACCTTTCAAGATGTGTTTGTGGATGTGCCTTCTATGGCGGCCAATCGCAACGTGATTGAGCGCAACCAGCTCTGCTACGTGGCCTTTACCCGTGCCGCTAAGCGTTTGTTTGTGTATCAATAAACTCGTCTGCCGCTTAAAGAGACGGCTCGCGCTTGAGGGGAATGGCCGGAGGGGAAGGTTGGTCTAAAACGGTGCGATCGCGGCTAATGTCCACTGCCACCTGTCCGGTGAAGTCGGGAATCGGCGGGGTGAGTTTAGTAAGTTTCACCCGGACCTGGCTGAGGCGATCGTCTGTTTGCAAGACCGTCTTGGCGATTTCGCTGGCCAGGGTCTCGATCAGCCGAAATGGGGTGGTGCGAATCAAATCCTGAATTGCCAATGTTGCGATCGCGTAGTTATGGGTGTCTTCGAGCTGATCGGACCGCCCCGCCATTGACAGATCCAGGCTCAACACCAGATCAACCCGAAACCATTGCCCCAAAACGTTTTCTTCTGGCAGGGCACCGGTATAACCATAGACCCGAATATCCGTAATGTGAATTGCATCCATCGCTTTTGTGAACATGCCTTGGAAGACTGACCCCTCCCAACCTCCCCTTGCCAAGGGGAGGTGCCGCAGGCGGTGGGGTATTTTCTTTCTCGGAATTCGCCTTAGGTGATCACGGTGGGGCGATCGCGCCCGGTCAGCTCCTTGATCTGGGCAATCTCTTCCGCCAATTGAATCAAATCCCCGAGGGCTACCTGGGTGTCTTGATCATGCTTAGCCGAATCCGCTTCGTAGCGCTCTAGGTAAACCCGCAAGGTGGCCCCTTGGGTGCCCGTACCCGAGAGCCGGAAGACAATGCGAGAACCATCCTTAAAGCCAATGCGAATGCCCTGCTTCTGGCTGACGCTGCCATCCACCGGGTCGGTGTAGCTAAAGTCATCTGCATAGTCTACTGGGTAGCCGCCAAAGGATTTGCCGGCCATGGACCCCACAGCGGCGCGGAGGTTGCCCATCAGGGTATTGGCGCGATCGCTGTCTACGCCCTCGTAATCATGGCGAGAGTAGTAGTTGCGGCCATAGGTGGCCCAGTGCTCCTTGAGAATGTCCTCGACCGACTGCTTCCGCACCGCCAGGATGTTCAGCCAAAACAGCACCGCCCAGAGGCCGTCTTTTTCTCGCACATGGTTGGAGCCGGTGCCAAAGCTCTCTTCGCCGCAGAGGGTGGCTTTATTGGCATCGAGCAGATTGCCAAAGAACTTCCAGCCGGTGGGGGTTTCGTAGCAGTCAATGCCCAGCTTGGCCGCGACCCGATCCGGAGCCTGACTGGTGGGCATGGAGCGGGCAATGCCGGACAAGCCCTCCCGATAACCGGGGACGAGGGTGGCATTTGCCGCTAGCACCGCCAAGCTGTCACTGGGGGTGACGAAAAAGTGGTTGCCCAAGATCATGTTGCGATCGCCATCCCCATCGGAGGCCGCCCCAAAGTCAGGGGCATTGTCGCCATAGCGCACATCCACCAAAGATTTGGCGTAAACCAAGTTGGGATCAGGGTGACCCCCACCAAAGTCTTCTAGGGGCTCACCGTTTTGCACCGTACCGGCTGGCGCATTCAATCGCCGCTCAAAGATGGCCTTAGCATAGGGGCCAGTGACCGCATGGAGAGAGTCGATGCAGAGGCGGAAGTTGCCGCCGGTCATAAACTGCTGAATTTGGTCAAAGTCAAACAGCGACTCCATCAGGGCAGCGTAGTCGGTGACGGCATCAATCACCTCGACTTTGGTGTTGCTGAGGTGGGTGGTGGCAATGCGGTCCAGATCCACATCGCTAGCATCAAGAATCTGATACTGATCAATTACCTTGCTGCGCTCAAAAATGGCGCTGGTCACCTTCTCAGGGGCAGGGCCGCCATTGCCCGTGGTGTACTTAATGCCAAAGTCCCCTTCAGGGCCACCGGGATTGTGGCTGGCGGACAGGATAATCCCGCCAAAGGCTTCGTACTTGCGGATAATGCAGGATACGGCTGGGGTTGAGAGGATGCCCCCCTGGCCCACCAATACGCGACCAAACCCATTCGCCGCTGCCATTTTGAGAATGATTTGGATGGCTTCGCGGTTGTAGTAACGCCCATCGCCGCCGACCACGAGGGTTTGCCCTTGATACCCCTCTAGGCTATCGAAAATAGATTGAACGAAGTTCTGCAGATAGTGGGGCGCTTGAAAGGCAGGCACTTGCTTTCTCAGGCCAGAGGTGCCGGGCTTCTGGTCGGCAAAAGGTCGCGTAGAAACCGTTTGGACTGTCATGGTTCTCCTGTATCGCAGCGATGGGGACGCTATTGCTAGTTGGCGTTGCTGATCCCTGGTATGACTCCATCTCTCAAGCCGATTGAACGGCTGAGCCGATCGATCTTCCAAGAAAGTTTCTGACAAAGAAGATGCCAGTCTCTAGGCCCCCTAAATCCCCCAATCCTGGGGGACTTCCGGTCTCCGGCTCCCCCAGGATTGGGGGTTGGGGGGCTTTCTTTAAGCATGAAGTTTTCGAGAAATACCCTAAATCAGCAACAGCACATTGCCAGTATCCCAAATAAAGCCTAAGAAACTGTTAAATCGTCCCCAGAGACCTCGCCACCTGCACACAGTTGGCCAGAAGCGCATCCGTCTTTAAGCCCTGGGCATCAAGATGGGTGACTGCCGCATTGAACCCCTGCTCTTGCAAGGCGGCAATCAGGCGATCGCGGGGCGGAATATCGCATTTGCCTCGACGGCCTATTTCTGCCAAGGGGTAATAGTAGGGCGGCATTTCCGCCTCGCCGTGCATGATCTGAATCAGCTTGGCCCGCTTGCGCCAGCCCCAGCTCACCGCTAAGGCCGCCATGTGATGCAGCATCGCGCGATCGTGCAAAGGCCCCAGCCACATCGGCCCGCTCACCGATAGGGCCGGGGGTGCATCTTCCGGAATCGTCTGCCCTGGATGGTCACAGTGAGCCTTACCCAAGTCTCGCCAAGACAAGGTTTGATAATGGCCGCAGTGGTGACAGTAGGCCACAAACCCATAGTGATGACCGGGCCATTCCTCTCCCATCACCAAGCGCACCATCACCCGATGGACCTGGCCATTAAAGAGGGAAAACACCGGCTGAATGCCCATGCCAAGGCTGGCCGCCTGCTGTAAGGCACTGCCCAGCAGTAACCGTAACCCTTGCTCGTGGACTGCTGGATGAGATCGGGCATAGGCCCCATACATTTGCACACTGTGCTCTGGGTTATGGCCCCCGGTGGTGCGGGTGTCGGTGCTGGTCAGATAGAGCAAGCCGCCGATGCGGGTGGCCATCAACCCCGCTGATAGGAAAGGGGTGCCGCTGCCAAAGCTGTCAATATCTACTAGATCATAAAAGTCCCGCTGCTGGTGGCAAGTGAGCAGCACCTGGGTCGCATCTTGATGGGTAATGCGATAAGAGCGGGGTCGCATCCCTCGGGCCAGATTTTGCTGCAGTAGTCTTTGCAGATCGGGGTTGCCTTCATTGGCCCAAACCCAATCGGCATTGGCCTCCAACTGGTAGCGCAGGGGCCGCACGCCACAACCGGTCATGGCATCCAGCACCCGCAATTCCCCTCGCTGACTGCGATAGACGGCGGCGGCCAGCAGGGCTAAGTCGCGCCCGACCTGACTTTGGGGACGATAGAATGCATCCTCGATGTAGAATGTCGCCTTGCCTTCTCGGTAACAGCCCGGTTCCAGGGTCATAGACGGCGGCTGGACTGTATCGCCCTCAAAATTGCACCCTCTAGACTAGCCTGTTCTAGTTCGGTGACGATAAAAACCTCTTGGGCGGTTTTTCCTTTGCGGGCAATTAGCTTGTAGCCGCCCCGAATCGGGATAGAAACCTTGAGGCGAAATTTGGGGGCATGGCTGCGGACCCGGGAAATCACCCCTGGGGTAACGGTGCGAATTTTGGGCTCCTGCTTGAGCAGGGTTTCTAGTAACGGAATCAACCCCGGAATATGGGTGGAATGGTTCCACACCAGCCGCCCTTGATCGGATTTACCCATAAAGCCCCACCCTAAAGTCTTGGGGCGCGTCATCAACACCGGATGAAAGTCTTGCTGAGTCAGTTGGCCGCGCCCGTTTCTATAATATTGCTAAGGGCTGTAACCGCTGCACCACAAGAATTCTAGTTTTAAATGGCAACCCTAGAAAACGGCACCGTTATCGCGATAGCGTCATTCTTGACTTGGGGGCACGCTAAATGACGGTGTCATCCTGATCTGATTAGGAGCTGGGTTGCTATGGACAATTTCTGTCTGGCGAAATTGAGTTTTGGCAGGGAGCTGCGGATGATCATGGCCGGGCTGACCTTGGCTGCTACCGCTTGCACTACAAACCCAGCACAGCAGGAGGCGTTGGCACCGGTTACAGGCCCTATCCCAGCGCTGATTACGTTGGAGCAGTCCTTGACTGTCGAATCTGCTTACCAGGCGATACCTCACCAAAGGACTCCGTTTTCTTTAGAGAAAACCTATCTCGACGATGACGCGGCCCAGCGGCTGCATCGCTTCTTTGAGCTGACCGATATGGCGGTCGTTGAACGGGTCTATAGCCTAAGAACATTACACTCTGGCAATATCAGCTACTATTCATCGGCGAATTACGAAGCCATTTTGTTGGCGCTAGAGGCACTCGATCTGTCTGCCGAATTGAGCGAACCCAAGCAACTCGTCATAGAAGCCATTCAAGAGCAGAAAGCCTATTTTGAAGCGTGGTATCACTCTGGAAATGCGGGGTTTCACAGCTACCAGCACAGCCTAGTCCAAAGCTCCCATGGCAAGTTGATTCAGGCCTACAACCAGATTATGGCTGCCTATCCTAACGAGTCTAATCACAACCAAACGGCGTTCTTCGATCATCTTTGCGCCTTGGATTTCATCTAGATTTTTCTCCGGCCACATCTCCCGTATTCACGACCCCACGGGGTTCGTAAAGTTCAGGGGTTCGTATGCCATTACGCCACCTCAGGTTGGGCCGTACTTAAAAATTCAGCAATTTTGGCGACGGCCTGTTCCAGCACATCTGGCGACTGCACTAGGGCCACGCGCACATAGCCTTCGCCGTGCTTCCCAAAACCCCGCCCCGGTGCCAAAGCCACGCCAGTGGCTTCGACTAGGCGCACACAAAAGTCGATGGAGTCTGCCGCCCAGGGCTCCGGCAGTTTTGCCCAGATATATTGAGTGGCGTCGGGCTTGGGCACATTCCAACCGATGTTATTCAGAGCGTCTACAAATACATCCCGCCGTTGCTGAAAGGTGCGGATGGTCTCAGTCACTTGGTCTTGGGGACCGGATAGGGCCGCGATCGCCCCTCGCACAATGCCGCGATATTGGTTGAAATCGACATTGGCCTTGACCTGCCTTAAGGCCTTGATCAATTCGGCATTGCCGATCGCATAGCCAATGCGGAAGCCCCCCATGTTGTAAGACTTAGACATAGAGAAAAACTCAACCGATACGGTCTTGTCGGGATCTGCTTGAAGCACCGACGGGGCCGGTTGGCCGGTGTAGGTGACATCTCCGTAGGGAAAGTCATGGACCAGCACCAGTTCATGGTGCTGGCAAAAGGCCACGGCTTTTTGCCAAAAGTCTAGGGTGGCGTAGGCGGTTGTGGGGTTGTGGGGGTAGCTCAACACCATCATCCGGGCCTGCTCTAGTACCGCTGCAGGGACTGCGTCTAGGTCGGGCAAAAAGGCGTTTTCTGCCAGTAGGGGCATAGTGTAGATTTGTCCACTGGCTAGGTGCACACCGCCGAAATGGGAGGGGTAGCCGGGATCGGTCAGCAGGGCAAAGTCCCCCGGGTTTAGCACTGCCAAGGGCAGATGGGCGGTACCCTCCTGGGAGCCGATCAGCAGCAGCACCTCGGTTTCAGAATCCACCGGCACATTAAATTTTTGGGTGTACCAGGCGGCGGCGGTTTCCCGAAAGGGGAGGGTGCTTTGAAAAAGGGAGTAGCCGTGGGTTTCGGTGTCGTGGAGGGCAGCAGCAATTGCCTTCAGTACGTGGGGTGCGGTGGGCAGATCCGAGGAGCCCAAGGACAGCTCCACAATCTGCTGACCGCTCGCCAAGGCCTTGGCCTTAGCTCGATCCATGTCGGCAAAAACGTTGGTTTGCAGCGGTTTAATCCGGTCCGCGAGTTTCATAGTCCCCCCCTCGGAAATCAGGTCCTTCCCCTTATACCCTACCGAGCCCGACACTAATGGTCTTGTATTGGCTGTATTCTCAAGGGCTTTTCAAAGGGGAAATTTACCCCATAAAGATCGAGAGCATCCAGGGGGATGGATCCTTACCTAAAGGGTGGCTAGATATCCCTGCACCGCCTTGTGCAGCCCCAACTTCAAGGCATCAGCGGTCAGAGCATGGCCGATCGACACCTCCAAAATATTAGGAATGGTCAAAAACTGGGGCAAGTTTTCGAGGTTCAAGTCATGGCCTGCATTCACCCCTAGCCCCCCATCTTGAGCCACTTGGGCGGCGGTGGCGTAGTCTCCAAACAGGTCATCGGCCCGATGTTCGCGGTGGGCGGTGGCGTAGGGTTCGGTGTAGAGTTCAATGCGGGCGGCGGCATCGGTGACACCCAATGGCTTGATGCGGCGAATCTGCTCGGGATCTGGGTCCATAAACAGGCTTACCCGCGCTCCCAGATCCTGTAGCTCTTTAATAATTGGCTTCAGCGTATCGCCGTCTTTTTGAATGTCCCAACCATGGTCAGAGGTGAACTGATTGGGGTCGTCGGGAACGAGGGTAGCCTGGGTGGGTTTCACATCCCGCACGATTTGCATGTACCCGGCCTCTAGGGGGTTGCCCTCAATATTGAATTCGATGCTGGGATGGGCCTGCAGCAGCTCTGCTAATTCGTACACGTCACTGCGGCGAATGTGGCGCTCGTCGGGGCGGGGATGCACGGTTAACCCATGGGCACCGGCCTCAATGCAGGTTTCTGCGGCCCAGATCACGCTGGGGAGATTGAGGGTGCGGGAGTTGCGAAGCAGGGCAACTTTGTTGAGATTAACGCTCAGATGGGTCATGGGAAGAGGGAAACATAGCCGCTCTTTAGCCTATCAACAACGGTGCAACACCTTTCATTCCGCCACAGACGTTCTGCCCCTAGCAATGTCGCAAAGCTTGCAGCAGAAAGCCTGTGGATAAAAACTTAGCGCTTTCAAGCGTGCCGGAGGCTTTCTGGTCAGAGCTATAAAATAGGCGCAGTCCCCTGATGGAGCCCTCCTATGGCCACCCCCCGGCTGCTGATCATTGGCCTCGACTGCATGGAACCGTCCCTGGTGTTCGATCGCTGGCGGGGGGATTTGCCCAACCTGTCTCGGCTCATGGACCAGGGCAGCTATGGGCGGATGGAAAGCAGCATTCCTGCAATTACGGTCCCCGCCTGGAGCTGCATGATGAGCGGGCGTGACCCAGGGGAGCTGGGCATTTATGGGTTCCGCAACCGCCGCGATCGCGACTATCACTCCATGGCCATCTCCGACGGGCGGGCGGTAAAAGTGCCGCGCCTGTGGGATCTGCTGGGAGAAGCGAGCTGGACCGTAGCGGCCCTGAGTGTACCCGGCACCTCACCCCCCTATCCGGTGAATGGATCGATGGTGTCTTGCTTTTTGACCCCTAGCCCTGAGGTGACCTTTACCCACCCTCCCGAGCTAGGCGACCAGATTCGCGCCTGGATGCCCGACTTCATGATGGATGTGCCCAACTTCCGCTCCGATGAAAAGGCCCGCATCCTCGATAACCTCTACACCCTCTGCGATCAGCGCTTTACCCTGGCGGAAAAGCTGATTGCCCAGGATAGCCCCGACTTTTTGATGCTGGTGGATATGGGGGTGGATCGCATCCACCATGCCTTCTGGAAGCCCATGGACCCCCGCCATCCCCAGTATGAGCCGGAGTCGCCGTTTGTTGACGCCATTCACGATTACTACGTCCATGTGGATCAGCGGATTGGGGAGTTGCTGCGCCGTTGTGATGAAGATACTGCCGTGCTGGTGGTGTCTGACCATGGGGCGCAGCCCTTGATGGGGGGGGTCTGTATCAATGAATGGTTGATCAATCAGGGCTACCTAACGCTGAGTGAAGCCCCGACTGAACCGATCTCACTCGATCAAGCGGCGGTGGATTGGAGCCGTACCCTGGTGTGGGGGGCTGGGGGCTACTATGCCCGTATCTTTTTAAATGTGAAAGGGCGGGAGCCCGAGGGCACCGTGGCCATGGCCGACTATGAAGCGCTGCGGTCTGAACTGACTGAAAAGCTCTCAGCCTTGAAGACCCCGGATGGGGAACCGATGCCGGTTAAGGTCCATAAACCCCAGCAGATCTACCAAAAGGTGCGAGGCCGAGCCCCAGATCTGATTGTGTATTTCGATGATTTGGCCTGGCGATCGGTAGGTAGCGTGGGTCTCAACAGCCTCTATACCGTGGAAAATGACACCGGTCCCGACGACGCCAACCATGCCCCTTTTGGCCTAATGATTTTCCATGATCCTAAGGCTCCTAAGGGTGGGCAGGTTCTGGAGGGAGCCCAGCTCTACGACATTGTGCCAACGGTGCTCGATCGCTATGACATCCCAGCGCCCAAAGGCTTGCGAGGTAAGATATTGCCGATCTAAACCGTCATCAAAGCAAAATCTACCCCTTCTACAACTGATTCGGGTCGGTGCCCCGAGCCCGTAACAGGGTTCTCAATTGCGCCAATTCGGCCTCGGCAGCATCGGCGCGTTGCTGTTCTTTGAGGGCTTGCTCTATAGGCGTTGGTAGCCAGTGCCCAGCCTCGTCATACCAGCGCAACCAGAGCCGATCAACCTGTTTATAGCAACCTTGCCAAAGCCCTAAGCCTACTTTCAGTTCTGGGATCCAAAGGCGGTTGTTTGTCAGCGTGACTTGTTCGTATTGAGTCGCGCTGAGACGGAAGACCCGCAAGCTATCGGTATAACGATCGAACAGTACATAGTAAGGGACCTGCAGGATTTTTTCATACACGGTCCATTTGGTGGGCGGTGCAGTCGGGGGCGAATCGGTCTGACCCAAATCTTCCTTATGGGTTCCTGGAGAGAGCAGCTCTACCACCACAAAGGGATTAACTGCTTCTTGCCAGACCACATAACTCAGGCGCATATCCTGACTGTCATAAAGTCGCGGTACCCCCACGGCTAAAAACCAATCGGGTCGCTTGTACCACTGGGGATGAGCGACATCGTAGTAAAGGTTTAGGTCCTTAGCGGTGTACCAGTTGTCCTCGGCATAGTCTGACAACTGCAGCGTTATGCTCAACAGCTCGGGTTGATGGTCATGGAATTCATCCGGCAAACCAGGCTCCTCTGGATTTTCGCTAGGCAGGTCATACATCGTTGGCAACAGCCCGTGGCGGGTGGCGGCGACATTTTTTTTGTGTGTATGAGGCGTTGTCGTCATGACTGTACTCCAACCTGCTTTTGGACTGTCATCGAATAAATCTAGAACACCTATGATGCGACGGTTATAGCCCCTAGAACCGTTGCACAAGTGCAGCAACGTTCAACCAGCGCGGCAATGTTTAGCCAGCCAGGTCATTGATAAAGTGCTCTAGAGGAGTTTTGCTGTGTGCCTATCTTAATTCCTTATCGAGTTTGGCTTTTCTCAAAAGGGCTGTCGTTTATGCCCATCTCATCAATTGACTCGAAATTATGTGGGCATTCCTTGCATTTGTGAGTGCCATTGAATTTCCTAGATCACCTCGCTATGGTGAGAGCGGCTTACAATTGCGAGCCCAAACAGTATCAGGAGGCCGTTAGACCATGGGCGATCGCTACATCCTCATTACCGGCGGGACCGGCGGCCTTGGGCGAGGCGTTGTTGCTACGGCCCTGGCCCAGGGGGCCTATCTAACCCTCCCCTATATCAATGCGGCTGAGGCCGAGCAGTGTAAGGCTCGGCTATCTGCGGATGAACGGGACCGGGCCTGTTTTGTGTCCGTAGACCTAATGGATGAAGCCGCTGTTAACGCCATGGTCAGCAGTCAGTCCCGCCTAGATGCCTTGATTCATCTGGTGGGGGGCTTTGCGATGGGGCCGACCCCGGAGTTCAGCTACAACGACTGGCGCAAACAATTGGACTTGAACCTGAATACGACTTTTTTACTCTGTAAGCACAGCCTCAAAAAAATGCTGGCCCAAAACTATGGCCGCATCGTCACCATTGGCTCCGGCGGAGCGGTGAACCCGACCGCACAAATGGCGGCCTACTCTGCCTCAAAGGCGGGGGTGGTGGCGTTGACCAAAGCGATCGCCCAAGAGACCAAAGGCACAGGGGTAACTGCCAACGTGGTGCTACCCAGCGTGATTGACACCCCTGCTAATCGGGCCGCTATGGGAGAAGCAAATGCCGACCAATGGGTTACCCCCGAATCCCTCGCCCAGGTGATTTGCTTCCTGGCCTCCGATGCCGCTGCAGATATTCGTGGAGCGGCGGTGCCGGTGTACGGCAATGTCTAAAGTTAAAGTTTTCACCCAATCTCAGCCCACGCCTTTTCATCTTCCTCAGATCCGCTGGTTGGTCTTGGTGATGGCTTTGCTCTCCATTGGCAGCGGTGTGGCTGTCGGGATTTTGGATGGAGTGAGTGTCTTACCGATTCCAGTTGAAGACCCCGTCTGGATCCCTGTTTTTTACCTGATTATGTTTGGGGGATGCGTGGCTTGGTACGTCAAGCGATATCAGCCCCGAGGGTTTCAGGTGCGATCGCTAATGGGACCCTCCCCGAGCCCCTGGCCTTGGAAGGCGATGGTGGGCATTTGGTTCACGATGTTTTTGTTCTCCCTCGGGGCCTTTCAGGTGTCCTATGGGGCCTTATCGTGGGTGGCCCCTGATCTGGTTGAGAGTACTCTGAATCAATCCCTATTTTTGGGCGGTGAGGGCACGGCTTTTCCGCTGCTCTACAACGTCCTGATGGTGATTTTGCTGGTGGTTGCCGCCCCAACTTTAGAGGAGTTTATCTTTCGGGGGGTGTTGCTGCACCGCTGGGCAACCCGTTGGGGCCTGCCCAGTGCTGTGGTGGGTACGTCGCTGATTTTTGGCATTTTTCACGCCAACTGGGTGGGTCTCTCGATGTTTGGCCTGGTGATGGCGCTGCTGTATCTACGTAGCCGTAGCCTAGGGTTAGTGATGGGGGTCCATGCTTTAAATAACGGCATCGCGGCTGGACTGGAGGTGGCCTATTCCTGGGTGCCCGATCAAGGGCCGGTCTCATTGGCTGACTTTCAATCGGGCTGGTGGATCGGCCTGTTGATGATGGGGGTGTCAGCGCCGTTTCTGTGGCTGTTTATTCGACGCAATTGGCAGTTTACGCAACAGCCCTTACCCTACAGCGTGAATGTACAAGTCAGTAGGCAGGAGGAATAGCCATATGGCAACGAAATTAATTCAACTAGATGATGGTACTTATATCGAAGTGGAAGTGCCTGAAGATAAGGCGCAACCGATTTCAAAACGTCATGCAGATAAGGTCAAGGCAAGTTTTGAGAAAATCCAGCCGATTCTGGAGAACCTTGGTGAACCCATTGCTGCTGCATTTCGGAAACTCGACTCAAAGCTAGAGGTGGAACAAGCAGAAGTTGAGGTTGGTTTCAGCTTTGAGGGTGAAGGCAACGTTTATGTCACCAAAGCCAAGGCAGGCGCAACGTTGAATGTGAAATTAGTGGTCAAACCCAAATCTGATGCTGAATGAACCAGGACTTTGCTGACGCGGTTGTCTTAATTACAAGCTGTAACCCTGAAGAAAATAGTGCTTTTGGGACAGGTTTCGTTATCGACATGAGACAAAGTTTTGCCTATGTCTTAACTTGCGCCCATGTCTTTGAAGACACAAGAACCAATGATCAGGTTTTAGTAAATGGCCATCCTGGGGACTTATTAGTGACTGGCTATGAAGAGGGTGTTGATCTAGCTGTCATACGTGTGGAATCCCTACAGGATAAGAAGCCTGTTCCTCTCAGGAGTATTGGGAAACAAGGTGGCAAATTTCAGGTTTTAGGCTATTACGGCTACGACACAGATGACCGTATTGCTAGGCGAGAAATTAAAGGCAGTTTGGGCAAGAGTTTTGGGGTTAGCTCTAATGATAAAAAAACGCTAATTGATGCATGGGACTTAATTATTCAAGACAGAGACCATTTAGCAGAAGGTTATAGTGGCTCTCCCGTCATTGATATTGAATCTGGCTGTGCAATTGGTATTGTCAGTCACCGCATTAAGCAGGGGCAAGAGGGACATGCTATTTCCATTCAAGGACTGCTAAAGGTTTGGCCTAGTGAGACTAGTTTACTCGAAGACCAATTAGTGGGAAGCGGCTCAGTCCCTCCCTTATCTTCTGGTAATAAGGCTGCTCAAATCTACCGCCATTTTCCGAAGCGGGCAGTGACTATTAGCGTAATGATGACGCTAGCAACAATAGTTTTACGTTTCTTTGGCGCATTTGAGTTTTTAGAGCTTCGGGCTTACGATCATGTTTTGAGTTCAAGGCCAGCAGAACCTAAAAGTGATCGTATTGTTGTCATTGAAGCAGACCGCGAAGATGTAGAAGCTCAAGAAATAAATGGTGAAACTCGCAATTTAACTTCCTATATCTCAGATGAAGCGTTAGAAGAAACAGTCACTAAGCTGAATGAGTATGGGGCTAGAATCATTGGAATTGATCTGTATCTTTTTAAACCCGAATCGGCCTGGCCTGAAAGTACGTTAAAAGCTTTTCAGTTAACTCCTGAGTTGTATGGTGTTTGTGAACAACCCTACAACGAGCAACTCGGCGACAGCCAACCTTCGATAGCACCCCCTAGTCCCAATATTATTCCTCCAGAAAAGGTTGGCTTCAGTAACCTTACTTTTGATAGAGACCAAGTCTTAAGACGGCATTTAATTGAATATAGATTGACAGATGAGCAGGCTGATTCTGCATGTCGATCTGAGTTCGCCTTGAGCATGGTAATTGCCCTGCGGTATTTGGAGCTTGAGCTTTCAGAATCTTTTCGCAGCAACGGTTTATATGCTTTCCTGTCAGGACCTAAGATTCAGATCGATAACATCTTGATAGAAGGCATTGACTCTTATGAATACGGTGGTTATGCAGATTTGATTTCAGAGGCATTTGAACTCATGCTCAATTACCGTGAGCCTGAGGGGCATGATTTACGGAGTCCATTTCCTCACTTTTCTATGGAGGCATTGCGTCAGGGCGATTTTGAGCCAGGTGCGTTTAAAGACAAGATTGTTTTGATTGGATTAACGGCTCGCTCCTACGCAACGGATCAGTTCTTGACGCCCTATCAGCAAGACACTGTACCTGGGGTGACGCTGCATGCCCATATGATCGACCAGATTATTAGTGCAGTGCTGGAGGATCGCCCTCTGATCTGGGTTTGGTCAGATTGGACTGAAAGGGGCTGGATTGGGTTCTGGGGTATGGCAGGAGGGTTATTGGCCTATTATTGCGGGCGATGGCGATGGCGCATCGGGCTCTTAGGTGCTGGCCTAGGCAGCATATACCTTGTCTGTATCTTGACAATGCTGCTGGCTGCTGGCTGGATCCCTATGGTTCCAGCCTTTGTTGCTTTTGCTCTCTCTAACGGGGTGGTGATCTACACTCAGAGCAGTTTGCGCGAGTCCGTCTCTTAGCCCCATTTATAAAAATCACTATGTTTAGGTATAAAGCTTTTATTTCGATCAGCGGATTAGGTTTGCTGATCTGTTTGAACAGCCCAGCTCTCGCCGTTCCAATAACTGATGAGCACAATCTATATGCTCAAAGTAGCGAGAGTTGGTGGGAGAGTTTTGTGCGGCGCTTGAGAGGGCGGCCTAGCGATACTGGGCGAGCTGGTACAGCAGGACAAGGTGGCGCGAATCGAGACCGATGCCCTTACACAACTGAAGAGCTAGTGGCAATCGTTCCGGTCTCGGCTGAAACCGGAATTCCTTATGTTGAGCCTTAGTGGTGCAGAAAAGTCCTGCAACCCCTTTGAATAGGTGAGTCTCATTTGAGACAGAGGTTTTTGAAAGAGGCACTCCATGAGAAGCTCAAGTTCCCCAACTTAGAACTAAGCTCATGGAGCATCCTCCTCTCCA
>JBHJIP010000150.1:0-55593 GCA_050043365.1 Leptolyngbyaceae cyanobacterium
GGTTGCCCAAAAGCTGCTAGGCCGATTGCCATGGATGGTATCTAGGGCACGCATCAACGCGCGGAGCCCCCCCATCGCCCCCCATAGTCCTAAGACAAACCCTAAGCCCAGCAGAATCAGCGCTTGACTGCCCTCAGCCCCCGTGGGCAACAGCCCCCATTGCTGCCAAAACTGAGCCAAATCACTAGGGGCTAAGAGAGACCAAGGGGCGGGTTGGGTGCTAAGCCAAGCGATCGCCGTTGCCCCAAAGACGCTACCGGCGACTAGGGCCAGCAAACCGTTGAACACCATCTCTGCGGCCACGCTGGGTAGATGATGTTGTTGAATGCGTCGCCTGACCGTTCGCACCGTCAACCCATCCAGTTGTTGTGAAAATTCCACCAGCGTCTGTAAAAGGGCCGTCTGGGGCGATCTCCCTCGGGAAGCGGTTGGGGGGGGACGAAAGAGCTGGAGATTGCGGGGTTGGGGCATGGGCTCAACTCAAGCCATCAGCTCCCTACGATAGCGCCAGATTTGGGCTTTCGCATCCAGCCGAGATTTCTCAGGCCAAGCTCAGGGCTAGACAAAAGCGAGGTGGTAGTATCACCAAGCAGATTTCATCTTTTGCAGCGTTTCCTTCATTTCTCAGGGAATTACCCCCTGTAGGGATGTAGGGTCAGACAGCCACTGGGTTTCTGGGCAGAGCGCTTTGGCCTTGTGGCGATTGTGCAGTTTACGGTTTAGCAATGTTTCAGCATATGGGTTCCGCAACAGGTTGGCTCGTGGGTTCGGTTGCTCTGGTATTCCCTTTCGCATCAATGACCCAAGCTGCAACCACGGTACTACCCCCAGAAGCCCTGCTATCGGCAGAAACCATCGTTGAACCCGCGATTGATACTGAGTTAGCCCAAGCCGACGGGTTAGTTGCGCCGAGTTGTGGCGGTAATGTACTTCCTACTGACTTTAATGATCCTGCCGACCAGATTGCTCCTCCAGGTCTGAATATTCAACCCGGTGATGCCCCCATTCGCTCCTACCAGGCGATCGCCATGCGCCAGGAGTTAGAGCATCTGATGGGGCGCTTTGAGAGTGCCTTAATTGCCGCTGAGGCGATCGCCCTGCCATCAGAACTCCCCAACGAAGTTGCCCCCCAGCCCGCTGCCCTCGACCCAGTCTTGCAATCGGCGAGAGACCTGTACGACGAGTGGCCGCAACTGATAGAACAGCAAGCCTACGGTGAAGCCCGATCTCGCTGGCTCACCACGCGCCAAAATCTGTGGCAAAACTTCCCCCTAGATCGCCCCCAGGGTCAGCCTGAAATCCGCGCTATATGGCTTGATCGGGGCACCATCGTCCGCGCCGGATCCGAGCAACGGCTAGAAGCTATCTTTGATCAGCTCAGTGCAGCCGGCATCAACACCGTCTTTCTAGAAACCGTCAATGCCAGTTACCCGATTTACCCCAGCCGCATTGCCCCCACCCAAAATCCCCTCACCCGCCGCTGGGACCCGCTCGAAGCAGCGGTGGAACTGGCCCATGAGCGAGATATGGAGGTCCACGCCTGGCTGTGGGTTTTTGCCGCAGGCAATCAACTGCACAATGCCCTGCTAAACCTTCCCAATGACTACTTAGGGCCGGTCTTAAATGGCCAGCCCGACTGGGCCGCTTACGACAATCGGGGCAATCGCATTCCCCGAGGGCAAACGAAACCCTTCTTTGACCCGGCTCACCCCCAGGTCCGGTCCTATTTGCTGAGGGTCGTGAATGAAATCATCACCCAGTACGATGTTGACGGAATCCATTTGGATTACATCCGCTATCCCTTCCAGGATCCCTCCGCCGATCGCACTTACGGCTATGGTCGGGTGGCGCGGGAAGTGTTTGAAGCCATTGCAGGGGTAGACCCGCTAAATCTATCCCCTCGGGTCGATTTCCTGCAGCCACGAACAGCACAGCAGCAGCAGCGTGATCAATGGGAACGATGGACTGATTTCCGGATTCAGCAGGTGACCAGTTTTGTTGCCGAAACCCGACAGTTGATCCAGCGCACCCGCCCTGAACTCGTCCTTTCCACAGCGGTGTTCGCCCAACCGGAACATGAGCGACAGCAAAAAATCCAGCAGGACTGGGGAGACTGGGCCGAGCGAGGGCTAGTGGATTGGATTGTGTTGATGAGTTACGCCCAAGACACCAATCGCTTTGAAGAGTTGATTCACCCCTGGGTGATCGAAAACGACTATCGTCCCACCCTGGTGATTCCCGGCATCCGCCTGCTTAACCTCTCGGAAGCTGCAGCCATTGACCAACTCCAGGCTCTACGAGATGTACCTGCGCCGGGTTACGCCCTCTTTGCTGCGGCCAACCTCCTCACTCAAGATTTGCGAGAGACCCTGGCCCAAACCCAAGGCGCGACCGATGTGCCCATTCCCCAGGCTGATCCGTTTGGAGCCGCAGCAGGCCGTTACGCCGCGCTACAACAGGAGTGGCGGTGGCTGATGGCCAATGGTCAACTGTGGATGAGTGACGATCTGCTGCCTGCCTGGGTAGCTGATGCGAATAATCTGGGGCAGGCGATCGCGGCCTTAGGCACCAATCCGTCCCGATCAGAGGTGGACGCAGTCCAGGCCCAACTCCAGGATTTACGTCAGCGCTTGGGCACAGGTATGGATATCCAGACCGTCAGCCGCGACTATCGCCTCCAAACCTGGGAAAACCGCCTGCTCACCGTTGAGCGGCTGGTCGCTTATGGTGAAGGGCAACTTTGAGGTACTAGCGTTGTTTCAAGAACGCTACACCACCCAGAGATAAAGGGTAGAGTCCTCTTCTGAAGGGATCAGCTTGACTACACGATCAGGCTCCCAGCCTTCCATATCAAACTGGTGAGACACAATCCGGCTACCAGGGCGCAATTGGGACCGCAAACGGGGCAACAGCCGCACATTCAAATGGGGCAGCAGATAAAGCATCACCACCGTTGCCGCCTCAAAGTGACTCTCATAGAGGTTGCCTTGTTCAAACTGCAGGCGATCGCTGACCCCAGCCTCAAAGACCAAACGCTGCGCTTCCGCAATCCGCACCGGGTCAATATCAATACCTACCCCCCTTGCCCCCAGCTTTGCCGCTTGGATCAAGAGTCGGCCATCGCCACAACCCAGGTCATACACCACATCATCTGCCCTGACTTGAGCCAGATCTAGCATCGCCGCGATCGCATCGTCAGGAGTCGGAATGAAGGCAATATCGGGGCGAATTGGTTGAGTCCTGGCCATAGGGAAAGGGTCTAACGATTGATCGTGATGCTATAGCGGGGACGTTCGGGTACCGGCACATCTGGGGGGGGCTGTCGCTGCAAGATCACCATCGCGCTGCCCACGACTGGGCTACGGGCCACCTTCATCCCATCTGGGTCACGCAACTCTAAGGTGGCAAACTCTAGCAGTTGCGATCGCCCCAATAAATCCGCAGCCAAATCATCCTGTTGATTCCGCGAAAGGCGGTACCAGCCCGAACTCAAATTAGCGCTGAGTCGATCTTCAGCAAAGCTGGCCTGTACCGACACCACCAAATCACTCGCATAGCTGGTAGCCACCTCCGCCAGTTGATCCTGAATATCGGCAATGCGCTCCAGGTCAGGATTCATTTCTAAAGGAGCCGGGTCCAGCTCGGCAGGCGCTGGCTCAGTCGGTTCTGAAGGGTTGATCTCGGTAGAGGGTGATGCAGGTATGGCTGCTGTGGGAGAAGGATGGCCCAAACTATTGATCAGCACCAGCAGCAGCACCAAAATCCCAATCAAAATGCCACTCAGTATCCCGTCTGAGAGATCAGCAACTTGAGGCAAACGCAATCTCACCCCTCTTAACAGGCGCTGCCACAGTTTTAAAGCAGGTTGAGCTAGGACTTGAAGTCGCTTTATCAGTCTCGTCTGATCTGCTTTACTGTGGACGGCCAATTGAGCCGCCGCCGCAGGTTCCAGATCCCTTAGACCCCAGTCCGCTTCATCTTCAACGGCATCAGTAGGGACGTTCCCGGGAGCGCTAACAGCATCAGAGGTAGATTCTTTTAAATCTGGCATCGAATCGTTTGCATCAGATGATGTTGGAGCCGTTAAGTCGTTTTCTGCACCCGCCTCAGGGTTTAACCCTTCAGGTGAGGACTCATCGGGAGAGTGGGATGGAGCAACCATGGGTTTTGTCAGACCTCTGATTCATTAGTTCTCTCAAGGGTTAGCTGCTACGAATAATTGCATGGCGGGCTGCATGACCTGCGCCCCCGATTTGTCAATGTCAATGGTTCATGTTCCGGAGGCGATAGGTTATGATGATGAACCGGTATAAAGGGATCCACTACGGGCGATTAGCTCAGTTGGTAGAGCGCCTGCCTTACAAGCAGGATGTCACTGGTTCGAGTCCAGTATCGCCCATTACCAGGTCCACACCTGTACGCAATTTTGTTTAGGTAGACCCCTTTATCGAGGTCTTCCGTTTTTTTTGGAGGAAGCAATGACTCAACGTCCAATGGGGGGTACATCCCGCAAACGTAAGCGCACATCCGGGTTTCGGGTGCGCATGCGCACCGCCACAGGTCGTCGGGTGATCGCGACCCGTCGCCGCAAAGGACGGTCTCGTTTAGCGGTCTAGCCGCTGCTCGATTTTTTGTCCCTTTTCGGTGGGACAACTCTGACGATTAACACTCGGCAAGTTCAGTCTTTTGGCCCTTCCTAAGCGTCACCGCCTGACCCAAAATCGTGATTTTGTTGCGGTTCGCCGGTTGGGTCAACAGGCCAGTTCCAGTTGCCTGATTGTGGGTATTCGTCCCAGAACGTCTGAGCAAGTCCCCTTACCCTGTCGCTTTGGCATTACGGTTAGTCAAAAGGTCAGTAAACGAGCGGTGATTCGGAATCGCTTGAAACGGCGCATTTGTGGGGCAATTCAATCTTTGTTGCCACGGGTTGGCTACAGCCTGGACGTGGTAATTGTGGTGCGATCGCCCGCAGTTGAATGCGATTATGAGCAACTTTTGCAACAATTAGAAAAGCTGTTACTCAAGCTTGAGGTATTAAATGGGGATCCGCGAAGACGTTTACTATGAGGGCGGTCCTCACATTGGGGATTTGGTCTTAAACCTATTGCTGGCCTTGACTGTCGTGTGCATTCCACTCACCGTCGGTGCCATTGTCAGGGCAATTTGGTTGCGGTATCGCATTACCAGCCGTCGCATTTCCGTCACCGGAGGCTGGATGGGCCGCACCCGTTCCGACATTATCTATAACGAGATTCGAGAGATTGTGACTGTGCCGCGTGGGCTGGGTCTCTGGGGCGATATGGTCGTCACCCTCAATGATGGCAGTCGCCTAGAGTTTCGCTCCTTACCGAAGTTCCGCGAGGTTGCCGATTACATCAACGACAAGATTGGTGCCAAATCTGCAAAGGTTGCGGCTTAAGGCAGCGCTGAATAGCTGTTGAGTACCTTGACCCCAGCCAATTTCCTCTAGCAGTGTCGAAAAAGGGAATTGGCTGGGGTTACCCGTACCTGGGGAATGTCCCAAGACGCCACGCTTTTAGATACAGTAGGGTCGGGTTTGATTTTGCAAATAACAGGCTGGTTGAGGTAGAGCACGCATGGATTTTGGGATCGGGTTTATTACCAACAACATCATGCTGCCAATCCTAGATTTTTTCTATGGGATTGTGCCGAGCTATGGGTTGGCAATTGTGGCGTTGACCTTGGTGATTCGATTTTCGCTATATCCCCTCAACGCGGGTTCTATTCGGAACATGCGACGCATGAAGGTGGCTCAACCGGTCATGCAGAAGCGGGTCAAAGAAGTTCAGGAGCGTTATAAAGACGACGCCGCCAAGCTTCAGGAAGAGATGGGTAAGGTCTACAAAGACTTTGGCAATCCTTTGGCGGGCTGCTTTCCAGTCGTGCTGCAAATGCCGATTCTGTTTGCGCTATTTGCAACCCTAAGGGGATCACCGTTTGCAGACGTTGCCTACCCGATCAACGTTCAAATTCTGCCTCAGGACAAGATTGAGCAGGTCCAGCCTCAAGCCTTTTCGACAGGTCCTAAAAGCATTTACATCACGGACGGAGAGCATTTCCCAGTATCAGCGGTACTACCCGCAGGCAACAAATTGGCGGTCGGCGACGAAACCGATGTCGCCTTCCAAACGGAACAGGGCAGACCCCTGGCCCAGCTCAGTGAAGATTTTGACGACGTTGCTCCCTTGGAAACCTATTGGGAAGTCACGAAGGGTCAAGAGCTGGTGGATGTGGATGCCAATGGCCATATCACGGCGATCGCCCCTGGGGATGTGACCGTACAGGCCAAAGTCAGAGGACTCGCGGCCAATAAGGGCTTTTTGTTTATCAAGGCTTTGGGCCGAATTGGCGTCACTGGGGATGATGGCACCATCCACTGGGATATCCTGATTATGATCCTGTTCTTTGGGGTTAGCCTTTACGTCAACCAGCTCCTCACCGGTCAGGGACAAGCCACTGGCGACAATCCTCAGCAAAATGCCATTAACAAGTTCACCCCGATTATTTTCTCTGGGATGTTCCTGTTTTTCCCTTTGCCGGCTGGGGTGCTGATGTATATGGTGATTGCCAACGTCTTCCAAACGGTGCAGACGTTTATCCTGTCCCGAGAGCCCTTGCCCGAAAATCTTCAGAAGATTGTGGATGCGGAGGAGGCTAAATCTGCCAAGAGTAGCGGCGACGGACGTAAGACCCTACCCTTTGAACCCAGTCGAACGAAGAAAAAGGAAAAGACCTCTTAAGTCATGGGCGATCAACACCAACAAACCGGCACGCAGTGGCTTGAAAAGCTCCTGTCTTTGCAAGGCCTATCAACCCAAGTCAGCGCTGAGTCGGTCGAAGATAACGAAGGGTCTAGCTGCTGGCTCACCATTGATAACGCCCCCCTGGAACCTGATCAAGTCTCAGGTCTCCTGGGCGAAAAGGGCCGTGTCCTAGATGCCATGCAGTATCTGGCCAATACCACCCTCAATTTAGGGCGAGCCTCTGAAGAGCAGCAAGCCTATACCTTGGAATTGGCAGGGCACCGAGCTAAACGGTATGCCGAGTTGGAAGCGATGGCCGCTGAGGCCGCGAAACAGGTAGAAGAAACTGAGGAGGCTTACGAAATCGCGGGTCTGTCTTCGGCAGAGCGGCGGCAGATGCACCAGCTCATGAAAGCCTATGAGGGTCTAGAAACCTTTAGTCAGGGCCGGGAACCAGAGCGCCACCTGATGGTCCGTAAGCTGTCTTAAGCTAATGTGCTTGCTGGGCATTAGCTCGACATCCAAAAGCGAGTCGAGAGGATTCGGATGAAAGCGATTTACATTCCCCATCTGCTTAACGCAGTGCATCAGACTCGATCGCTTGCTTTTGAAACCCATTTTCCAGACCTAGAAACTCTGGTACCCATTCGCGGTGAGCTATCTGTAAGTCACCGTAGGACTTATCTAGAAATCCAGGGGACTGCTGAGACGATTGTGACGCTGACCTGCGATCGCTGCTTGCAGTGCTATAACCATCGCCTTTCCTTAGACACATCTGAGTTGATCTGGTTAGAAGAACCGGCTCTAACAGAGCTCGAACCCTTAGAACGTGAAGTGGGTACAGAAGATCTGGTCGAAGCCCTATCGCCCCAGGGTTATTTCGAGCCCGACACCTGGCTCTATGAGCAACTCTGCTTGGCCTTACCCCAACGGCAAATTTGCGACAATAGCTGCCAGGGCATTACGGTAGAAGCCCCTCAGGAACAATCACTTGACCATCGCTGGGCTGCCTTAGCCGCCCTTCAAAAGCAACTTCCTGACGTTTAGCGGTAGAGAAGATCCCTATGAGTCAGTTCCTTCACATTAGTTTGGCCTTAAAACTTGCCCTCTATCCAAAGTAGGTTGGCGTTATGAGCTTTTCCGATGAACTAACGCTCTGCCTGCGAGCCCGGTATCCGGTTATTTATGTCACGACTCAAGAGGAAGAGCGAGCCGAGCAAGCAATCGCGGATTGTGCCAAGCAGGCTGGCAATCGAGGCATTTACTATTGGGACTTTGTAGACGGCTACCAGGGCAACCCCACCGATGCTGGTGTTGCCCGTCGTAACCCTTTACAGGCGCTTGAACATATTGAGAAGCTGCCCAAGGCCGCCTCGGCAGTCTTTGTACTCAGGGATTTCCAAAAGTTTTGGGATGACATCGGCGTATCTCGTAAGCTCAGGCAGCTAGCCCGACAGCTCAAATCACAACCCAAAAACCTGATTGTGCTGGCCCCTCAGATCACGATGCCAGAGGAGCTTGGCGAAGTTGTGACGGTGTTGACCTTTGACCTACCCGATAAAGCCACGATTCGCGCTGAACTAGAACGACTACTGAGTGCAAGCGGCTCCAATTTGCAAGCGAGAGAATTAGACGCGTTAACCCGCTCCTGCCAGGGACTCTCGGTTGAGCGCATTCGTCGCATTCTCGCCCGAGGAATTGCGACCCACGGCCAGTTTCAAGCCAGCGACATTGAACTGGTCTTAGAAGAAAAGCGTCAAACCATTCGTCAGACGCAAATTTTAGAGTTTTATCCGGCCAAAGAACGGATTTCGGATATTGGTGGTCTCGATAATCTCAAGGATTGGCTATTGCGGCGAGGCAACGCGTTTTCGGATAAAGCCAGACAGTACGGCCTGCCTCACCCCCGGGGATTGCTCCTGGTTGGCATTCAAGGCACCGGTAAGTCTTTGACGGCAAAGGCGATCGCCCATCATTGGCACCTGCCTTTGCTACGGCTAGATGTGGGGCGTTTATTTGCGGGATTGGTCGGCGAGTCAGAGTCGCGTACCCGACAAATGATTCAAATTGCCGAAGCCCTAGCCCCCTGCGTGCTCTGGATTGACGAGATTGACAAGGCCTTTGCGGGGATGGATAGCCGGGGCGACTCAGGCACCACCAGTCGCGTGTTAGGCACCTTTATTACCTGGCTAGCAGAGAAAACCTCCCCTGTATTTGTGGTGGCAACCGCCAATAACATTCAGGCGCTTCCCCCAGAAATGCTGCGGCGGGGGCGGTTTGACGATATTTTCTTTGTGGGACTCCCCACCCAGGAAGAGCGACAGGCGATTTTCTCAGTTCACTTGACGCGGCTGCGGGCCCACAATCTCCAAGCTTATGATTTACAGCGCTTAGCCTATGAGACGCCTAACTTCTCTGGGGCAGAAATTGAGCAGACCCTAGTTGAGGCCATGCACATCGGCTTCAGCCAAAATCGCGATTTCACCACCGACGATATCTTGGAAGCGGCTAGCCAAATGATTCCTTTGGCCCGCACGGCCCAAGACCAAGTCGAAGCCCTGCAGGCCTGGGCGGCATCGGGACGGGCTCGCCTCGCCTCTCGAAGCCACGGCTTGGGCGATCGCCTCAAGCAGCGGCTCAACCCTGATTCAGAACCCTAAACCGTTACGACCCCCCAGAAATTCCCATTGGCTTTGGCGAAACGGTGTTATAACCGGATGGCATATCGAGTCTAAGACACTATGAAAGGATGTTTAGTGGGGTTTTCTAAACTGGTGCTGGGGGTTTGCCTCGCCCTGTTTTTGTTTTCCCTAGCTGGTGTGGCGACAGCTCGCTATTTTATGACTCGGTTGTCCGTACTGCCCAGCAAACCGGTCTTTAGTAACGAAACGGTCGCATCACCTACGGGCACTGAACCGCCTGCATCCGAAACAGAAAATGCGACTAGCCCGGAACCGACTCTGGCATCAACGCCAGCGGATTCGGCCTCTGTAGAACGCCCCCCCAACAGCTATGATGCTGTCGTCGTTCAGCCGATTGGGCTGGTGCTGAGATCCGGCCCTGGACGGGACTTTCAGCAGTTAGGAGGAATTGATTACAACGATATGGTTTGGGTGCTTGAGACCAGCGAAGATGGCGAATGGTTAAGCGTCCGCCTGCCAGAAACCGGGCAAGAAGGCTGGATCAAGTCGGGCAATACGCAACCCTTGACGGCCCAGCAACCCGATGAGAATTAGGGCAAACCTTTGGCTTGGGAGCTGGCTGTGCGGAGCATGATTGCGCTTCCCCTGCCCAAAGAAGTGTGCCTCTCTCTGTAAAGAAATGCGTCACTTTTTATACCTTGATTGAGAAGTCGGGGTAGACGTCAGGGCCGCATCAATAACAGTGGTAGCTTAGTGCCACTTTACTATTCTGCGGCTAGAAAGAGGCAATGTACCAGAATCAAAAAACAGATTGGCTAGGCTCCATGGTCGTTGCAGGGTTAGGCGCTGGGATCATCACGTCTTTTGCGGTGGCTCAAGGTCAGAGCCCTTGGCTAGCGATTGGGATTACCCTATTTGCGGCGATCGCTGCAGTGTTGATTGAAAGAGAACTGGCGTAGAAGCAGATTTCTACAACCTAGTCTGGCGATTTCTCCCCTTGAACGATCAAAACAGAACCGGGGTCATAGCGAGCCACATAGCTGCTTGTGCTGCCCGTTAAGGCTGCAGCAACCCCCCTGAGGCGCTGGTAACCGATGGCACCCAGTCTTTCGTCTATGGACCCCGTCGAAGCCGTACTGCATTTTTGGTTTGGGGATCCAAAAGACCCTAAAGGAGAATATGGTCACCAACGGCGCTGTTGGTTTCAGAAAGACTCTGATTTTGACGAAACCATTCGCCGAAAGTTCTGGACTATCTTCGAGCAGGCCGCAGCCGGACAACTCTACCCCTGGCAGGACCAACCCCGGAGCTGCTTGGCCTTAGTGGTCCTGCTTGATCAATTTCCTCGAAATTTGTTTCGCGGCGATCCCCGCAGTTTTGCAACGGACAGTCAGGCACTAGAAATCTCGGAGCACGCTTTGGCTCGCCAATACGATCAACAGGTCTTGCCGGTAGAACGCCTTTTCTTCTACCTACCCTTAGAACACAGCGAGAATCTAGCCCATCAGCACCGATCCGTAGCGCTGTTTGAGGTGTTAGCCCGCCATAGTCCAGAGTTCAAGTCCACCCTAGACTATGCCTATCGCCATCGAGATGTGATCGCTCAATATGATCGCTTTCCCCATCGCAACGCCATCCTAGGACGAGAGAGTACGGTAGACGAGGCGGCATTTTTAAAGCAGCCTGGCTCACGGTTTTAGCTGGCCGTTGCCGAGCATTGCTCACTGCACATAGCCATGGGACTGAAACCAAGCGATCGCCCGCTCCAAAGCAACTGTAATCGGCGTTTGGGGTAGCCCCAAATCTTCCACAGCCTTAGCCGCATCAAAATACATCTTTTTCTGGGCCATCCTGACCCCATCCACAGGCACTGAGGGAGACTTGCCCAAACGAGCCAGCACAGTCTCATCCATCCAGGCCACCGCCAGCGGGATGCAGGCAGGAATTTCCTGGCGAGGAGCAGGCAACCCGGTCAAGCCCTCTAACTGATCGAGCAGGGCTTTGAGGGTCATATTCTGATGGCCGAGAATGTAGCGCTGCCCCGATTGTGCTCGATACCAAGCCTGTAAATGCCCCTGGGCGACATCTTGTACATCGACAAAATTAAGACCAGTGTCCATATAAAAGGGCATCTGCCGCCGCAGAAACCGCAGAATAATATCGCCGGTCGGGGTCGGCTTAATATCCCAGGCCCCAATCGGGCTAGTTGGGTTCACAATCACCACATCTTGACCAGCCTGGGCCGCCTTCAAAGCTTCCTGCTCTGCCCAGAATTTAGACTTCTTATAGTGACCGATCAGTTTTTCGACCGGTGATTGGTGGCTTTCATTGACGGACTGTCCATCAAACCCAGTGCCGATCGCGGCCACCGAGCTGGTATAGACGGTGCGCTCAATTCCCGCTCTCTGTGCAGCAGCCAGACAGTTTCGGGTTCCTAAAACATTGCTGCGATAAAGCTGCTCGCGATCAACTCGCCAGAGCGAATAATGGGCCGCCACATGAAATAACGCCTGGCAACCCTGCATCGCTCGCCAGAGTTCAGGATCATTTAGATCCCCCTGCGCATATTCCACATCGAGCCCTGCCAAGTTATCGACACAGCTCGTAGGCCGTACTAAAGCGCGAACATCATGCCCCTCCTGTAATAGGTGGCGCACCACATTCGCCCCAACAAATCCAGTCCCCCCGGTTACAAAAACCTGCATGCCCTGGCGTATTCCACCTAAAAAATCATCCTAATCTCTGCTACGCAAGCTCAGATCCAGACTCGAACGTATCGCCATTGTTGCTAACTAAGGTAACGCCCCTATCGGCGGGCAAAGGTGTTGATTAGCTCATCCATGTAGGGGGTAAGGCTGCACATTGGGAGGGCATAGACTTCTAGGGGCTGTACTCTCGGTCAGAGAGATAACGACCATCAGCCGGTCTCAATAAAAGTGCTGTTCATAGCGGCTAGCCTGCAAAGAGCAAATTTTATGGGGTTGAGCACTATTATCGACAATCAGTCGCGCCAGATAGGATAGGCTCGGGTCCATCGGTAATTCAACTTAGAATGCCCGCCTGTCATCGCTCTAAATCAGGATTTAATGAGGTGTAAAGTATGCCCGAGGCATGGCCAGATTCAGGTGTGCCAATGGACTTGGGAGCGCTGCCAGACATAGTCCGCTAATGCCTGAATTTCTTCTGGGGTTAAGCGATCTCCATAGGCAGACATCAAGCCTTTGCCCTGGGTAATTAAAGCTGCGATCGCCTCCACAGAATCAACCCCATGACGCCTGAGTGCTTTGGGCTGCAGAGATTTACCTCGGCGGATGATATTACTACCATTGGGGTGACAGCCCGCGCAGTGTAGTTCAAATAAAGCTGCGCTATCAGGGGATTCAGCCGCTGCAATCGGTGCATAAACTAGGCCACCGAGCAGCCCCACCAACGTGATTCCCAGCAACAACCAGCGCCTTAGTGTCTTTGCCATGGTATTTGTTCCTATTTAGGGTTGGCCTGACTGGCATCATAGGCGGGCCAATGGTGTTTGAGAAAACGGGTCATGGCCGCCCCGTCGAGGGGACGGCTAAACCAATAGCCCTGCATCTGGGTACAGCCTAGGGTGACGAGGCAGTCTCGTTGAGCAGGGGTTTCTACCCCCTCTGCCACAATGTCGAGCTGTAGTTCCTGACCCAAAGCAGCGATCGCCCGCAACATCGCCACATCTTCAGGACTATGGGGAATCTCTTGCACAAAGGTGCGATCTATTTTGAGGCCATGAATCGGGAAACGTTTGAGATAGCTGAGGGACGAATATCCTGTCCCAAAATCATCCATCACAATGCGCGTGCCGAGTTTCCGTAACTCATTTAGCATCGAGATAGAGGTCTCAATATCCAGCAGAGCTGCTGTTTCAGTGATTTCCAGCTCTAAAGTGTCGGGGCTAAGTTGATAGGTTTTGAGCAATTGGTCAATGCGTTGAACCAGATCAGGGTGCTGAAGTTGCCGTGCCGATAGATTCACAGCCATACGAAGAGGCGTTAAACCGAGACGATGCCACGCCTGTAATTGGGCACAGGCCTGCTCTAGAACCCAATCCCCAAATTCCACAATCAGCCCGATCTCTTCGGCAAGGGGGATAAATTGGTCTGCAGTAATAGAGCCTAGAGCGGCAGTTTCCCAACGGAGTAGAGCCTCTGCTTGAGTAATTTCCCCCGTCACCCCGTTGATCTGGGGCTGAAAGCAAAGCCGTAGTTCGTCATTTCTGATCGCCCGATGTAGATGGGTCTCAAGGGTCAGAGGCTGAGGAACTGGGGTCTCGGGAGCACAATAAAATCGGTAGGTGTTTCGACCCTCGTTCTTGGCTCGATACATTGCGGTATCGGCATGTTGAAGCAAGGCACTCATATCGCCACCGTCTTGGGGATAGAGCGCAATGCCAATACTACTGGTCACATACAGCTCGTGGTGGTTGATCAGAAACGGAGGCTTAAGGGCGGCTCCAAGCTGCTGTGCAAGCTGCTCAACCTCAGCCAATGCATTGAGTTGAGGCAAGATCAGAGTGAACTCATCGCCGCCCCAGCGGGCAATCAAGTCTTGCTGACCTAAGACCTGCTGGAGTCGCTGGGTGGCCTGTTGCAGCACTTGGTCACCGATGGCATGGCCCAGGGTGTCGTTGATGGTTTTGAACCGATCCAAGTCTAGAAAGAGTACAGCCAACTGAGTTTGGTTTGCCTGAGTCTGCTCAATGGCGCGGGGGAGCTGCTGATTGAACCAGGTCCGATTGGGCAAGCCCGTTAAGGCATCGTGACAGGCCTGATGGCGAATTTGGCCCTCAGTATGTTGACGCTTGAGGCTGCCGCCAATGCTGGCCGCGATCGCCACCAAAATCGATTCTTCCCCCTGATTCCAGGGCTGCTCTGAGTGGCAGGCGTCATAGCCGATATAGCCCCATAGGTCCTGGTCGATGAAGATAGGCACCATCAAAATTGCCTGAATGTCATCTTGCCGCAGCAGCAGTCGCTCAGATTCAGGAAAATCTTGTACCGCACCTCGGATGGTCAGCCCATTTAAAAAAGCCTGGTACCAGCGTTCTAAGCCATAGGCCGTAAACGGTAAATTTTGCCAGTGGGGCTGCTGAATCGATGGGGAAATACCAGGTTGGGTCCATTCGTAACGCATACTCATGGCCGTCACCCCAGTCGGGTCATGGGGATGGTGCTCATAGAGGTAAGCCCGATCTGCTTGGGATGCGACGCCTAAAATTTCTAGAATGGTGGGGATCGCTGAGGTTAAGTCTGGATTCGTGAGCAAATGCTGGTTGGCTCGAGCAACCCCATTCAGTAGGCGATCGCGGCGATAGAGGGCCGATTCGGCCCGCTTACGGGCGGTAATATTCTCGACGGTGCCCTCAAAGCTAATGGCTTGACCTTGATCATCGCGCACAAGTCGTGCCGATTCTGAAATCCAGATTTTGGTGCCATCACGGCGATAGACTTCTGCTTCAAACCCCAGGACGGCACCATGATGCAGCACCTGCTGAATAAATTGATCTCTACAACTGCCCTCCACATAGAGCTGATCACGAATGTTGGTAATCCCTTTGACTAGTGCTTCTGGAGAGTCGTAGCCATAGAGCCGCGCCAGCATCGGATTAGCTGTTAAATATGCACCATCTAGGGTGCTTTGAAAAATCCCCTCTACTGCGTTTTCAAAAATGCCGCGATATTTACGCTCAGCTTGACGTAACGACTGTTCCACTTGGTGGCGCTCGATCGCCAGAGAAATGGCCGATGCGGCAACTTGTAGCAGTGCGACCTCTGAGGGGGTCCAAGTGCGCAACTGTACACAGTCGCTAAATCCAATCACGCCGTAGAGTTGACCTTTGACTTGTAAGGGCAGCAGCAGAATGGATTTCACCTGGGCCGGGGGTGGTTCCAGCACTGATCGAGCAGCGGCGGGAAATTCCGGCAGGGTTTGATTAATCACCCCCCCCTGCCTCAAGGTCCCCATCCATTCGGCAAAGGATCCAGGGATGGGAAGGCTGGCCATGGCCGCATTCCCCGAGGTGGATGCAATGCCCTCCACGGACCATTCCGCCCGCTGGTGAAGGGTGCGAACCAGCTTGTCCAGCTCGTAAATATAAACGCGGCTGGCGGTAGAGGCCCGTCCTAGGGGCTCAAGAATCTGTAAATAGCGCTGATGATCCCAGGTGTCATCCAGGGTCATCAGTTGCCGCTGCACTTCGACTAAAGCCGTGAGGTAATGCTCCCGGCGGGCAATCGCTTGTCGGGTGGCGAGGCGATCGCTGATGTCTTCTAGGGTGCCGAGAATTCCGACCACCTTCCCTTTGCCATCGTGGATGGGGAGTTTATTGGCACTAATCCAGTGCCGACTGCCATCTGCATAGGGCTGTGCCTGGATGACTTGCAGGACTGATTGAGCCTGCTCTAACACCAGCTGATCTCGAGCCTGAAAGTAGGCCACATCCGCTTCGCTGTAAATGGCAATATCGCTATCTGTGAGCCCAACAATCTCATCTGGGGACGCTAGCCCAGCATGGTGGGCAACAATCTGGTTACAGCCTAGATACACCCCATGGTTATCTTTCCAAAACAGCTGTTGAGGAATGTTGTCTAAAACCAAGCGTAAAAACCGTTCTCGATCCCGCAGCGTGGCTTCGGTTTCGGTCAGGCGGACGATAGCCCCAATTTGAGCCGCGATCGCGCTGACAAGGACCACTTGATCCTCATCTTCATTACGAGTCTCGGCCATAAAAAAGGTCAGTACAGCCACGACCTCTTGATTGAGCTTAATGGGCACGCCGACCCCGGCTCCCAGCCCCGCTGCCAAGGCCAGATCACATCGCCTGAATCGCTCCTTTGGCACCTGGGCAACATTCGGAATCCATTCCAACTGGCCTGATGACCAGACTCGCCCTGGCAACCCCTCCCCCGGTAAAAAAGCCACATCCTGGCTAGCTTGAGCAAAGGCTTCTAGGGGTTGTTCGCAAGACCACCAAACGCCGCTGTTCTGAATGGATTGTTGATCGGACGCGGGTAGCCAAACCTCACCAAATAACCAATGGGTATGGTGACAGACTTGCTGCACCAGCTGATCTAAAGCTTGCGAGAAGTCCGTTGCCTGACTCACGGTTTGGATCAGGGCACACAGCAGAGACACCGCAGATGCTGGGGTGGACTCAGGGGCTTGGGGCGAGCACGAATCTATGGAGTTTAGCGGCGTAACACCCATTGGCTGGAAATCAACCATGAACCTCAAACGGGATGCAGCATCAGTAAAACCATCCCAGAAATATCTAAGTGATTTTGGTGAAATGGGTGAGAAACGGGGCTAATGCTTGACTTTTAGCACGGGTTTCTGCGTCTAGAGATGAAAACCTCGATTTTAGAATGCCCTCTCTTCCTAAGGTTTTTCAGCCCTGATCCATGACCTTCTAATTTCCGGATAGGATTCTCGTGTTCAGAAGAATGGGGAGGTAGATGCACCCTGATTGTCGCACCCTGGGAGATTGACAAGACCTCCCGGGGTTTTTCTTCGGCCCGGGACTTTTGGGTGGCCCTCTATTTTTTCGGTCCTCTACATGCTACGAATAGGCTGACCTAGGCCAATGGCAAAGAGGACAGCATATGGCACAACAACGGGTAGGGGTTTTATTCGGGGGGTGATCGGGAGAGCATGAGGTGGCGATCTCGTCCGCCCAAGCCATTGCTAAAGGGCTCACCCAAGGGGCCAATGCCGAAAAGTATCACGTTGTTCCGGTTTACATTCGCAAGGATGGCGTTTGGCAATTTGGTGAAATCGCAGCGGCGGTCTTACGGTCTGGTCAGCCCTTGGATGTGCCTGAGCCAGATGATGCAACTCAAACGCCTTCTAAGTTGCCAGACCCTGAGCAGGCGGCTCAAATCGATATTTGGTTTCCGGTCCTCCATGGACCCAATGGTGAGGACGGCACCATTCAAGGGCTGCTGACCTTAATGCAAGTTCCTTTCGTCGGGTCTGGGGTACTGGGTTCGGCCCTGGGCATGGACAAAATTGCCATGAAAATTGCCTTTACCCAGGCTGGGCTCCCTCAAGTCAAATATTTGCCCGTGACCCGAGCCGAAGTCTGGTCTAACCCCTGTATTTTTCCGAAATTGTGCGATCGCATCGAAGCCGAATTGGGCTTCCCTTGCTTTGTGAAGCCCGCCAACCTGGGCTCATCGGTGGGGATTGCCAAAGTGCGATCGCGATCCGAATTAGAAGCCGCTTTAGATAGTGCCGCCAGCTACGATCGCCGCATCATTGTGGAGGCAGGTGTTGTCGCTCGGGAAGTGGAATGCGCTGTCCTGGGTAACGATGTCCCCAAAGCCTCAGTCGTCGGAGAAATTAGCTTTAATAGCGACTTCTACGATTATGAAACCAAGTACACGGCGGGCCAAGCCGACTTGACCATCCCGGCCAACCTCCCCGAAACCGTTAGCCGCCAAATCCGCGACAGGGCGATTGAAGCCTTTCAAGCGGTGGATGCTGCAGGCATTTCTCGGGTGGATTTCTTCTACGTAGAAGCGACCGGCGAGATTTTAATTAATGAAATCAATACTTTGCCAGGATTCACAGCGACCAGCATGTACCCTACGCTCTGGCAAGCCACCGGTTTGTCCTTTGAGAATTTAGTTGATCAACTGGTTCAATTCGGTTGGGAGCGCACCGCGTCTCGCAAAGATTAGCCCCCAAAAACCAGGGGGCTACTGCATCAGCCCCCGCTTGCCGTTAGGATAAATCGTCGACCAGTTGGTCTTTGCCATCGATAGCTGTTCATTCGAGACCCGTGCTCCGGTTAAGTCCGCCCCGCACAAATTTGCCCCTCGCAAATTTGCATTGGCCAAAGAAGCGTAGCTCAAATCAGCGCCGCGCAAATCAGCTGTTTGCAGGTTGGTATTGCTGAAATAGGCACGACCCAACTTGGCATTCCGAAAATTAGCTTGGGTCAAATCCGCCCGGCCAAAATTTGCATTGGCCAATTCAGACCCTTGGAAGTTGGCTTTCTGCAGCTTCGATTGGGTGAAATTGGCCCCTGTGAGTACCAGCTTTTGCAAATTCGCCCCAGGCAGACTGCACATTGAAAAATCTCGTTGCCCCTTTACGTAAGCCAGCTTTAAGTCCTTGACCGTGCTCGGCCCCTTGCGACCTCCACTACTGCGCCCCCGTCCCCCTGTGGTTAAATCTGCACGGGATTGCCCACCACCAGAGCGGGTGCCAGCGCTATAGCCACCGCTGCGGCTGGGCGGGCCGGTGCGGGTGCCGCTGGCGCGTTCTCGACGGGCGCGAATGGCAGCAGCCATTCGCGCTGTTGGAGAGGCTGTATTGTCATCATCCTGAGGCTTGTTGTTATTGGATCCCGCTGGCGTATTCGGCGCTGCCGTCGGAAAGGCCATATTCTGGGCCAAGCTTTCCATATAGGGTTCTAAATTCAAATCTCGCAGAATGTCCTCTACGGTTTGATAGCGGTGACGGACCGAGATTTCCAGCAGCTTTTGCAACACCCCGGCAAAGAGGAGGCTGATATGAACATATTCACGCCTCAGCATTTCCCCCGTGGTGGGGTCGTAATCGAGTTCCTTCGGGGATTTCCCGGTTAATAAGTAGACACAGGTCACGCCCACGGCATAGAGATCGCTGGCATAAACTGGGCGCATTGCCATTTGCTCGGGGGGCGCATAGCCCGGTGTGCCGATCGCATAGGCGGTTAGGGCCGTTTGCTCAGAACTATTTGCCTTAGTGGGGTTGACTTTATCTTTAACCGCCCCAAAATCAATCAAAACCAGTTTCTTATCTTCTTCGCGGCGAATAATATTGGCGGGTTTGATGTCCCGGTGGATGACTTCACTTGTGTGAACGTATTGAATCAACGGCAAGATTTCGGTCATAAATTGCTTGACCCCAGCCTCACTAAAGGGGCCACCGCTCCGGACCTCTTGCTGTAAGGTCTTGCCGTTAATAAACTCTTGGACCAAGAAAAATTCCTGATTGGTCTCGAAATAATCGAGCAGGCGGGGCAGTTGAGGGTGGTTGCCAATTTTGCCCAGAATTTTAGCTTCCCGCTGAAACAAATCCCGCGCCATATCCAAGACATGAGGCGCATCTGCAGAGGGACGGAGTTGCTTGATCACACAGGGCGGATTGCCCGGCAAAGCCTGATCACGGGCTAGAAACGTCGCGCCGAATCCGCCCCGTCCCAGGGCTTTAATAGATCGATAGCGGTCGCGCAGCATTAAATCAGCGCCGCAAGCCTGACATCGATTTACATTTGGGGGGTTTTTAGGTTTTGAGCAGTCTAGGTTGATGCAGTAGCTCATGCGAACGATGTGCGATAGAGACCCGCGTGACCTAGCAGGAAGGATGAAGAAAACTCTAGAGGTTGCCGAACACCTCTGTATACCTCCATGCTAACCGTTTATTCCATTGATTTCTTAAGACTTCCGCACGGACTTCTAAATCTTGATGGTACCGTCACACTACCCCAATTATTCCCATTCTCAGCGTGGGGTTTGATGCCTCAGTCATGAGGAACTAGGTCTGAAAATTCATCCTAAAAAAAGCAGTTTGCTTTGGCTTTAAAAACGAGCTGAAAATTTATCTGATAGTACAGCCTGTCCAGTAGACTACTACAGGGCTAAGGGCACACGCTGTCCTCAATTTTGCCGATACATTAGACTTTCCCTCGCAAGACGCAATGCGCATTTCCTTAAACTGGCTTCGTGATCTGGTCGCCTTTGAGCTTTCGCCGGAGGCTTTGGCTGATACCCTCACCATGGCTGGCTTTGAAGTCGAAGACATTGAGGACCGCCGCACTTGGGCTGCAGGGGTCGTGGTGGGTCAAGTGGTGGATCGCCAACCTCATCCGGATGCCGATAAACTCAGCGTCTGCCAAGTCGATATTGGGGCTGCAGAGCTCTCCACGATTGTGTGTGGTGCAGCCAATGTCAAAGCTGGTATTCACGTGCCGGTGGCAACGGTTGGGTCGCACCTGCCCATTGTTGATCTAAAAATCAAGGCCCGCCCGGTCCGAGGGGTTGCCTCTGCAGGCATGATTTGTTCCCTTGCTGAATTAGGTCTTGCCAAGGACTCTGAAGGGATTCACATTTTCCCTCAGTCTGATCTCATCGTTGGTGCAGATGCTCGCCCTTTGCTCGGTTTAGACGATGTTGTTTTGGATGTGACTTCTACCGCGAATCGGGCCGATGCCCTCAGTATGGTGGGGATTGCCCGAGAGGTCGCGGCGATCATCGGTACACCCTTAAAGTTGCCGGAGCTGTCCGCCCTGAAAACAATGGCTGATGCGGCAAAAGTGGCTGTGGCCTTGAGCGATCCTAAGGCTTGTCCGATCTATATCGCCACAGTTTTGGAGCAGGTGCAGATTGCCCCTTCCCCTTTGTGGCTACAACAGCGGCTTCAGGCGGCGGGAACAAGGCCTATCAACAATGTTGTCGACATCACGAACTACGTGCTGCTGGAGTGGGGGCAGCCGCTGCATGGGTTTGATTACCAACGCCTGCAGCAAGCCGCCGCTACGGAGGATGCGCCGACGATTGGGGTGCGCCATGGTCAGTCTGACGAAAAACTAACGACCTTAGACAGTCAAGCACGGGAGCTAACCAAAGAAACCCTGTTGATTACGGTCAATGATCAACCGGTAGCCTTGGCGGGCGTAATGGGGGGAGAGGCTACGGAAGTCCATGACGGTACGACTGCGGTCATGCTGGAAGCGGCTTATTTTGATGCGGCGGCGATTCGCAGCTCGGCCCGGAGTCAGGGGCTGCGCACGGAGGCATCGGCACGCTACGAGCGGGGGGTGAACCCGGCTGAGCTAGAGATGGCCTGCCAGCGAGCCATCCAGCTGATGGTGGAGTTGGCAGGGGCTCAACTTACCGGTCAAGTAACTGACCGCACCGAAATTGGTAAAATCACCCCAACCCGCACAATATCACTACGGATTCAGCGGGTGCATGATGTGCTGGGACCAGTCACGAATCTTGCCCCTGAAGTAGGCTCCGCTGAGTCGCTGATTCCCCGCGATCGCATCCGCGATATCTTGACGGCTCTGGGCTGTATAGTCACCGGGACTGAAATAGATGAGTCTTGGCAGATCGAAATTCCACCCCACCGCTATCAGGATTTAGAGCGGGAAATCGACCTTATTGAAGAGGTGGCTCGCCTCTACGGCTACAACCACTTTGCCAATACTCTGCCCCAAGCGGCGACAGGCGGTTATCTTTCCCCTGAGGCCGCCCTTTCTCAACGGTTGCGAGCCACGATGCGGGGGGCTGGGCTGACTGAATTGATTCACTATTCGCTGACTAAGCCCGAGTCTCCCCAACAGGTGGTGCTGGCAAATCCCCTGTTTAGCGAATATTCAGCGCTTCGTACCGATTTGATTGACGGGTTGCTAGAGGCATTCCTGTTCAATTTAGAAAAGGGCAACGGTCCTTTGAATGGCTTTGAGCGGGGCCGGGTGTTTTGGCAAGATGACGCCGGTATCCATGAAGAAGATGTGGTTGGCGGCGTGATTGGTGGCGATGCCCGCCAAGGTCAATGGGTTCAAGGGGGGCGGCCTCAGTCCTTATCTTGGTTTGAGGCGAAGGGCATTTTAGAGACAGTTTTCCAGCGGTTGGGTTTGGTCGTTGACTACCGTCCCGATGCCGCCGACACGCGGCTCCATCCAGGGCGGACCGCTTCGCTTTGGGTGCGGGGACGACTGCGGCTCGGGACCTTTGGCCAAGTCCATCCCCAATTGCGCCAAGCTAAGGACTTGCCAGAGGATGTCTATGTCTTTCAACTAAACTGGTCTGCCCTAATGACCTGCCTGGCTTCGGGTCGCCAAAAGGCGGTGCGGTTTAGCCCCTATTCCACTTATCCGGCCTCCGATCGCGACCTCGCTTTCTTTGCCTCGGTCGAGACATCCGTCGCTGACTTGCAAAAGGTGATCGCCAAAACCGGCGGCAAGTTACTGGCCTCGGTGACGCTGTTTGATGAATATCGCGGCGAATCGGTACCCGATGGCCAACGCAGCCTGGCGTTTCGGTTGGTCTATCGCGCTAGCGATCGCACCTTAACCGATGACGATGTTGAACCGGTGCATCAAAAAGTGCGGGCCGCCCTTGAGAAACAATTTCAGGTGTCCCTAAGGAGTTGAGCCTGAAATGGCTACCCGCTCTGGTACGAAACGGACATGTGGCTAAGAATATTCCATCTAAAAAAGCATTCCGGCTTTCGTTATGCCGAATGGGTGTTGTCTAGACAGACGAATCAATCCTTTACAGGTGGTTGGGACAAGTCATTAGCTGGAGCACTCTAAAGGAAGTCCCAAGAACTTTGCAAACAGCCTATGACATGGATATTGAAACAGACGAATTGCAGCGCCACCAACGCTGGATGAGCGAGGCAATTGCCCTCGCAGCCGCAGCGGGCGAGCAGGGGGAAGTGCCAGTTGGGGCGGTGGTGGTCAGCCCTGACAACCAACTGGTCGCTACGGGAGCCAATCGGCGCGAACGGGATCAAGATCCGACAGCCCATGCTGAAGTATTAGCCCTAAGAGCGGCGGGGCGCGCCCTCGGTAATTGGAACCTCACCGGTTATTCTCTCTACGTCACCCTTGAACCTTGCCCAATGTGCGCAGGGGCGATCGTTCTCAGCCGGGTCAAACTTTTGGTTTACGGGGCTGACGATCCCAAAACTGGGGCAGTGCGATCGATGATCAACATCCCCGATAGTGCCGCCTCAAACCACCGCTTAACGGTTTTACCCGGCGTCTTAAGGGAGTCTTGTCAAGGGCAGTTGCGGCAGTGGTTTGCCGAGCTTCGCCAAAGGCGCTAAACCCTTGGCCTAGGCGGCTGAACCTTGTCATGAGCAAAGCCCCTCGGGGCAATGTTGTATAGTGCTCAACGAAACGCGTATAGCACGCATCAGTCGATACTAAGCATCGGTAAAGCCGTAGGGTGCTAACAGGACAACCCATTAACTGTCCTGCCCAACGGCAGAATGCCAGCTTGGTTTCCTACTGTGTAACTGACCCTATTTCCCATTGATGCAACCTTAAGGAGCATTCGAAATCAGGATGGTTGCCAAGTTGATCCCCCCTAAATTCTCTGCGAGTTCCCTCTCTGCCGTCGCCCCTTCAGCCCCGACTTCTCGGTGCTCACCTTGGTTGACGCCTCTGGTTTACTTTCTCGGCCAGCGGTTGGTACTGCCGGGTTACTTTGGGTCAATTACGGCATCGGGTTTAGAGAATGTGCCGACGAAAGGGCCGGTGATTTTAGCGCCGACGCACCGCGCTCGTTGGGATTCGATCATTTTGCCCATGCTGGTGGGGCGTCCGTTAACGGGGCGCGATCTCCGCTATATGGTGACGGCGGATGAGGTGACAGGCATCCAAGGCTGGTTTATCCGGCGCTTGGGGGGCTTCCCAGTAAATGTCCGTGAGCCCAGCATCGCCAGCTTACGCCACGGCATTGACCTGCTGGAACAGGGCTCTATGCTGGTGATTTTTCCGGAAGGGGGCATTTTTAAAGATGGTCAGGTCCATCGTCTCAAGCCCGGTCTAGCCCGCCTGGCGGTCCAGGCTGAGTCCATCCATCGTGCCCTCGGGGTCAAGATATTGCCCATCAGTCTTCACTATAGCGATGTCAAGGTGGGATGGCGGAGTAATGTGGATGTGGCGATTGGCAAGCCCCTTGAGGTGGCTAGCTATATGGACCAAGGCAGCGATCGCCTCAAAGCGGCTGCCAAGGACCTTACGGCTGATCTCGCAACGGCCCTAACTCATTTATCTGATCAGCAGCAGTCTTAGGGGCTGTTATCGATTAAAACTAGGACCTTTAAAGCTAGAGCCCTTTCGGCAAGACGGTTATAGCCCCTAGCTTGATTCATCAGAACGGGCGTGGTTATGCCGACCCAGCAAGGGTTTTGCCGTTGATTGTCCCTAAGCCTGGTAAAAATCCTGATCATCAATGGTGATGGTCGTCATGGTTTGCTCGAACCCAAATCACTGTTCAACCCTATCGCTTTCACCTGAGTATGCCTAACGCATCACTGGGTAGCCCTTGATACATCACCCCCGAACCCCTGTAAATCCATCAAGATAGATACATATGAGCGAAGACGCTCGTTCCTCACACACCAAACAACCCCTGGCAGATGCTGGGGGTTTTTCATCTGGTATTCATGCCCGGAGATAGAGGGAAAGGTTTTTTAGGGCGCGTCATCAATTACGAGTGAAAGTCTTGCTGGGTAAGCATTACCGCGCCCGTTTCTATAATATTGTTAGGGGCTGCAACCGTTTCACCACAAGGATTCTTGTTTTAATTGATAACAGCACCTAAACCTAGCAATGTAGTGGTAGTCATTATGGCAACTTAACCCTTTCATCAAGGCAAAATAGAGGGAGATGGGTGGTCCTCCTGGACATTGGCTCCTATGCGCGTTGGCATTCTCCATTCTTTATCCGGATCAATGGCCCTCAGTGAAGCGCCTTTAAAAGATGCCGCACTGATGGCCATTGATGAAATTAATCAGACTGGGGGCGTCTTAGGGGAACAGATCGAACCCGTTGTGGCCAATGGGGCCTCAATTCCGGCCACCTTTGCGGAACAAGCAACTGGGCTGATCACTCAAGGTCAGGTCGTGGCCCTGTTTGGCTGCTGGACCTCTGCCAGCCGTAAAGCCGTATTGCCCGTGATGGAAGCCCACAACTGTTTGCTGTGGTATCCGTTGCAGTATGAGGGCTTAGAATGCAGCCCCAATATTTTTTATACCGGCTCTTGTCTAAACCAACAGGTGGAACCGGCCGTGCGCTGGCTGCTCGACCGGTTTGGCCAGCGCTTCTCCTTCCTCGTTTCTGACTACAGCTTTCCGCGCACGGCCAACAAGCTCATTCATGCCCAGCTGTCCTTAGCAGGGGGGACTGTGGTGGGTGAAGACTATGTTTCTATGGAAAGCCAGGATTTCCAAGCGGTTATTGACCGAATTCAAGCCACCCGGCCCAGTCTAGTTTTCAATACCCTCAACGGCAGCAGCAACCTGCAGTTCTATCGTCAATATCAGGCCGCGGGCATCAGCCCAGAGCAGATTCCGATTATGGCGGTGAGTGTGGCCGAAGCGGAGGTGCAGCGCATTGGCCCTGCAATTGTCGGTCATTACGCCAGTTGGAGCTACTTTCAGAGCTTGGATATCCCCAGCAATCAACGCTTTGTCCAACATTTTCAGCAGCGCTACGGGGTAGAGCGGGTCACCAGTGACCCCATAGAAGCTGCCTATACCCAGCTTTATCTCTGGAAACAAGCGGTCGAAGCAGCGGGTTCTTTTGAGAGTGATCGCGTTCGTCAGGCCGCCTATGGTCAAACCTTTGAGGCTCCTGGCGGGCCGATCACCCTTGAAGCCAACCATCACGTGGCCAAACCCTGTCGCATTGGCAAAGTGTTGCCCTCGGGTCAGTTTGAGGTTGTCTTTGATTCAAAAAACTTACTGCCTCCCCTACCCTGGCTGGGGGTTGAGACGACTGGGTTCGCCAATGCCCCTGTCGTGGTACAGCTCATGGCTGAGGTATCCCAATGGATTCAAAAGGCCCAAACCCTAGAGATCACCCTGCACCAATTGCAGCGTGAAACTCAAGAGCGCCAGCGTACAGAAGCAACTCTCAAAGAACGGGATGCCCAATTGGCCCGCACCCAGGCCGAGGTTGAGCTCACCCGCCGACTCCAGACCTTACTGCTGCCCAAGGATGAGGAACTGCAAGAGATTGTTGGGCTCGACATTGACGGTCTAATGACCCCTGCCGACCGGGTGGGAGGTGACTACTATGATGTGCTCTGTCGGGGCGACTTTGTCTATATCGGGATTGGGGATGTTACGGGCCATAACCTTGAAAGCGGCATGATTATGCTGATGGTGCAAACGGCGGTGCGTACCCTAGTGGCCCAAGGGGAAACTGACCTAGTCAATATCTTGAAGGGGGTTAATCAAACGGTCTATGGCAATGTCCGTCGGATGGGCTCTCACCACAATATGACCTTGGTGTTGCTCACCTATCAGGACGGGCAACTGACCATTGCTGGGCAGCACGAGACGCTGATTTTGGTGCGCCAAGATGGGGCGCTAGAGCTGGTAGATACCTTTGAGCTGGGGTTCCCGATCGGGTTAGAGCCAGATATCAGCGCCTTTGCCGCGACACTACAGCTGCAGTTGCAGTCGGGCGATGTGATGGTGCTCTATACCGATGGCATCTCTGAAGCAATGAATGCTGAAAAGCAGCAGTATGGCCTAGATCGCCTTTGCACCATCACTCAAACTCACTACCAGGCCAGTGCTGGTGAGATTCGGCGGGCAATTTTGGCGGACTTGCAGCAGCACATTGGCGCTGAGCCATTGCAGGATGACATTGCTTTACTGGTGTTCAAACGTTGTTAACGCGCATTGAGTGACTCGCCAGTTCAACCCTGCGTCCTGAGGGCAGACCGAAGTCTTTGTAAAACTTGGGGTGTTCCATCCTCAATTGTCTGTGACTCGATTCGGCCAGACAACTTTTTGCATGACAACAGAACGGTTTTACGCAGATCTCCCCATAATCGATCGCTTCATTGACATCACCGTTTCGTCTAACTTTGTACCCGTGCCTAACGATTGGTACATCGTCGTTACGGATATTGTTGGTTCCACCGAAGCGATCGCCCAAGGGCGCTACAAAGCGGTCAACTTTGTCGGGGCGGCTGCGATTGTGAGCCTGTTGAATATCGCGGGCTCCCTAGAAATTCCCTTTGTATTTGGGGGAGATGGGGCGTCTTTGTTGATTCCGGGGCATTTACTGCCTGCGGCCCGTCAAGCATTGCTGGCCAATCAAGCGATCGCCCAGCGCGACTTCCAGTTAGAGCTACGGGTGGGCATCATTCCCGTCGCCCATGTCACCTCAGATCGTGACCTGCTGATCGCCAAACTCCGGGTTTCAGACAATTACGACCAGGCGATTTTTCGCGGCGGCGGCCTCACCTACGCCACCGATTTGCTCAAAAATGTCGCCACCCAACAGATCTATCAACTTGACGCCGCTAATCTGATCCCCAAAGCCGATTTCTCTGGGTTGGAATGTCGCTGGCAAGATATCCCCAGCTTGCAAGGGGAGATGGTGACGCTGTTGGTGCTGGCCACGGCCCCTAGCGACAGTCAGGTCAACCAGATTTATCGAGAGGTGATTACCCAACTCGAAAAGCTCTATGGCCGCGATGCCCAGCTCAATCCTGTCCTCCCAGCCAATTTACGGCTGTCGTTTCGCCAATCCAATCTGGCTTTAGAGGCCAAGGCCAGAGCAGCCGCGCCCACCGCCTGGAGTCGCCTGCGCTATCTCTGGAAAATGCGTCTCGAAAACCTGCTTGGTCTGTTGCTGATGCGATTTGGCGTTCGCGCCTTGGATGTGGATTGGGGGGCGTATCGCTATATCACAGCGGAGGCCACGGATCATCGCAAGTTCGATGACATTTTGCGGATGGTGATTCCCAGCACGCCAGCCAAAACGAAGCGATTGGCCCGCTATCTAGACCGTCAGTACCGGGCTGGGCGGCTGGTGCATGGCTTGCATATTTCTGAAAGTGCGTTGATGACCTGTCTGGTGTTTGAGCGCAGTGGTCGGCAGGTACATTTTGTGGATGGCAGTGATGGGGGTTATGCCTTGGCGGCGGTTGAGATGAAGCAGCGGCTCAAATCGTAAGTTGCGCTGATCCCTTATCAGGTAAGAGGCTCATTATTTTGGGCTCACGATCGTCACCCTTATCCTGCTGCCAGGAACGCTTCTCTACAGCCCCGTCTCTGCAGGCGATGAGATAGTGTGTGGATAGGGAAAAATCTATGCCCGCAAAAGACTTTTATGAGGAGGGCATTGTGCAATGGATACCCTAAGCACCAACCTCAAACAGGCTATTTTGCAGGTCTTGCAAGACTATCGCGACTTCTTAGATACAGACCCCGAAACCCACTTGCAACTCATCCTCGACGAAGCCAATAACCAATACCTTTTTACCGAAATCGGTTGGCAAGGGCAGCGACGCATCTACGGCACCTTAATCCACTGCGACATCATCAACGGCAAAGTCTGGATTCAGCAGGATGGTACCGAAGACGGCATTGCTCCAGAGCTGATTGCTCTCGGTATCGAACCCCAACAGATCGTCCTCGGCTTCAAGTCCATTGAGCGGCGACAAATTACGGATTACGCTGTCGCTTAAATCAATAACAGCTCATTGTTGCGTCATGTCTAGGCTTCATTGCCTGCCGTCGTAAAACGGTTTAGGGTGTGGCCATCATTTCTGAAACGGGTAGTCCACGCTCAACCTCCTCCCACTTTGAGATGATCGGTTCATAGACGCAATAGCAAATAACAATTCTGTTCTCGGTGTCAAAGCTAGAGAACTGCTGAATCTTTGAGACCACCCAGTCACCTTCCCGAGAGTAGGTACTGCCGTCATCGTCCTGCTTTGCTTCCAAGACGCGATCGCCCACTTTCGGCACATTGCCGTCGCTCCACCATTCCTCGTGCAGGATATCGGTTAGATCCCCCGAAGGCATGAGCGACCTTTCTTCCCATCCATGAGCGTCCATGTCTTCAGCCTTGAACACTATCCAGGTTTCAGCGTTAGCCATCGTCTTTGTCCTGATAGTTCGGGAAATCTGCATTGCCCTTAAAGATAGAGTCTACGGGCAGAATGCTGTCGTCGCCTTTAGCCTTTCGGATTCGTACTAATTCCCACCCGTACTTACGCGCCATTGCTCGGCAACATTCAGGAGAGGCAGCGGCGTGGACGGTTTGCTGTTGGGAAGCCATTGCTCGGGTTCCTTTTCAAGGGGTTACTCTCTAGGGTATGGGCGTCAACTTTTGCCCGGGGCTATGGAGCTAAATCCCCTCGCGTTTTTGTGAACAAACGTTAGCCTAGCCCTACCCAACACTGCCAAGTTCACATAGCGATTCGACATGATCTTGAGAATCAGATCCGGCGACAAGCTCTGATACCAGGCAGTTTTGTTTCTCATCCTTAGCGAGTTTGTACTTGGCTAGGCAGTAAACCCAGATTGCACTCACGCGCCTTCCCCCAGCATCGCGGGCAGATCAATTTCCTTGATGCAGGTGGCTCGGGACAACGACATCACGCAATCAATCACGCTCAACAAATCAGACAACGGTATCGCCTCACCGCCCACCAACGCATCATTAGCCAGATCTTCCAGCACTTCCGGCGTGCCGACATTGCCTGGGTTAATCACCGTGACGCCGATGCGCTGGGGCCTCAACTCCTGCCGCAGAGCGTGGACAACACCGCGCAGGCCAAACTTCGAGGCACTGTTGGCCACCTCCCGACCGGGAAAGTTATCGCGCCCCGATAGGGACCCCATGAAGATGACTTTGGGATTGTCGGACTTACGCAGCGCAGGCAGCAGCGCCTGCACCAGCCGAATCGGGGCCACCAAGTTCACCCCAATCACGCGGGTGATGTCCTCATCGGTGCAATCTTCAAAGCGATACTCACGGGTAAAGGCATGTTCTTCCCAGGTGCCACCCATGTATAGCAAGGCATCGAGCGGTGCTGCCCCCACCGCCTCGGCCACCGTGTGCACCCCCGCCAAGTCAGACAGGTCTGCTTGAAGCCATTCCCCCTCCGGGGCCGGAGTCCGAGACACCGCCAGCAGTCGACTACATTGCTCCACACAAAGCTCGGCCACCGCCAAGCCAATGCCGCGACTGGCTCCGGCCACCACCACTGTTTTAAATGCCATAGGTAATCCTCCGCTAATTGAGGCGTAGACCAAACTTGGTGAAGCCGGGAAATTCCATCCCAAACTGCTCAGAGAAATAGCCACTGTGGAAGGTTAGGTAGGGCTTGAAGCCTGCCGATTCGTAGGTGTGACGGGCCGCGTCGTTGCCATTGATGATCATGATTCCGGCAAATTTGTGCTGGCGGGCTCGCCCCTCATCCAGCAAGGCGTGGATCAGCCGTTTGCCCAAACCGCGTCCCCGCCCTTCAGGCAAAACCGCTACCGTCTCAATGATCCAGTCCGCCTGAGGTGCCAGGAACGGGGGCCGCAATTCGCCGCCCCAAAGCTCCAGGTAGCGATCTCGAAACATCTCCATCGTCGCCTCAGACCAACCCAGGATTTCAGCCAAGGCCTCTAGGCGCGACAGTCGCAGTGGACAGTAATCCTCCTGTTCGCTGGGCACATAACCCGCCGCTGCCGCCATGGGCTTAACGTCTTCTTCGAGCACGATAAAGTCTTCAACACCGCCCCAGTTAGAGGCATCGGCCCTGAGTTTCGCCTCGATGAATTCCAGGGCGGTGGTGCCAGTGCCCTCCAACAAATCTTCCCAAAAGCATTGATTCATCGGGGGCAGGGAAGCTTCGTACTCAATGCGGGCCAGAAACGGGATATCGGCGATCGTGGCTTTACGGGCATGCAACGTAGCCAGCATCAGAACTCCTTTGAGGTCAGCCCTCAAGAAAGATACAATCTGTATGTATCTCACTATAGAGACTTATTCTGCGATGTCAAGATACATACTGTCTGAATGTTTTAGGTTGCTTGAATGCTTAAGGGGCGATCGCTGCCATGCCCACTAAGCTGACCAAGGCTGAGCAAACTCGCCGCACCCGCCGCGCCATCCTGGATCGGGCTCGACAATTGTTTGCCGCTCAGGGATATGCCGCCACCGGTACTGAGGAAATAATCAGTGAATTGGGAATTACTCGAGGGGCGCTATACCACCAATTTGGCGACAAGCTAGGGGTCTTCAGGGCGGTGATCGCCGAGGTCTACGACGAAATCACCGCCCATATTCACACCCAAATCCAATCCCTCGAAACCAACTGGGAGCAGTTGCTGATAGGCTGCAAAGCCTTTTTAGAGGCGGCTCAGCAAGAGGAACTGCGGCGGCTGGTGTTCATCGAAGCGCCTGCCGTCCTGGCGGCTGATGACCTAGTGCAGATCGACCAGTACGGCTTTGGCTTGCTGTACCAGGCGATTCAGATCGCGGTGGATGAGGGGCAACTGGAGGTGTCTGATGCAGAGGGGTTTGCCCATCTGGTGAATGGCTCCCTGAATGAGCTGGCGGCGTGGGTGGCCCAGTCGGACGATCCGAGTCGGCTGGCCACAGCCCAGGCATTGGTGGAAGCTTTGTTGACTCGCCATCAGCGCTAACATTGGGTTCAGATTAGACGCTCAGCCGCCATTCAAGCCTTGGCCACTTTGCTTGTAGCGCGTCATCAGTTACTGGTGAAAGCCTTGCTAGGCAAGCATTATGGTGCCCGTTTCTGTAATGTTGCTAGGGACTAAAACCGCTACACCACCAGGATTCTAGTTTTAATTGATGACAGCCCCTAAGACGCAGAGTATCTCTACTGATGCTTTGCGAAGAAGCAAAGTGGCTTGCAGTCTTGTCCTAACTGGATTAGCGACTGCTATACCAACACGCAGCTGAAGCAAGAATTTCTCCAACCAAACTATGTGTTTCTAGGAGAAGGCATGATACGGTGTAAGACCGTGCGTTTTGTTCGGTGTGAACAGGCATGTTTGGGATAAAGCTGGGGTAATTCGGGATTAACAATTGACGAAACTATTGCAGCTTAAGGGCCCTTTCAGGTTTTCAAAACCTGGTGTTCGGGGTTCGAGTCCTCAAGAGTGCGCTGAGTTAGCCATTGTTAACCCACAACGGTTAGCGCTCATGGGCTGGCGTTGATTAGGCTCTTTATTGGCTTGGGTAATTGCAACTTTGGTGATTGCCCGAGCCAGAATGAACGAGACAAAGGATTCTCCTTCATAATTGATTGGTAGGTCACGTGACTGTGTGCCTGATTTGAAGTGATGCAAAGGCTGAACCCGTGGTAAAGAAGGAAGCTAGCAAGGAAGCCCAAAAGGAAACTGTTGCCAGTGCTGACGCTGGTGGCGGATTAGATGCAGCCCGCTTCCTTAAGGGGACACAAGAGGAATTAGCCAAGGTGGTTTGGCCAACCCGTCAGCAACTTATCAGTGAGTCTGCCGCTGTCATTCTGATGGTCAGCCTTTCAGCAACGATCATTTACTTTATTGATCAGTTCTTTGGCTGGGTCTCGGGGAGGGTGTTTTAAGTGGTTATGACAGACGACTACACCCCTGATGAGGTTGGCGCTGAGAGTTCTTCTCCCAGTAAGGAAGCTGTTACTAAAGGGTCTGCCCGCTGGTACGCCGTGCAGGTTGCTTCAGGGTGCGAAAAAAAGGTGAAAGCTAGCCTTGAGCAGCGCCTACAAACCCTGGATGTGGCTGATCGCGTTTTGCAGATTGAGATTCCGCAGACCCCCGTGAAGCGGGTGCGTAAGGATGGAACCCATCAAAACGTTGATGAGAAGGTGTTTCCGGGCTACGTGCTGATCCGGATGGTGATGGATGATGACGCCTGGCAGGTGATCAAAAACACCCCCCACGTGATTAACTTTGTGGGTGCCGAGCAGCGCCGTGCATCGGGTCGCGGGCGCGGCCACGTCAAGCCGATGCCCCTCAGCCGAGCTGAGGTAGAGCGCATCTTTAAGCGGGCGCAGGAGCAAAAGCCCGTGGTCAAGGTGGATATGGAGGCGGGCGATCGCATTACAGTCCTCTCCGGTCCTTTCAAAGACTTTGAGGGCGAGGTGATTGAGGTCAGCCCCGAGCGCAGTAAGCTCAAGGCGCTTTTATCAATCTTTGGGCGTGAAACCCCTGTGGAGTTGGAATTCAATCAGGTACAGAAAGAGAGCTAATCGATGGCAAAGAAGGTTGTTGCACTGATTAAACTGGCGATTCCCGCAGGGAAAGCCAACCCGGCCCCTCCCATTGGTCCTGCTTTGGGCCAGCATGGGGTCAATATCATGGCGTTTTGCAAAGAGTACAACGCCAAAACCTCTGATAAGGTCGGCCTGGTGGTGCCGGTGGAGATCTCGGTCTATGAGGACCGCAGCTTTACCTTTATCCTCAAGACGCCGCCTGCTTCGGTGTTGATCAAAAAGGCGATCGGCATTGAGAAAGGATCGGGTCAACCCAATAGCGTCAAAGTTGGTTCGATTACGAAGGCTCAGCTTCAGGAGATTGCTGAGACCAAGATGCCCGACCTCAACGCCAATGATGTTGAGGCCGCGATGCGCATCATTGAGGGCACCGCTCGTAACATGGGCGTCACCGTTGCTGACTAATCGGCAGGTGAGTCACTCTTAATTGCGTTAACTTGTTCACCTAGCGGGGGAGAGGTTTTGCTTCGTTATCACCCCAAAGCGAGAAATCATGCCAAAAGTATCCCGTCGCTTTAAAGAAGCCCAAGCTAAAGTTCAAGACCGTCTCTATGAACCCCTTGAGGCATTGCAGCTTCTCAAAGAGACCGCAACCGCTAAGTTCTCAGAGTCTGCGGAAGCCCACATTCGTCTGGGCATTGACCCTAAATATACGGACCAGCAACTTCGGACCACGGTGTCACTGCCGAAGGGAACCGGTCAGACCATTCGCGTAGCGGTCATTGCTCGTGGTGAGAAGGTCACGGAAGCCACCGATGCGGGTGCTGACCTGGCAGGTTCTGAGGAGCTAATCGAAGAAATCCAGAAAGGGATGATGGATTTTGACATCCTGATTGCCACCCCAGACATGATGCCTAAGGTTGCGAAGCTGGGGCGTTTACTCGGTCCTCGGGGCCTGATGCCTTCCCCTAAGGGTGGCACCGTCACCTTTGAATTACCCCAAGCCATCGAGGAATTCAAAGCAGGTAAGCTGGAGTTCCGAGCCGATAAAACTGGGATTGTCCATGTTATGTTCGGTAAGGCTGAGTTCTCTGCAGAAGACCTCTTGGTCAATCTAAAAGCGCTGCAGGAATGTATTGATCGTAATAAACCCTCTGGGTCAAAGGGTCGGTACTGGAGGACCGTGAATGTAGCTTCTACCATGGGGCCATCCATTGAGATTGATGTGAGTGCCCTGAGGGATTTGAAGTTGGCTGATGCAGCTTAATTCAAATCCGGCGATAGTTTTTTGAAGAGGGTTTTGCTAGCGGTTCAACGCTCAATTGAATATTCAACCGGAGACCGTAGGAGCTGATAACAGCAGCCTAAGTATCCTACCGAGGTTGGTTTAGCCCATGCAGAATGGTGCTCACAGCGACTGTTGCCATTATCTGCATTACTTTCCAGCCCTGGTTATCGACCGGGGTTTTTTAGTGGCCATGGGTTTTTCCCAGGCAACCCCCGGTTTCAAGCTTGACTCATTATCCCTGGCTAAAAGGAGGTGATACAGAATGGGGAGAACGCTCGAGAACAAAAAAGCCATTGTGGCTGATCTGCAGAATCTGCTGCAGGACATGCAACTGACTTTTGTGATTGATTACAAAGGTCTATCCGTAGCTGAGATTACCGATCTTCGTAATCGGCTGCGAGAGAAAGGCGGTACTTGCAAGATTACCAAAAACACCCTCATGCGCATTGCCGTAGAAGAGGATGAGAATTGGAAAGCCATTCAGCCGCTTTTGAAAGAAACATCTGCATTTCTAATGGCAGGTGAAGATGTTGGCGGTGCCGTTAAAGCCTATAAGGAATTCCAAAAGGCGACCAAAAAAACGGAACTGCGGGGCGGTGTAATGGAAGGAAAAATCCTTTCAAAATCCGATGTAGAGGCCTTAGGTGACTTGCCTTCTAAGGAAGAACTCTACGCCCAGATTGCTGGCACTATCAATGCCGTTACGACCAAGATTGCGCTGGGCATCAAAGAAGTTCCCGGATCTTTGGCACGCAGCATTCAAGCGATCGCCGACAAAGACGCGGCCTAAAACAGCCTTTAGCTGCTTCATAGGGCTTAAGTGTTTAAGCCAAAACCGACCGTACCGTTCAACAGTCAAATCAAGGAGAACAATTTATGTCTGCGGTAACAGATGAAATTCTAGAAAAGTTGAAAACCCTCTCTCTGCTAGAGGCCGCTGAACTCGTCAAGCAAATCGAAGAAACCTTTGGCGTCAGTGCTGCTGCCCCCGTTGGCGGTGTGATGATGGCTGCCCCTGGTGCTGGCGGTGCTGCAGCAGAGCCTGAGGAAGAGAAGACCGAATTTGACGTTGTGATCGAAGAATTCCCTGCGGCTAAGAAGATTGCCGTTCTCAAGGTGGTCCGGGGTCTCACCGGTCTGGGCCTTAAAGAAGCGAAGGAAATCGTCGAGTCTGTGCCTAAAGCCATCAAGGAAGGCGTCTCTAAGGATGATGCTGAAGATGCCAAGAAGCAGCTCGAAGAGGCGGGTGCCAAGGTTACCGTTAAGTAATCTAGTGCTGCCAGCATCGCTTTAGCGGCGATTAAATCCCCCTAGGACGCATGTGTCCTAGGGGGATTTCCACTACTAGATCATACGATTCCTCCTACTCCGAGTTGGGGATTGCACCTGCTTCAAACCAGGCCAGTTGCTGTGGGAAAATCGAATCCGTTATTGCCCCCGAGGTCTGTCCCTAATGACTGCCACTTCTTTGATACTGACCAATCAGTACCGTAGCTTTGGCGGTTGGCAACAGGTGTACCGGCATGCAGCACTGACACTGGGGTGCGAGATTCCGCTTGGGGTTTACTTCCCCCCCAAGCGGAATCTCAATCTTGCCCAGTAGTCTATTGGTTGAGTGGTCTGACCTGCAGTGAGCAGAATTTCATTACAAAGGCTGGAGCCCAGGCCTATAGGGCTCAGCATGGTTTCATTGTGGTGGCTCCGGATACGAGTCCTCGTGGGTACAATGTCCAAGGAGAAACGGACAGTTGGGATCTGGGAACCGGGGCAGGGTTTTACGTGAATGCCACTCAGGCCCCTTGGGATCGCCACTACCGTATGTACGACTATGTGGTGGACGAGTTGCCGCAGGCGATCACTTTTTTGAAAGCCCAGCTACAGCCGGAGCGTTTTGTGCAAACCTGTAAAGCCGCTAAGCATCCCCTAACCCTAGGGTTGCAACCTCACTATGACCACAGCTACTACTTTATTGCCTCCTGTATGGGAGACCACTTTGCCCACCACGCCAAGGCATTAAATCAGACTTGAAGTGTTCTCAATCAATTCGTTTCCCAACCTTGGTCTGAATTGGGAATTTGTTAGACTGCTAGACGGCCCTAAATTCCTGGAACTCATGGCTTTGGCAGAGACACTTGAGCAACAGCCTAAATGCTTACAAACTAAGTGAGTGGTAGAGGTATCTGCACCTAAGCTGCTTTGGGTCTGCACACCGGACTGGGCAATACAGAAGTTGCGTTACCAACTAAACACTCGATGATCGTCACTCGTTTGGGCTGGATAGCTGCAGCCAACCTATCTCTGGCTGTGTTAACCGGTCCCGTTTTCGCCCAGTCGTCTGACCCCACCCCAACCGTCCAGCTCAATCCGCTGACGACCATCGCTGAGTTCGAAGGCCAGGTGGGAGAAGCCTTTACGATTCGACGTGCCGACCAGCCCGCAGAGCGGCTAGATTACCAGCTCTTGCTTAACGGAGAGGTGGCGGACGCGACTCAATATCGCTACGACAACCTGCTCGGTATCGCTTCCGATGTTGGAGCGTCGCCCTACGAGGTGATTGTGCTGCCCCAAACCGGTACCTATCAGCTTCAGGCTGACAGCCCCCTGCCCACAGTGACGGTAACCCCTGCCACCAGCTATGAGCGGATCATGGCAAAGGCAAACAGTACACCCACCGATGAACCAGCGCGGATTGACCGGGCGATCGCACTCTACACCGACGCCATTCGCATTGCACCAGAGGCAATTGAACCCTACGTACGGCGCATTGGCCTTAACCTGATTGCACGCCAAGAGCTGCAATTTTACAGTCCTGACAGAGACAGCAACAATGAACCCAACAACTTTGCAGCCGAACTCTATGCCCACTATCAGATGCTGCCGGCCAACTTACAAGCCATGGTTCGGGCGGATTTAGATGCCGCAGCTGCGCTAGTTGACGCAAATACCGCAGCTGCCCTTTACATCAGCGCTCTCAACACGATAGTGACCACGGGCGAACTTCCCGCAGAACTTGCAGACCAACTGCTCCAATTATCTGAGTCTACGAATCAGCCCAGTGCCGCTGAAGCCACATCCAGCAATGAATCTACTGCGGAGGAGTTCTAAATGAGTCGTCACGTTTTTAATGGTTTACTTCTTCGCACTGGCCTAGTCCTGGCGACTGCCACAGCCTGTACTTTGGGGCTGGGGACTCCCAGCCGTGCCGGGGCCAACCCCCTCCTACCCATGGTTATTCAAGACCAGCTCCCCACAGAACTGGACGGTTTCCCCCAGGACAGTTTCACCTTTTATGGGGAAGTGGGCACACCGATCATCTTGACGCTGGTGAGCGAAGACTTTGATGGCATGCTGGTGCTGCTTGGCCCTGATGGAGAGGTGCTGCACCTGAATGACGATCCCTTCCCCACCGTATATGAGCCCGACACTTTGGAAGTGGTTACGGGTAGCGCTAACTTCTTTGATGCGGGGCTATATCTGCACCTGCCTGCCACCGGCACCTACACGGTTCAAGCCCGTTCTTTCAGCGGCATTGGCGGCGACTATGAACTGACGGTGCGGCCCGCCACTGCCTACGAAGCTGTCTTGCACCAGGCCAGACAGCTCTATAGTGGTGCCAAACCTCCGGAAGCCATAGAACTCGTCCTTACGACCGTTTTAGAGCTGTACGACACAGCCATCGCCATTGAGCCAACACAGCCCCACGCCTATGCCGAACGTGCCTTAGTCAGGCTGGTCAGAGCGAACGAGGTCAGCCGCCTGCAGGGTGACTTAGACTATTTGCCCTTTGAAGATGCCCAACTGAGAGCCCTGCTGCTGGCTGACGCTGAGCGGGCTGTCATGTTGTTCGAGCAAAACGAGCAAACCTATTCGGGCTGGTACACCTATTCGCTATCTCTGATCAATCGGCTGCAGACCTACTAGTAGTCGTTGCAGTATTGCAAATTGGAAACGTGAAGGAGATATCTATGACCGCTACTCGTTTGGGGTGGGCCAGCAGCGCTGTGGTCCTTGCCCTGACCCTGGTGAGCACGGCCCATGTTCAAGTGCCCACGGCCCGTGCTCAGGCAGACTACGAAACGTTTTTAGCATGGTGTGAAAATCAGGATGCGATTTCTCCCGCTGCCCAGCAGGCAGTCAGCGCAGTTTTGCAAGAACTGGTCACCACAGACTGCCAAGATGCTCAGACGCGCCTTTCAGAAGTGGTGTCCTTATCAGTGGGAACACGCTTCAGCCAAGAAAATGCAGGATCGCTCGATCTTGCGCCACTCACCACCCTGCCTAATCTAGAACTATTAGCCGTCCACAATCAAAGCATCGAACGCTATTCAGCACTACCCAACATAAGCGGACTACAGCGCTTTTACTTCACGACGGCAGATACAGGCATTGACCTTTCAGCCCTTTTTCAACCCTTAGCCGCCGCCCCACAGCTGAGGCATCTGTTTTTTTACGTTGAATCTGCCTACGGTCCCAGCAGTGATGCCCCGGCCAGCACAGCTCTAGATCTCTCTTCACTGTCTCAACTGACTCAGCTATCGTCACTGCACCTAGACGGCAATTTCTCAGATATCTCACCGCTGGCCACGCTGACGGGTCTCACGGAGCTCCACCTCTCTAGCCTGAACCTCGATCTGTCAACGCTGACAGGACTGGAAAATCTGCAGTCTCTAAGCATTAGCCTCAGCGGCATCAGTGATATTTCACCGCTGGCCACGCTAACTTATCTGACACGCCTAGAACTCGTTAATAACAACATCGAAGATTTGACACCGTTAGCAACGCTCGTCAACTTGACGCACTTGAATCTGTTGTCCAATAACGTTTCTTCGGTAGCTGCCCTAGCGCCCTTAGATCAGCTCACGTCGCTCACCCTACATAGAAATCCGATTTGTCCAGTGGAATCCGCTCCGCAGCCATTGTCGTCCCCCAGTCCTCAACCCCCGTCGCGGCAGGTTCCAGCACAGCCCCGGCAACCAGCTTCAGCGCCAACCTATCCCTTAGGGAAGTCTGTGGCACCTCCCGAACTCACAAGCACACAGCCGACGCGACTCACACAATGCGCAGGACAGTTTATTGACTGGCGTGAGCTACTTGATGAACAGTAAATCACAACTTGCCAATCGTGAAACGGTTGTCCAAACTAGCTGATCTCGATTCATTGCTGCGTCTAACGGTGGCAAGCTTGGTGTTTGACGCGCTGCTTCTGCGTCGAACCGGCTATTGGCAGTGCCAGAAGCAGGCTCAGGTTTAAGGTTGAGCCTGCTCAGTAAACGCAGCGTGATTTTTGAGATGGGATTAGCGACGTTGTTCTAGATATTGACCGATCATTTGCTCTTCTCCAGCCCGAGAAATAATGGTTTGGCGGGTGCGGGTGCGATCGCCAACCAGCTTGATTTCTTCCTCAAAGCTGGAATTGTCGTAGGCGGTTTTTAGGACCATGGTGCGTGGATCCCGGAAATAAAACTCTGCGGTGACGGGGTTTGGGGTAGCGAAGCCGCGATCGCGATACAGAATTGAGTCGTGTACGCCAAATAGGGTAGAACCGCTGGCAGGCTTGCGGGCCGCTTTTTTCACATAGGTGCTCTCCCAGGTCACCTGGCTGCCACAAAGCAGTGGCGTACGCTCCGATAAGCCGTGCAGTTCGGCAAGCTGGCGCAATTCTGGACTGTCGGCCTCTAAAAAGCGAATACTGATGTCACTGACCACTTCTTGGGTTTCACCACTTTTAATCGTGTAGTAGCGACGCTCTGAGCGCCATTCACCGTGACAGCTACGGAAGAAGGTCGCAACGGTGGGTTCAGCTCGGAGCTGCACTGCATGGGGAACGTAGGACATAGGCGTAAACTCAAAACAGAATGGACTTGTCGAAAACAGACCTGGGCAGACAAAATTCAGACGTCGCTGTTTAAGTTTTGTTAACTTAGTCTATGCTAACCGCCCCATCTCTGAGTAGCAATGGCTACAGGAGAGGGGATAACCCGAAGTTCGGATTGCAGCCTACTTTAGGGGAGCCTATTTAAAAAACTGTCTGGTCTGATACCAGTGCTTAAACGGGCAAGCAAGATCCCTCAGAGGACAGGGCAGCGGGCCATGAAAATGAGGATTGACGGGTAATTCCTTCTAAACTGAATAACGGCGGGTATTGACGGGGATAATCGTTTAGATTCAGGTATGGATAGTCAAGATTTTCAGGATTTTTTCGACTGTTGTGTGGGTGGTTGGGTGAGCGAGCGGACCTACCATTACCTGAGCCATAGCGAAATCGAGCGATCGCGCACGACGTTTCAGGTGGCACCAATCACCGCTGATCTGAAGCAAAAGGTGCTGAATGACAACCACTACGAACTGGTGGATAACCTAGAGATCATTCCTGGATTTCGGCTAGGATTCCATACGGTGTCGGAAGCTGGAGAAGAGGTTAGCCAGGAGCTGCGGCTGCTGTTCGTGCCGACCCAAGCGGATGCCACCGGTCTAGAGGGAGATTATTTACGCGATCGCGCCTATGAAGAAGATCGCCCGATTATTTCCCACTTTCGCTATACCTTTGCCAGCCGAGAGCTGTTGATGACCACAAACTATACCCGCGTGGTCTCCGTGGACTCAATCACCCTAGTGAACCCGAAGCTGCGGATTCGCCGCATTCTCAACTACCAACGCCCTCCCGAAAATGCGCCCCTTGAAACCGTTCTACTGGCTGGATTTGGGGTAGAAGAGAAGCAAGGTTGAGGCTTGGACCATGGGTATTCCAAGTTTCAACCCAGAGCTGGCTGGCGCTAGCCCCATTCCACTGCCCCTTCATTCTGAGGTTTTACGATGGCCCATCGTCGCCCCCCCAGCCGGATTACACCGAAGATTAGCACGATGCCTCGCCAAGGTTCGGAGGCGGCCCAATATCTCGATATCTATAAGCTCACAGTTGAGAAGAAGCGTTTACAGGCCCAACTGGCCGATTTAGACCAGCGCCGTCATCGCATCCAAGCGCGCTTGGCCGAACTTAATGCCCAGACGACAGACCTAGAGCAGGGGGCTCAACAACTGCGCCAATCCAGCGGGGCCGCCGCGCCCAGCAGCATGGTCTTTCCCCCTGGATACGATGACAGTCCAGAGGGTGAACATTTCGATACCGTCACCCTAGATTACTGATTTAACCCACGGGTACGGCAGCTTTAAGCTCAAAAATTCGCTCAATCGAGACTTCCACAGCCCGATCCGGGGTGGAGGCACCAGAAGTGACGCCGACGACGATCGGCCCCTCGGGGAGCCAATTCTCTGTCACTACCAGCGCGTCACTGTGGAGCGGCTTGTGCTCAATGCGGTTGCCGGGGCCGATCCGCTCTGGTCCATCGATGTGGTACGAGGGAATGGTGCGGTCGATCGCAATTTCCTGCAAATGGGTGGTATTCGACGAGTTGTAGCCGCCAATCACCAGCATCAGGTCTACCTTGGCGGCCTCAGCCACCAGTGCAAACATGGCGGCTTGGCGCGCGTGGGGAGCGGCGCAAATAGTGTTGAAGGCCAAAAAGTGATCATTGAGCTGATGGGGACCGTATTTCTGTAGCATGGCGCGCTCAAACAACTTACCGATCGCCTCGGTCTCTCCTTTCAGCATGGTGGTTTGATTAGCAACGCCGAGCCGTTCTAAATCCACATCGGGGTCAAAGCCGTCAGAATGGGCGTTTTGGAACTTCGCCAGGAATTCGTCACGGTCACCCCCCTGCAGAATGTAGTCCGCTACGTACTGGGCTTCTGCCAGGTTGAGGACGACTAAATAGGTGCCGGCAAAGGAGCTGGTGGCAACGGTTTCTTCGTGCTTATATTTGCCGTGAATGATTGAGGTGTAGCTTTTCTTTTTATGCTTCTCGACGCTATTCCACACCTTGGAGACCCAAGGGCAGGTGGTATCGACAATGGTGCAACCCCGCTCATTCAGTAGCTGCATTTCTTGGACGCTCGCCCCGAAAGCGGGCAAAATCACCACATCCCCAGCGGCCACCCCCGAAAAGTCTTTCTGGCCCTCGATCAGCTCAATAAAATGAACGTCCATTTCCCGCAGCCGTCCGTTCACATCAGGGTTATGGATGATTTCGTTGGTAATCCACAGCCGCTGATCGGGAAAGTGCTGCCGGGTTTCGTAGGCCATGGCCACAGCCCGCTCGACCCCCCAGCAAAAGCCAAAGGATTTGGCCAAACGGATGGTGGCGTCTCCTCGGGTCAGCACATAGTTGTGATCGCGGATTTCTTGGATTAAGGAGCTTTGGTACTCCGTCTGCATTTGGTCAGCAACCGCTTCGCCGTGGCCAAAGCCCTTGCGAAAATAGTTCTCTGACTGGTTCAGCGATCGCTTAAATGCCTTGGTATCCATACCGCTCCTGGGGGTCCGCATCTGCCTCTAGAATAACGGTTTCTTGCGGCTCCCTTGGGGGCTTACCATTGGCAGCCCCAATGCTGTTGATATGGCGACGGGCGTGAACCCCTGCACCTTCACATCCGAATTGCCCTAGCTGGCGATTTTGCTGAGTTGAGCCACGATGGTCATGACATCGCCACGACTGAGCTTTTCCTTCCCTTGGGCCAGGACATTTAATGTGGCATGGGCTAGGGCTAGGGGAATGCGACAAAACAAAAGTGCTGGTCCTTTCGGTAGCGCCGCTGTATAGGCATCGGCCAGGGCTAAGTTACGGCGGGCGTAGCCCTGCATCTCTTTAGAGGTCCAACCCGTGGGGTAAAAGTCCACATCCCGCTCTAAATCTTCGAGGTGGTTTCGCAAGATATTCACCGATTGCAGCCCCCGACCAAACCCGATCGCCTCCATGCGGCTGGTTTTGGTGCCGTCATACCAGGCCCATAGATCCGACAGCATCAAGCCCACGGCCCCAGCAACGCTAAAGGTATAGCAGTCTAAATCGGCTTCACTATCAATGCGCCAGTTGCATTCGGCCCAATAGGCCATGCGATCGGCCATCGCTGCCGTTGCATCCCAAATGCGCGGAGAAATCGTATCGGGGGCCAGTAACGCCCATTCCCCCACCCGCAAGGTAACTTCTTCGAGCTGATCGTCAAACCCACCTAGCCCCTTTGCAAAGTCCTCGACTTTAGACAATTCGTTCCCGGCCTGTAAGTTTAGGCTGATCTGCCTCAGCAGCTTGGCCTTGATCGGCAAGGGCAAAGTGGGGTGATCCTCGATCTGATCGATCGCCCGCATACAGAGATAAGCCGACGCTACGGCCTCTTGGAGTTGCGACGGTAATAAACTGATCGGGATATAAAAGGTTCGACTCGTCGCTTTGAGTAAGTCCAGGGCCGTACTGACAGAAGGCATTCGATCATCTCCTCACACGGTTAGAACCATTCGTACTGGGGTCAATTGTGCTGGGCTAGCACCCCAGCCACATTAGCCATGGATTAATCGCAATGAGCCACGGATTAATCTTCCACAGTGTATGGGATTGTCGGTCTTTCCCATATCGATGTTTTTTGCAGCCAGGATTCAGTTTGAAACCCCTGCTGAACGTCAAGGGATATCGATGCCCAAGACGTGGACTATGGCATGAACAGACCCCAGTGATTCTCTAAAAAATGCTTTAGGGTGGTTGAATGCAGGCTGACAGCTTGACGTATCGGGCTAATGCTGGCCCCATTCATTCGATCGGGCCATGATTTAAGGGCCAGCTCAGGCCAGCGAACCACTGAGGAGACGGTTTTTAAAATGGGAATTCATTTGCAGCAGGCGCTTGCAGTCGGACAGTACCTGGTTACGCAGCGTCTGAAGGGACGCAAAAAGTACCCGCTCGTGCTGATGCTGGAGCCTTTGTTTCGATGCAATTTAGCCTGCTCAGGCTGTGGCAAAATTCAGCATCCCAAGGAGATTTTGAGGCGAAATCTGTCTCCCGAAGATTGCTTTAGAGCGGTCGAAGAGTGTGGTGCTCCGGTGGTTTCTATTCCTGGAGGTGAGCCGTTGCTGCATCCTCAAATTGATGAAATCGTGACAGGTCTGATTGAGCGCAAAAAGTTTATCTATCTCTGCACCAACGGCCTGTTGCTCGAAAAGAGCCTGGATAAATTTACCCCGTCCCCCTATCTCAGCTTCAGCGTCCATTTGGATGGGATGCGAGAGCTGCATGATCATTGTGTGGATCGCAAAGGGGTGTTTGATATCGCGGTCAGCGCGATTCGGGCGGCTAAGGCCAGGGGCTTTCGGGTGACAACCAATACCACTGTGTTTGAGGGGGCAGATCCGGCCCAGATTCAGGAATTATTCGACTATCTCACCACCATGGGGGTGGATGGCATGATGGTGTCACCGGGCTACAGCTATGCCTGGGCACCGGATCAAGACCACTTCCTACAGCGTGAGCAGACCAAGGCCCTATTTCGAGAAATCCTCGCACCGTTCCGGGCGGGCAAGAAGAACTGGTCCTTTAACCACAATCCCCTCTTCTTAGACTTTCTCACGGGTGACAAGGACTATGACTGTACCCCGTGGGGCAGCCCCAGCTACAGCGTTTTGGGTTGGCAGAAGCCCTGCTATTTGCTGAATGAGGGCTATTACGAGACCTTCCAAGAATTGATTGAGGAAACGAAATGGGAGCAATACGGCACCCAGAGTGGCAATCCGAAATGTGCCGATTGCATGGTCCATTGCGGTTATGAACCAACAGCGGCAACCGATGCGATGCAGCCTCAGAATGTGGCGCGATCGCTCGGCAGCTTGTTTGGTGCTGCAAAGTAACGCTTGTTTTAGGAGCGTAAAACTGACCACTCTAGAGGATGCGTTGTCCCTAAGATTGGTCAGTTGCGTTACTGAATGAACAGTCGTTTTGCTAGATGAAAATATTTCCAATCAGTTTGGTCTTTGCTGCTTGAGTCTGTCCGAGCCTTAGAAATTGCCAGCTATTGCCAACTAAATGTAGAGCGCAGTTAAGACACCATTGTTTAACCTTGAGTAACGACTAAGGCTCACCCATTCAGGTTCAGTTTATGTCAGGTCTTAACGAGGCGGATACCTGTCGGAAGTACATACTTCCTCGACTGAGTGCTTGGGAGGAAGAGCCTCGCCGGATTGCAGAACAGTATCCGATCGATGCGGGGCGGATTCTCACCACAGGTCGATCACCCCGTCGCCGCCGCAAAAAGTTTGCCGATTACTTGCTGTGCTATGACCGCGATACACCGCTAGCCGTTGTTGAAGCCAAGCGCAAAAATAAATCACCGGATGCCGGACTGCAACAAGCCAAAGCCTATGCAGAACTGCTGGATCTCAAATTTGCCTATTCCACCAATGGCAAGGGCATTGTTGAGTTTGACTATACGACAGGCGCGATCAGCGAACTGGATACCTTTCCTTCTCCGACTGAACTGTGGCGACGATTGAAAGGGGATGAAGGGCTGAGTGATGAACTTGCCGAAAAACTGTTGACTCCCTTTAACCTAACCAGTGGTAAGCGTCCTCGTTACTATCAACGGATTGCGATTAACCGAGTTATTAAGACCATTTTGCAAGGGCAGGATCGTTTGCTTTTGACGATGGCGACAGGAACAGGGAAAACCAGCACCGCTTTTCAAATTTGTTGGAAGCTGTGGAGTATGGGGTGGAACTGCGATGGTGAGTATCGCAAACCACGAATCCTGTATCTTGCCGATCGCAGCATTTTGGTCGATGACCCGATGCAAAAAGATTTCTTTGCCTTTAAAGAAGATATTGTCCACAAGATCCAAGGAGAAGCGCTGAAGGGGCGAGAGATCTACTTCGCGCTTTATCAATCTCTGAGCAATGTGTATCAGGACTATAGCGAGGGCTATTTTGACCTTATTGTGGTGGATGAGTGTCATCGCGGTAGTGCCCGTGATGAAAGCCAGTGGCGGGAAATCCTTGATTACTTTCAGCCTTCGGTACGGCTAGGGCTGACGGCGACCCCAAAGCGGGATGTCAATGTTGATACCTACAATTACTTTGGTGATCCGCTCTACACCTACTCTCTGCAACAGGGCATTGAAGACGGCTTTTTGGCTCCTTATCGGGTATATCGGGTCAGCACCACTTGGGATACCTTCGGTTGGCGACCCACGCCGGAAGAGATTGATCGCTATGGGCGCAGCATTCCCGATGAAGAGTATCAAACAGGTGATTTTGAGCGCATTGTGTCTCTAAAGGCCAGGACGGAAGCGATCGCTCGCCATATCACTGATTACCTCAAACGCACGGACCGCTTTGCCAAAACCATCGTCTTTTGCGTGGATCAACCCCATGCCCAGGAGATGGTAGTAGCCCTTAACAACCTCAATACGGACTTAACCAGGGACCACCCCAATTACGTCTGCCGTATCACGTCGGATGAAGCGGAATGGGGACAAGCGCGACTATACGAATTCAAAGATCCAGAGCAAGACACTCCTGTCATTGCCGTGACCTCTAAGCTGCTTTCTACCGGAGTGGATGTACCGACCTGCAAAAACGTGATTTTGGTGCGAGTGATTCGCTCAATGGTGGAATTCAAGCAGATTGTGGGGCGAGGCACACGGGTAGAAGAAGACTATGGCAAACTCACTTTCACGATTTTGGACTACACCAACAGCACCCGGTTGTTTGCCGATCCGGGCTTTGATGACGAACCGGACGTCGTAACTGAAGCTGAGATTAACGAAGACGGTGACATCATCTCCGAATCGGTAGAAGTCAGAGACTTAGAAGAGCCTGAAGACGAGACCGGCCCTGCTTATCCAAACGTGGATGAGGAACGCTTTCTGGCGGGAGATGAGGCTGACGACACGCCAACGGGCTTCACAAGTTTGCCTGATGACGAAGATGACGGATTGCCCCGTAAATACTACTTTGACCAGGGCCAGGTTGAAATTGCAGGCGAGATTTTGTACGAGCTTGCTCCCAACGGCAATCGATTGAGGGCCTTTAAACTGACATACTACAAAGGGGAACGGGTGCGGGTGCTCTGTCGGTCAGCGATGGAGTTACGGGAGCGCTGGATGAGTCCGGAGAAGCGATCAGACCTGATTGCTCAACTTGTAGACCAGGGCATCGACTTTGAGGATTTGCGCGAAGTCACCCACCAAACCGATGCCGACCCCTTTGATTTGCTCTGTCATTTAGCATTTGATTTGCCGCCGATGACGTATAAGCAACGAGCCGAGCGGCTAAAGCGCCAGCGCCAAGACTTCTTTGATCAATATGGTGAGCAGGCCCGAGCGGTGTTAGACAAAATGCTGGAAAAATACGCCGAAGGAGGGCCGGACTATCTCAATGTCCCAGATGCATTTAAGGTGCGGGAGTTCGAGCAGTTTGGTAATACCTCTGAAATTGCGACATTATTTGGAGGCGCGGCTAATCTGAGAGATGCTGTGAATCGGCTGCAAAGCCTCTTATATAGTGCATAGCTTGTGACGATTGCATGGCGACGAAACGAACCCGGAAGACGGCCGCAAAGAAACCCCAAACCACCGCTCAACGCCTCGGCAGCGTAGTGAAGTCCATTCGGCAAATCATGCGGAAGGATAAGGGACTCAACGGCGAGCTCGATCGCTTACCGCAGTTGACCTGGATTTTGCTGCTCAAGCTGCTGGATGACTCAGAAAAGATTCGCGAAGACGAAACCATCCTCAAGGAAGAGACCTATAAGCCCGTGCTCAAACCGCCCTATCGCTGGCGCGACTGGGCCGCTGATGAAGAGGGCATGGGGGGCGACCAGCTCAAGAACTTCATCAATAACGAAGAAGTCACTTTGCCCGATGGCACCCGCTGTCCGGGACTCTTGGCGTATCTACGATCACTCCAAAGCGACACGGGCCGAGAACGGGCCGACGTGATTGCCAAGGTGTTTCAAGACATCACCAACCGCATGCTCAGCGGCCCGTTGCTGCGGGATGTGGTTAACAAAATCAATGAGATTCACTTCGACAATTCGGAAGAGGTGAACATCCTCAGCGCCTTTTACGAGGCGATGCTGAAGGAAATGCGAGATGCTGCTGGAGACTCAGGGGAATTTTACACGCCCCGTCCGGTGGTGAGATTTATGGTGCGGGTGCTCGATCCGCAAATTGGTGACGTGATTATGGACCCAGCTTGCGGCACAGCTGGTTTCCTGGTGGAAACGTTTTTGTATTTGCGACAGCACTGTCACCCTCAAAATTGGAGCATTATCCAGTCCAGCATTATGGGGGGTGAGGCTAAGTCCTTACCTTACTTATTAGCGCTGATGAATTTGCTGATTCATGGGGTGGAGTATCCCCATGTTGAGTTTGGCAACAGCCTGGCCAAACCGCTGACAGAAATCGGGGCAAAGGATCAGGTAGATATGATCCTTACCAATCCTCCATTTGGGGGTGAGGAAGAAGACAAAATCAAGAAAAACTTCCCGCCCAATTTACGCACGAGCGAAACGGCACTGCTGTTTTTACAGTTGATTATGCGGCGCTTGAAGAAGAAACCCACTCCAGGACGAGCAGGCGTCGTTGTACCCAATGGGGTGCTGTTCGGAGATGGCACCTGCGCCCTACTTAAAGAAAAATTACTGAAGGAATTTAACTTGCATACCATCGTGCGGCTACCGGAAGGGGTGTTTGAGCCGTACACCAAAATCCCCACCAATCTGCTGTTTTTTGAAGCGGGCAAACCAACAGAAACCATTTGGTACTATGCGCATCCCTTACCGGAGGGGCGAAAGAACTACACTAAAACCAAGCCCGTTGGAGATGAAGAGTTCCAGGACTGTATCGACTGGTGGGGCGATCGCCCAGAAACCGAACGGGCCTGGAAGTATGACTTCAAAATCGCTTATGACGAAGCCATAGCCAAAGCGCAGCCTCACTGGGATACCGCTAGGGAAACCGATACCCGTGCTAACGAAGCCGCGCAAACTGCAAAGACTTTACGGGAAGCGATCTCCCAAGTAGAGACCGACTTAGCAAGCCTGGAAGCGGGCAACAATCAGATTAAGCCCCTCAAGGCCAAGCTCGCAGAGCTAAAGAAAGCACTTAAAACTCAGGAAAAGACGGAGAAAGAACTTCGTAACCAGGCACGAGCACAAAAAGCCTGCGGGGATGAGCTCTACTATCCCATCTTTAATCTGGATCAGAAGAACCCCAACATCAAAGACACCTTTGAGCATGTGCCGCCGGAAGATCTACTCGCCAGCATTTTAGAAAAAGATCGGCGGGTGGCAGAACTCATGGCTGAGATTAAAGACCTACTGCATAAAAAGCCCCTATAACCCCATGATTCAAGCTGCTGAACGCACCTACACTACTGAAGACTATCTAGAGTTGGAACTCAACTCAGAGGAACGCCATGAATTTGTAGATGGAGACATCAGGCTCATGACTGGGGGCACACCCGACCATAACGACATTGCTGGAAACCTATTGGTACTTCTGAAATCAGCCCTGCGTGGTCAGCCTTACCGCACCTTTGTTACCGATCAGCGCTTATGGATTCCGGCTCGCAACATCTACACCTATCCGGATGTGATGGTGGTACCTAAACCGATCCAGTTGCAAACAGGACGCACGGACACGGTGATGAACCCCTGCTTTATTGCCGAGGTACTATCTACCTCTACCAAGGACTATGACCGGGGCGACAAGTTTCTGGCCTATCGTACGATTCCGACATTTCAGGAATACCTGCTGATTGACCAGTACGCTATCCATGTGGAGCACCACATTAAAACCTCACCCAATCAGTGGTTGTTGTCAGAGTACAGTTCACTGGATGTAACGCTCTCTTTCAACAGCTTTGATTGTCAAATTAATATTGCTGAGCTGTACGAAGATATCGATTTGGGATCGTAAATAACGTAATGAGCCTGCACTCAACACCCACAAGATTAGGAGAAATCCTCAAGAAATCGGAGGACTGGATCGAAATAGAGCCCCAAGCTAAGTATAAGCAAGTGACGGTCAAGTTATGGGGGCAAGGTGTTGAGTTGCGTCAAGAAGTTTATGGCACAGAAATTTCGGCGAGTCGTCAGTTAAGAGTACATCGCGATCAGTTTATTCTTTCTAGGATTGATGCAAGAAATGGTGCTTTTGGCCTAGTCCCACAAGAACTTGAAGGTGCTATCGTCAGCAATGATTTCCCAACTTTCAATGTCAATACAGATCAGCTTTTCCCTAAATACCTGGGTTGGCTTAGTAAGACCTCAAACTTTGTAGAACTATGCAAGGCTGCTAGTGAAGGAACTACCAATCGAGTTCGCCTGAAGGAAGATCGGTTTCTTGCGCTAGAAATTCCGTTGCCGCTGTTGGAGGAGCAACGGCGCATTGTCGCCCATATTGAGGTAATTTGTACCAAGCTCGAAGAAGCTCATAGAATTCGAAAATCTGCGCTAGAGAATGTCGATTTATTTATAACCAATCTCCATGTTGACTATGCGGAGAATCGAGTTGTCAAACTTGGAGATATTCTTCAAATTGATGAAGATAAAGAAGAAATCGATCCGACTCAATCATACCCTCAAGTGGGTGTCAAAGGTTTCGGTGGTGGCTTGTTTGAGAAAGAGTCTGTCTCCGGTTTAGAGACAACATATAAAAGTTTTAACCGTCTCTATTCAGGAGCATTAGTTCTCAGTCAAGTAAAAGGCTGGGAAGGCGCTGTTGCTGTATGTCCTGATCAACTGGATAGTAAATTTGTTTCCCCCGAATATCGAACCTTTCGTTGTATTCCTGGACAAGCGGAGCCCAAATATCTTTCAGAACTGGTAGCAACTCCCTGGTTTTGGCAACAGCTCAAAGATCTAACCAAGGGTATGGGAGGTCGCAGGGAAAGAGTTCGACCTGAATTATTTCTGGACATGGAGATTCTGATGCCCACAATTCAGAAGCAGGAAAAAGCGGTCTCAATACTTAAAAAGCTGCAACCAACAAGAATGCCAAGATTAGAAGCTATCGAAGAGCAAGCAGATCTACTGCCATCTATTCTCGACAAAGCCTTCAAAGGTAAGCTCTAACCTGTTGTTTTCTAATCTCACGCTGGTAGACCAATAAGGTGGATTGGTCAGGCTGAGTCCTCTGAATCCTAATTGGTGACAACCCCTAGAGTTGTTGCTCTCGAATCTGCTGCTCCCAGCGGTAGAGCGCTGCCGCCTCAATCTGTCGCCCGACAGTTTCATAGAGCTGGGCCAGATGGCCAAGGCTGATGGCCACATCAATATGGTTATCCCCAAACAAACTGCGCCGCAGGGCGATCGCCTGCAAATATAACGCCTCAGCCTCGTCATAGCGGCCCGCCGTAGCGTAGAGTCCTGCCAAATGATTCATGCTAGCGGCCACCACCGGATGGAACGCCCCATAGACCTCCCGATAAATCCCCAAAACCTCCTCTGCCAAGGGAATCATTTCCCCATAGGATTCATCTGCAAACAGGAAAAGCATTTCCTGCTCCAGCACATCAGCCCGCTGCAACGGATCCTCGTGGGGAATTTGGGCTAGAGCAGGTGAGGCGATCGCACCTAACCAGAACGCGCCCGCCACTCCCCAAATCCAGCGCTTGACGCCACCAATCCGTTGATAAGAGGCCATAATTCCCTTTTCTTCGAGGCATTGATGGCTACCTACAGCCACCTTTCCACTTTTTCCGCCTGCCGCTCGTGAGCAGGCTAATGCCCCCTCATGCAGGAAACGATCTTTTTCCGTAACCGTTAGAAATCGCTCTGTATTCACCAGCGCCAACGGGTTCGCTTAAAATACTGGACATCTTTATACTACTTGTGTAGTATTTAAACCAACCTGATTTGTAAACTTAGTGTCGCCTTTCATGACTCGTCTTTTCCGATATCCCTTAAGCGCCACCGCCTGTCGGCTCCAGCAGCCTTCAGAGACCGGGATGGTGCGGTTTGGGCTGCGGAGAATACGGCATGCGCATCAATTCGCCAGTACAGCCATCGATATTTCCATGCTATCGGCCTCCTTTAACAGGGCTGAATGGCTCAACCCAGAGACAACCCTCAAAAGCGGGCGGTGCAGGGCAATCCTGTCACCCACCTAGGAAACCACACGACTGAGTTTCTGAACCCCCGCTTCTGACTGCCAGAAGCGGGGGTTCTTGTTTGGAGGCTTTCCCATGACTGCACAACTGATCCAACCAGACCTGCTCCAGCGCCAGGTGGTGGTCTTCTCCAAGAACTACCTGCCCCTGGCACGCATTACCCTCAAGCGGGCGATCGCCCTGCTTGTCACCGGTCGGGCCGAATCCTTAGATTTTGGTAATCCCCAACAGTGGGAAGTGCGCTCCCCTAACGTCGTACTACAGTTTTCAGAGCACATTCGCCTGTTAAAGGGCAATCCCAAACGTCCTTGGAAAGTCCCACCGGTTAGCCGTCGAGAAGTGTTCCGCCGTGACCAGCACACCTGCCAGTACTGCGGTAGCACCCGACAACTCACCCTAGACCACGTCATTCCCCGTTCTAAAGGGGGCACCCACACTTGGGATAACGTCGTGACCGCCTGTAGTCCTTGTAATTCAGCGAAAGGAGATCGCCTTTTGCCCGCCACGGGCATGGTCCTTAAAACCAAACCCAAAGCACCTATACATCCCGCGATCGCTTTTGCTGAGGCGTTTTGGCAAACCCAAAACCAGGCTCAGTAAACCTGCAGGGTTGAAGACTGGTTTCCCATTCTCCCCAGCCCTGCAACGCTTTCCCAAACCCTGACTCAAGGAGAGAAACCCATGTTGAAGCTGAACTACACCGAATTCGGACTGTACATGGAGCGGGCAACCGTTTCTCTAGACGTCGCGATTGCCCAGCGCATCGTTTTAGCCCTGCGGCTAGGCCAGTCTCTCCATGTGGAACCCAGTCAGGCAGCCTTTTTATTGCCTGCCCAGGCGAATGGATTGACTCCCCTAAAGGCGCTGCTAAAAGAGGCCAAGAGCGACATCGCTACCGTCATCCCCGTCGATGACGAGTTTGTCGAAATCAGCCTTAGCGGTAGCTGGGTGGCCATTAGTGAAGCCGCCCATGAGGGGACCTTTCTGACTGCGATCAGTGACTTCCCCTCAGCCAACTTGCGGGAACAAGTCGAGGCATTGATCTACAAACTGTGGCAAATGAGCGAAGCCCCTGTTTCCTCTTGGGCTTGAGGCTTGAAATCAGGTCAAACAAAGGCTTATTTTCCCTTGATTCTCAAGGCTTCCATAGCAAATCGATCCAGTCGATCAGCGTTAGAAGACTGCCTCTCAAACTCAGCAAACCTACGTCCATAATCTGCCAGGGCTTCAGGAGAAAAGTAAGCCAACTTTCCCTTTAGCCTTAAGGCCTCGATACCAAGTTGATCGAGTCTATCGGCTATTGAAGCCCTGGTTTCAAACTCGGCCAACCAGCACTTGAATTCTGCAAGTTCTTCTGGAGAAAGCCGCTCAACAGCCTGTTTGACGACCTCAAAGGAAGTCATCATGTCAGCCTCCTATGGCTTGTACGCCTCCTTCAATGTAGCTGTCCTTAGCAGGTGAATTCATTAGGCAGGTATGGGGAATACATCAGCCAAGAAAAAGTTGTAGTACGTTCTTGACTTTTGTATTATATGTAGTATAATTGTAGTATCAGGGACGCATACAACTCAGGAACAGTTAAGTTCCTTCCCTCAGAACCTTGAAAACTGAATAATGCCACCTTGGGGATGTAGCTTAGTCCGGCTCAAAGCAGTCGCCTGTCCAGCGAAAGATCGTGGGTTCGAATCCCATCATCCCCGTATAGCGGTGTAGCTCAGGAGGTAGAGCGCCAGCAAACGTTAACCAGCTGGAGGATAGCCCCCCAGGTCTTGTACGTAAGGGGCAGCCGGATCGCCGAATTTGCAGTGCACCTGACAAAGCAGGGATGTGAGTTGGGGAAGCGCGTTTTAAGGTTCCGGATTACTCGTGGGTTCGAGTCCCACCACCGCTATTGATAGCCTCGTGGACAACTAGATAAGTCGCTGTGATTCTCAGTCACAGAGAAGCGGGTGCAGCTCCCGTCGAGGCTTCCAAACTGAGGATGTAGCTCAAGCGGACAAAATATCTGTCTTTCAAGCAGGGCGCTTATGCCCGCGAGTCCTGACATCCTCACTCTTGGGGACGAGATTGGTGTCACCTGCTCCGAAACCGACAAATGGACGGCTGCAGGATTGGAGTTTGATTCTCCACGTCTCCACCAACTCTCCAGGTAGCTAAGTGGTAAGGCATCGGCCTGCAAAACCGATCATCGTGGGTTTCTCCTGCGGAGCCGCTAGCGCGAACGATTCCCACCCTGGAGTCCAGACTCTGCAGCGTAGCTTAATGGCAAAGCAGCGGCCTCATAAGCCGAGAGATGCGGGTTCAACTCCCGCCGCTGCCACCAGCACAGATGGTGTAACGGCAACATCACGGTCTCCAAAACCGTTGTTCTGGGTTCGAATCCTAGTCTGTGCGTTCTGCGGTTCCGCCGTAGAAATCCCCTGGTGCCGTAGGCAAATTGGTAAAGCCACCGGCCTTTCAAGTCGGTGTTTGCGGGTTCGACTCCCGTCGGCACTGCCAAATGGGTAGGTATGCAAATGGCTGAAGCAGGCTGATTGTAAACCAGTCGTCCCTGACCGCTGGGGGTTCGAGTCCCTCCCTGCCCACCTGCTTTGATTCTTGGAGAGTAAACCGATCAGGGGATCGGCGCTGTTTGCTAAACAGATGGGATTGGCGTCTGTGGTTCAAGTCCACTGCTCTCCGCCTAATGGGAACGTGGTGTAACTGGATAACACATCGGTCTACGAAACCGAAGAGTGGGGGTTCGAAGCCCTCCGTTCTCGCCATTTGTGGAGGATACCGCTGTTGGCGAAGCCTGTCCGTAGGACATATGGTCGCTAGGGGTATTTCCTTTGGAAACGCTCCGCGAACGATTCCTCTATCCTCCGCCAAATGGGAAGTTAGTGAAGCTGGTGCTCACGTGCCCTTGAAAAGGGTGAGAAGACGGTTCAATTCCGTCACTTCCCATACGTTGCCCCATAGCTCAATGGTGGAGCTGGCGGCTGTTAACCGCACGGTTGTAGGTTCTAGTCCTACTGGGGCAGCCATTCAATGCCGAGTGGACGATAGGTAAGTCGCTGTGACTCTGAATCACGGCGCTGCTGGTTCAAATCCAGCCTCGGCATTCATTTATAGGGAAGTAAGCAAATTGGCAAGGCGATCTGACTATGAATCAGAAGTTTGAGGG
>JBHJIP010000151.1:0-11034 GCA_050043365.1 Leptolyngbyaceae cyanobacterium
GGGTTCCAGTGCAGTAGTCAGCTCAAAATCGTTCAATTCCCCGCTGCTGGCTGCGCCTATTGGCTGGGCTTTGGCGGGGTAGATGCGGGGGCCGGGGTGATATCCCCCCGTAAACGCAATGGGCAAGGCCGCTCGGCGCACGGCGCGATCGAGTAGACGCACTAGGTCAAGGTGGCCCAGCAGCGCCATATCTCCGGTTTTGCCCAGGGTGACCCGCAGCCGCTGAACTCGCTCCGTCGGAGGGCGAAAATGCCCCTCAAACACGGGGATGGGTAGTGGCGGCACGATCACGTTGTGACCAAAGTCAGGCCCGCACACCCCGCAATGGGAGCAGCCGTCAAAGGAGCAATCCGGGACGGTGGCTGCGGCTAAGGCTCGTTTCAAGTCATCTTGCAGCCACTGCTTATCAATTCCTGTATCCAGATGATCCCAAGGCAGGGAGGCGTTCAGGCGGGCATCGTGATCGCTGGCGGTGTCCATGAGGTTCCATTCCCCCGCTTCCACCTGTCGATACTTCCAGGACAGGCCAGATTCTTCAATGGCTTGGGTCCAGGCGTTAAAGGCCTGCTCCATGTTTTCCCACCAGGCATCCATACCCGCCCCCAACTGCCAAGCCCGCAGCACCACTGGGGCGAGGCGGCGATCGCCCCGACCGACAAAATCCTCCATGGCGGAGATGCGCACATCGGTGAAGTTCGTTTTGACCCCTCGCAAGGCTTTCAGCGCCTGTCGCAGTAGGTCTTGCTTACGCAAAAATTCAGCCGTTGAAACCGAATGCCACTGGAACGGGGTATGGGGCTTGGGGGTGAAGTTTGAAATAGTTAGATTGACGCTCAGGGGTTTACGCCCCTTGCGACGACACTGCTGCTGCAGCCATTCCACCGTTTCGACAATGCCCAACACATCTACGTCGGTTTCACCAGGCAGGCCAATCATGAAGTAGAGCTTGACGCGGTTCCAGCCCTGCTCATAGGCGGTGAGCACACCGCGCAACAGCTCCTCGTTCGTGAGCCCCTTGTTGATAATGTCCCGCATGCGCTGGGTGCCCGCTTCTGGGGCAAAGGTGAGCCCGGTCTGGCGAGTACCGCCGACAATGTTGGCAATATCCTCGTTGAAGCGATCCACCCGTTGACTGGGCAAAGAGAGGGAGATGTTCTCATTTTTGAGGCGATTCTTGACCTCTAGGCCCACAGCAGGCAGGGCTAGGTAATCAGAACAGCTTAAAGATAGGAGTGAGAACTCGTTGTACCCGGTTTCGCGGATGCCGGTTTCGATGGTTTTGACAATATCGTCTGGAGCCACATCCCGAGCCGGTCGCGTCAACATCCCCGGCTGGCAAAACCGACAGCCACGGGTGCAGCCGCGACGGATCTCAACGGTGAGGCGATCGTGAACCGTTTCCACATAGGGCACTAAACCAATGCCGTAATGGGGGATGGGGGTAGCCACCCGCCGTAAGACCCGCTTGGGCACATCCGGACGGTTGGGATGGACGGACCCATCTGCAGCCATATCGTAAAACTGAGGCACATAGACCCCAGGGACTTGGGCCAGATCAAGCAGCAGCTGTTCGCGGCTGAGGCCTGCCGCCTTGCCTTCTTCAATCACCAAGCCGATTTCCGGCAGCAGTTCTTCCCCGTCCCCCAGGGCGATAAAGTCAAAAAAGTCGGCGTAGGGCTCCGGGTTTGAGGTGGCGGTTTGCCCTCCGGCAAAAATCAAGGGCCATTCCCCGCTCTCAGCAGGGGCTGACGCGCGATCACGCCAAGTTAGGGGAATGCCTGCCAGGGTAAGCATTTCCAAAATATTGGTAGCCCCCAGCTCATAGGACAGGCTGAAGCCCAAAATGTCGAAGTCTACCAAAGCCCGACGGGACTCCACCGCAAATAGAGGGGTTTGGGTGTCCCGCAGTTTTTGCACCAGATCGGCAGCAGGCAAATAGGCGCGATCGCACAGTTGGCGAGGCTGAGCATTCAAAATGCCGTAAAGGATGATGTGCCCTAAGTTTGAGGCTCCGACCTCATAAATCTCGGGGTAGGTCAACACCCAGCGCACCGTGGCATTTGACCAGGGCTTATGAACCGCCCCCAACTCACTACCCAGATACCGCGCTGGCTTGGCAATATCAGCTGTCAGCAGAGATTCAATCGTTGTGACCACAATGGCTCCCCTAGGGCTCGGAAAATCACGCGAGTACTCAAGACTATATCGAAAAGTCGATTTGCCTTGGGGTATCCAGAAGTTGAATAGCGCATTCTCCAAAGCAAAACCCCCAACCTGAGAGATGCCTTCAGGTTGGGGGTTTTGCTTTGAAGGAAAAGGTGGATGGAAACTAAGCTACTTGTTGTAAAGGAGCGGGTTCAATAATCTCAAATAAAGTATCGAGTTGAGCTAATTCCAGCACCATCCTGATTGCTGGCGGCACCGAGCATAGGTAAAGCCTTTTCTTCAGATGGTGGGCCAAACGGAGCGCAGTTAATAGGGAGACCAAACCCGCATTATCTAAGAAACTCATCTGGCTCATATCGACCATTAGAGTCCGGGCTCTTCCTGAGATCACCCGTTCCGAAAGGTGACTTTGCCAATCTTGGCCCCCTTCTGCAGACCAAGCCATTGTCGGCTGAATTACCAAGACATCCTGTTCAAAACTTTTCATAACCTGCATCCACTCCCAAGGCAATTGACGGTAATTCGCTGACAGCCGTGTGAACTTGTGGTTCGACCCTAATCTGCATATGTAGAAAACGCCATAACAACCCGTCAGGCTTTTTCGTGGCTTTAAGAATCAGTAGCTTTTATGAAGTTGACGTGAAGCTGAGACAGGCAAGGTAACCTTCGTCACAATCTTCGTAAAGCCCTCGTGATGGGCATCACACCGCATTTAAGGCAACGTCACTAGGGATGATCTTGCGGATCACCGGAGAATTACTCAGGAATCGCCACAATAGGGATACGTTAGCCTCCGACAGTTGTCGGCAACCCGTTATGAATGTACCGAGCGGAATTCGTAAGTTGGTTGGAGAAGCGCTCCAGGGCCGTAGACTGACGCCCGAAATTGAAAATGCGATTAACTCAGAGTTGACGCGAATCGGATATTTGCCTGAGACCGATTTCGAAGCCTTAGAGTTACTCATGGCTGAGATGGATGCGGGGCGAATCCAACTGGTTCCGAACTGTTGAGTTTCTGCCTCAATGTGCTAAATCCTGGCTTGGTTCCGGGCTTGCCAGAGTTGCCGAAGCCATTGATTTGCCGTGGCGCGATCATATCCAGGGGCTTGACTAAGCTCTGTCAAAATAGCCAACCAGTCTGTATCCAAGGCTGGTGTAAACCAAGGGAGCGGCCAAATTACATCAGGCCCTTGGGGGGTTCGATAGCAGATATTTTCGGCTGACGAATCCGGGCTGATCTCAACTAGGGCCAGAGGTCTCACCCAGCAGCGATCTCGGGATTCAACCACCTGAATAACCTCACCGTAGAGACAAGTATTGCCTTGGGCCAGGTAAACAATTTGGTTTGCATTCAGCGCCCCTAAAGCTGATGAAGGCTGGGACGTAGGATGGCTTGCTTTTTCAATCACAACGTTAACGATTCTCAGCAGCGGCAGCAAATCATGAGCAGGGGCCACTCGGGCGACAAATCAATGTCGTCTATTTATTGTAGGCAAGTCAAAGCCGCAATTCGCAAGTCGCCCGCCTGCCAACGGCAGCGCTTAGAAACACGTCGATTCATCGCGCAAGCTTACGCTAGACTGCTGTACAAAGGAATCAAGCTGGTGAGGGCATCGTTCAGTTAATGGTGGAAAGTTTGTTGGGCAAACGTTATCGGCCCCACTTCAACCCGTGCTGCAACTGCTCCACAGTCAGGATTCCGGTTCTAATTAATGAAAGTCCCTAGTCTAAGGAGTTGAGTGTGGCGGTCGAAACCATTGAGCGTCCAGCAGCATCTACGCTCCGTAAACCTGCACCCAGATATCGCGTTATTCTTCACAACGACGACTTTAATTCCATGGAGCATGTGGTGGAGTCCTTGGTCAAGGTCGTTCCCAGTCTGACCATGCCTCAGGCCGTTGACATCATGATGCAGGCCCACGTGGCGGGCAAAGCCGTTGTGATTATTTGCGCCCTAGAACACGCTGAATTTTACTGCGAAGGTCTCCAGAGCCTAGGGTTAACCTGTTCCATTGAGCCTGAGGAATAGGACAACGACTTTGGAGACCCTCTGGTTTTACCTGCGTCGACAGGCCGCCCCGGTTCGAGTTGTCGTATTTTTAGTGGCACTGGTTGTACTGGCTGCGCCCGTCAGCTTGCCCCTGTATTGGTGGGAATATCAACAGCCAGAGGGACGCTCGGTTATTTTGGCCCCGGTCTCTCTTGTTTTCGTTTTTATCGCTTGGTTGTTCCTCTGGGCGCGACGGGTGCATGGATTGAGTCACCCTTGGCAATCTTTAGGATTCTCAGGCGGCTCGCAGTGGTGGCGCAATTGGGCAAGTGGATTTGGGATCGGCGCGATTGGGGTTGGTTTGCTGTACGGTTTGCAACTGCTTTGGGGATGGAGTGTACTCACCCTAACCTCAGTCAGCTATGGCCGCATTCTCCTGGAAGGTTTATTTCTGGCCCTGTTAGTTGGTATTGCAGAGGAACTCATCTTTCGAGGTTGGCTACTCTTTGAACTCGATAAAGACTATTCCCCCGCTCAATCGCTCTGGGTCAATGGACTTTTGTTTGCCCTAGCCCACTACATTCGACCTTGGTCTGCCATTGTCGAAACCTGGCCCCAGTTTTTTGGGCTGTGGCTGATGGGGTTGACCTTGGTGTGGGCCAGGCGGACGCCTACACTGTCACAGACTGGTCGCCAATTTTCCAGTACTTCCCTCGCCAGTGCAGCGGGTTTGCATGGCGGGCTAGTGTGGGCCTATTACCAAGTCAGCGTGCCTGGTTTGGTGACCCCGGCAGGCATCATGCCGACTTGGGTGACCGGCATACAGGGCAATCCTCTAGCGGGAGTAATGGGGGCAGGATTGCTGGGGGTAATTGCTTTGTTTTTTTTCGTTCGTAGCCGTAAAACCGGTTCTTTGAAGCGTATCAAGACGCATTAGCAGCACTCAAAACAGGATTTATGCCGCTTGCAGAGGGCTGCTGTTTTGATCACCCAAGGATGCGTGACCCATGGCAATCCCGATTTCTCTGCGCACTGACAATGAATTAATCCGCGATGTGTGGAATATTCCAGCCATTGGGGGACTGTTAGTCATCAGCTTAGTTGCCTTTGGACCACCGACCATCCTTACCTTGATCAGCGCCCTGATTGCGGCGTTTTTTGGGGCAGGCCACCTTTTTTTTCAAGGATTCCTCGACATTACGCCGCTGTATATCTTCGTCGCTTGCACCGGAGCGGCGGCTTGGAATCTATGGCTGTCCAAATATCGGAGAATTAGGATTGGCATCTTATTCATGCCAGCCTGGGCATTTGGAATGATGGGTATGGTGCTAGCTCCCATCGCCCACTTTGCAGGCTGGGAATAAGTGCGCCTGAAAACCGAACCCAGTTGCCACCCAACGCAGAGACCCTTAACCGATTTCCCTCGGCTTTTGAGGTTTGCATGGGGAACCCAGGCAAATGTGCTGGGCTGGCAAATCACTGATGACTTTGCTGCGGGCTCCGACGAGTGCATTGTCCCCAATACGCATCTCTGGCCCTACATAGCAGTCCGTGGCGACCCAAACCCCATTCTCAATCACGATTGGGGCAGTTTTAAGACCAAAAGCCGGATCTCGCGCGTCGTGGCTACCGGTGCAGAGGTAGCTCTTTTGAGAGATCACGCAGTTATTGCCGATCGCGATCTCATCCAAGCTGTAGAGCGTCACATCGCTGCCAATCCAACTATAGTCCCCAATCGCCACCTTCCAGGGATAATGCACCCGTGCGCTGGGGCGAATCATCACCCCTTTACCAATATGCGCTCCAAATAATCGCAGTAAAAACCGACGGGGGGCATGATGGGCGTGAAGGGTGAGGGGAAACGTGATGGCCTGTACAAACCACCACACCAAGATCAACCATTTGGGGCGGCCAGCGTCGTACCAAGACTGGTCATAATGACGCAGGTCCACCAATGAAGGGGGACCTGCTGGCGGTGTCGGAGCCGAGTTCGTGGTCACTAACCTTGAACCTTAGCGGGCGTGGCTGTCTCAGGTTCAGCAGGCGCGGGTTCTGCTACAGGCGTATTGACGTTCAAGCGGCCTCCAAATTGACGCAGTTCGTAGAGTTTGACTCCAATCTGATACTCATATTGGCTCAAGAGACGCCCATAGGTATAGCCAGCGCGACCATCTAAAAAGCCCAGTTGAATAAAGTAGAACAGCACAAACCGCAAGAAGGGCTTGAAGGGTAGGCGTACCCAAATTTTCTTGAGAAAGCGCTTGCGTTGGACGGCATCGCCAAAAAGATTGCCCCCGATGGTGCCGTCATCGGCCATTCCGGTCAGCAGGTTGTAGTGGACCCTGGCTTCCCAATTGGAATAGCGATTGTGGCGCTCAAGCCAATGGAAGAGGTCCTTGAAGTCTTCATGGAGCATGTCGTGCTTGAGGTAGCCCACCTTACCTTCGTTGATCACCACGTGCTCGTGGACTTCGTTATCACCGGTATTGCGGATGCCTTCGGTTTTGAGATTTTCGTAGCGGCCTTTGGCATGGCGAAACAGGCGCAGGTTCCAGTCGGGGTACTTGCCGCCATAGCGAATCCATTTACCCAGGAAAAAAACGCGACGGTTGATGTAATACCCGTCATGGTCTGACACTTGGATGCCTTGGGTAATGTCATCCCACAGTTCTGGGGTGATGCGCTCATCGCAATCGACAATCAGTACCCAATCATTTTTGAAAGGGAGATTGTCTAGGGACCAATTTTTCTTTTTGGGCCAACTGCCGTTGAAGTGGAACTGCACCACCTGAGCGCCGTACTGTTCACAGATTTCAACGGAGCGATCGCTGCTTTGGGAATCGACCACAAAGACTTCATCGGCACAGGCGACACTCTCTAGGCAGGCAGGCAGGTTCTCTTCTTCGTTCTTGGCAGGGATTAGAACAGAGACTGGAATTTTGGAGGGCACGGCAGTCATGGGTTTAGGGAATGAGGACAAAACGAAGAAGGCTGAGGCAGTTTAAAGCGTAGACGGTATGACTGGGTCTTGAACTGCGGCCATTTTAGCGGTACCCGCCGAGCGAGCGGGTGATCAGCCTCAGGGGCGCACTGGCTGCACGAAACCGCGGATTGCACTCAAAAGGTACCCAATCTGGCCATAGGCATATAAGAAGTTTTCAAAGCGCTGGGCTGGGTCTGGGAAATATTTCAGGCTTTTATAGACACCCCTCACCAAACGTTCCCCCCCCCAACTCAATTGCCGCACCCCAGCTTTGCCAGCCATCTGCTCTTGATAACACTGACTAATGCCTTGCCACCAACTGCGCTTCAGAAACCAGCCCCGCAGCATGCGCTCGGGGGCGACATTGTGGGCCACTAAGGCTTTGGGGCTGTACATGACTTGCCACCCCAACTGCAGGGCCTGTTGGGTCATGTAGAGCTCTTCGTTAGAGAGCAGGTTTTTACCCACGCGCCCTAGGTTGGGATCAAACCCGCCAATTTGGTCTAGAAATGCTTTGCGGATGGAATAATTGAGGCCCCTAGGGGTAAGTCCTGGTTCGGTAATTGGGAACAACTCGTCCCCTAGATCGTAGAGCCCTAGATTGCCGGACATGCCGATCGAGAGCCAGGCGGGGGGGTGGGTATCGGGGGGCCACAGCAGCGTGACCTTACCCCCGGCGATCGCCACCTTGTCATTGACCTGGTAAATCTCTGCTAGAGCAGCCAACCAGCCCACAGTGGCCTCAGCATCGTCATCCAGATAGGCCAAGATGTCCCCTTTTGCGGCCACTGCCCCGGCATTGCGGGCCACTGAGAGCCCTAGGGTCGTTTCATAGATGTAGCTCAACCGTTCATGGGGGAGTCGTGCCTCGACCACGGCCTTCGTCGTGTCGGTCGAGGCATTATCAACCACGATCACTTCATAATGCGCGTAGTCCTGGTTCAGCAAGCTATCGATCGCGGCTCCCAAATAGGTATCGCGGTTGTGGGTACAAATAATCGCCGAAATAAAAGGGGCCATGGGGCAGCTCAACCAAAGGAATATGGGTAGAACGTCATTGTTAACATGCCCGCATCACGACTCCGGTTCCACTGGTGCTGCACTTCAGATGTGATGGAGCGATCGTTATAGAGATATCCATGTCGCCAGATTGGGGCATTGATATGGCCTCTCGAATTGCTTCAGCAGAGTCAGAACCGAGGATGTTTTGCCAAAAATTTTGCTTGTCGCCGCCCTGTCCTGGTTCAGCAACATCGGTGAGCAGGTATTCTGAGCGATTATTCAGCATGATGGGTGAGATTTTGCAGGCAAACAATCGCCTGTTCCGCCTGTCCCGCAGGCACAAACAGGTGGTCGTGGTAGTAGGCTGAGACGGGGTTAACGCTGATGCCTTCGGCGGTCAGAGCATTGGTAATTGCCGCCAGAAAGCCGACGGCTTCGAGGCTGGAGTGAATCTTGAGGGTGATCTGACGGCATTCGTAGGTATAGGGCCAATTTTGTGACTCAGCCTCCGCCTGCGTCACCAGCAGCGTCATCCCCTCCGCCTCTTGAAACGTACAGCGGGGCGCAAGCGGCAGCGTTTCAAGAAATTGTGACGGCAGAGTGCAAAAAACGAAGATCTCCGGATGGAGATGGGGTGTCATATGCAGCAGCAGAGCCGTAAGGTTGGTTTCACCGGTCATCATCGCAATATCGAATGGTGGGTTCAGCCCTAAGCAGGCCCGTCTAAAAAATCTACCGCTACCCACTCTCCCTGGGCATTTATCCGTAGAGGTTGATTCGGGTTGCTGATGTCAATCACACTCATGTATCCATTCATGGCTTGCTCAAAGTAGTAAAGTCGACAGGTCTGGCTGGCTTTGACTTCACCGTCATTCGAGACAAGCAGATACATAGTTGAACTGGTTTAACCCCTGACTAAACCTGGCCACATCCAAACCCGTCATTGGCCCTATAAAAACTCAAGTTTTCAAGTTGGCTGTGGTTTAAGTACGCTAACGCCTAAAGGATAAGCTCATTGATAGATAAGCGCACATTGCTCTTCTTCAAGCGCGTCCCCCCTTTTCAAAACATCACTCATCCCTTGGCATGTGCCGGTGGCGGTCGCCTTAGATGGCGGGTTGCTCTAGAGGCACAACTAGCATGGGCAACTGCTGCGACAAATAGCTGTGCTTGGCAGGCAAGGGCAATCGCTACAACAATTAAAGGGATTTCGCCCTCGCCGAACAGGCGCACCCTTTCACCAAATTCACTTACTATTCAACGGAAGCGGAGGGATTCGAACCCTCGAGAGAATTAACTCCTCTACCTCCTTAGCAGGGAGGCGCTTTCAACCGCTCAGCCACGCTTCCGGGTTTACTATAAATGCCTATTTGACATTAGCTTGGTCATTATAGCTTTCGACCCGCGAGAAGTTAACCCCCTAAGCGGATGTTTGAAAAGTTCTCTATACCTTGTTTGAGTCAAAAAATAGATAACGGCAATATGGTGGCTTCAGATTATTTACTAGCGATTTCCAGTCGCGTTTAATGCTGGTTAAACTTGTTTTCAAGCATTCTTTAACAAGATTGTGACACCGCTTCGGCTAGCATTCCGTTCTAGGATGTGGGCATCCTGACCATAGTTATGTCTCTAAGGAGAGGTTGCCCGATCTTAATGATGGATAGGACTGCCCCTGAAAGAGGTCCTCAATCATCCTGCTCGTTGCATTTTCAATGCCGTTCCCTGCTCAGCCTCTACTTATGGACCCCCTGTACTCTGATGGCATCTGCTTACTAAGGCTACCGTTGGCCTTTACGGTGACAGAAGCGATGGAATTTCGGAGCACTTGTCAGAAAATTTTTCAATGCTATCCCGAGATCCAAAAACTCTCCCTAGATTTTAGTGAGACCACCTTTATTGACAGTAGTGGAATTGGGGCCCTGGTGATCTGCCGCCGTACCTGCCAAGAGCGCCACACTGAGCTAAGACTCCATGATGTGGGTTCTCAGGTGATGATGGCCCTATCCATGACTGATTTGGATAAGGTCTTCATCATTGAACCCGTTGATTCAGTGCCAGCTATTCCGCCGCCTCGAGAAGTAGAAAAACAGCTTTATACGACCCATCCCTCAGTCAAATCACCGACAAAACGAGGGCTCGATATCGTGGGTGCGCTGGTGGGGTTGGGGCTGACGGCAGTGATGTTTATCCCGATCGCGATCGCCGTAAAGCTTGATGATGGCGGGCCAATTTTCTTCGGTCAAACCCGCTGCTCTTGGATGGGCAAGCGGTTTCGCATCTGGAAATTTAGATCAATGGTGACCAATGCTGAAGCCCTTAAGCACCGGATTGAGAATGAGGTTGAAGGGCCGTTGTTCAAAAATAAAAATGATCCGCGCATTACTCGTATTGGTCGATTGCTGCGCAAAACCAGCTTGGATGAATTCCCGCAATTTTGGAATGTACTCAAAGGTGAAATGAGCTTAGTAGGAACCCGCCCACCAACACCAGACGAGCTGGATCACTATGAGATCCCAGAATGGCAAAGGCTGGACGTTAAGCCTGGCATGACCGGGGAGTGGCAGGTGAATGGTCGCTCCAATATCAAAAAGTTTGAGGATGTGATTCGGCTAGACCTGAGATATCAGGAAAACTGGAGCTTTTTCTATGACGTTAAATTACTTGTGAAAACTGTTTGGGTTCTACTTTTTCACCGTAGCGGAGCTTCCTAGTTAATCTTGCGATGATGCTTGTTCTACATTAAACTTCAAAACCACTTGTCCCCCATTTATCAGCAAAAAGCTCCCCCATCTGTTGAAATGGAGGAGCTTTTGAAATATGACCTGGCACCGAGCTATTTTCCCGTGGGGCAACCCCCAAAGTATCTTCGCCGCAGATGCGTTTCACAACCGAG